>NZ_JAAHGM010000013.1:0-191494 GCF_010692625.1 Okeania sp. SIO2C2
TGGATGGAAAGGTGTAAAAGCTTGACTAAAAATTTTGTTTGCGCAGCATTCGGCAGGAAAAGAACTCTGGAAAATGCCACAGCCAAGATTAATCTTTGTTTGATTCGACTGATGCTTAACAGGTTGGCGATCGCGACTTAGTATAATCTTGGACAGAAAAGATACGGTTAGGGGTTCTATAGATGACCTCATCGCAAGCGACTGGGTAGGGCAAGACCGCATAGACGACTTAAAAAACCTCAAAGAAAAAATAGAAAGGTTTGACGATCAACAGTGGTGGGAAGAGTTGGGATATTATACCCCCTATCAGTTTCCTCCGAATGATCGTCAGAACCTGAATAAAATTCTTAAAAGATTGAAAAATGCAAAAAAACAAGGCAAAGAGGGCGATGCCAGTCGAAAAAACGGTAGCTTTTTTGAGTATAATATTCATCTTGAGGGCGTATTTATTGAATTTCCCGAGCCATCCGATCGCTCTATTCCAAGATATGAAATTAAAGGCAAGTGGTCTTCATATGTTTACCAGGAAATTAATTTTCTGGGATTTCGAGTCGATCAACCTTGGGGTACTAAGAAAAGGCCAAACGGTAGCTTTACCATTGAAGTTGAATTGAATAATGGAACTGTGAGCCAGATTGTGAGCCAGATAAAGATTAAAGTCGATCGCTATGATGATAGTGCCAATAATTACGCAGCTAATAAAGTAAAGGAGTTAATTGAGTCTAAAATGCAAGATTTAGGAAGTTTGGATTAGTCTTGTTGAGGAACAAGAAAATTAAACTATTTCCATATATCACAGATAATAAATATTTACGCCACTCAAAATGTTAGATTGGAACAGTCTATATGCAGCAACATTAGTTTTTCAAGTTCGAGGGATATCAATACGTAAGTTTGCCCATTTTTATTAGCAAATTCTACCTCAAAAGCTTTTCCTTGCTCGTAAATTTCTACCACAGTTCCTACTTTACCTCTAGGTAATATTATTTCTTTATCGGTCACAAATTGTGTAGTTTTCATATTCTTTGTTAGAGTTACTTTATAATGTAATTTTATTCCATTCATCAGCAAGTCGTATTTTACATTCCTATTACAACCTGGGGAGTATAGAGTATAATTGCTCTAATTTAAGAATAAAGGAAAATAAAACTTTGAAACCTTCTAATGGCAAATTAGTTATCAAGGCTCAGTTAGCTACATTTATTGCTTTAACAACGTTTTTATCAGAGCCAGTTAGTGCTATTACATTTGTTCAAGATAGGAATTCTTTACAAAGTAATGACGAAATTGAATGGTCAAGTTTAGGAAAAGTATTGAACCCATTTGCTCCTAATCCTAGTGACTTTCTTTCAAATTCATTTTCAGCAAAATCTTCTAATGGTTTGGGAATAAATGTTGAAATTCCATCAGCTGGAGAAGATATTACTCCACCATTTATTTTTCAAAACAACCCAGGAGTTCAAACTAATTTTGCACCTGGTGATTTTATTTTATTTACAGGCTTTAGTCCTACAATTATTCCTACAGGAAATCCAAATCCTTTAACCATTGTTTTTGATAAAAATGTTAAAGCTGCTGGAACCCAAATTGCTGCAAGTGGCAGCGCCAACATAGATTATGAAGTTTTTATATCTGCGTTTGACGATCAAAATAGTTTACTAGGAACATTTTCATTACCAGTAATTTCTTCTGGGGCACGGGATAACTCTGCCGTTTTTTTAGGGATAAAAAACGATACAGCTAATATTAAAAGCTTGGTTTTTCAGACTTCTTCACCACAACGCGGTTTTGGAATTAATACAGTCAGTATTGCGACTGTTAATGAGCCATATTCTGGTTTAAGCTTATTGATTATTGGTGGTTTAGGTATAGCCTTTAAAAGCTATAAATTTTTTAATAAGACCAAACTTAACTAATAAATAAAGTGTCGCTTTTTGAAGAAGGAGTCATACTAAATCGAGTTTGTATGACTTATGGGTTTTGACTTCTGAGTTCTGAGTTGCGCTATGATGATATGATGGCTGAATGCTTACAACAAAATACCCAATAGAACGGCTAACCGAACTACTGGGTTTCTAATCAGGACTCTAAATTTTTCAACTAGCTCGCACTACTTAATCGCAGGCGCACGCATCAACAATTCAGACTCACTATTCAACGCCACTTCCCCAGATTCTATCAACGTCGGTACAGCATCTCGCAACCGCGCTGTCAACTGTACTGTCGTCGCATCATAAATCTGAGTCACAATCTTGGGATACAAACCAATACCAATAATTGGCACCAACAAACAACCGATAATAAACACCTCGCGAGGTTCAGCATCCTTGAGAACTTCGTGTTCTACTAACTCCTTATTCTCAGGACCATACAAAATCTCCCGCAACATTGACAACAGATAAATTGGAGTCAAAATCACTCCAACTGCAGCCAAGAATATTACCAACACCTTGAAAGTTTGATTATAAGCATCACTGGTGGCAAAACCAATAAACACCATCACTTCAGCTACAAACCCACTCATTCCTGGTAATGCCAAAGAAGCCATCGAACAAGTCGTCCACATGGCGAACACTTTCTTCATCTTCTGACCGACACCACCCATTTCATCCAATATTAAAGTATGGGTACGGTCATAAGTAGCTCCCACTAAAAAGAACAAACTTGCCCCAATTAAACCGTGGGAAATCATTTGTAGCACAGCTCCACTAATACCAATCTCGGTAAACGAAGCTATACCAATCAACACAAAACCCATGTGGGAAATCGAAGAATAGGCAATTTTCCGCTTCAAGTTTCGTTGAGCAAAGGAAGTCAAAGCGGCATAGACAATATTGACAACCCCCAAAATCACCAATATAGGAGCAAACACTGCGTGAGCATCAGGTAACATTCCTGCATTCATCCGCAGCAGAGCATAACCACCCATTTTCAACAGAATTCCTGCCAGCAACATATGAGCGGGTGCAGTTGCTTCCCCGTGAGCATCAGGCAACCAGGTATGTAATGGGAAAATTGGCAACTTTACAGCGTATGCAATCAAAAACGCTCCATATAACCATAGTTGCAAATTCAGAGCATAATCTTTCGCAGCAACCGCACTCATATCAAAAGTAACAGTATCGCCATAAAACGCCATTGTTAACGCTGCTATCAAAATAAATAGCGAACCACCTGCGGTATAAAGAATAAACTTAGTTGCTGCATACAACCGTTTTTTACCTCCCCAGATGGAGAGAATTAGGTAAACTGGTACTAACTCTAATTCCCAAACCAGGAAAAATAGCAACATATCCTGCACGGCAAATACAGCTATTTGACCGCCGTACATTAACAACATCAAGAAATAAAACAGCTTTGGCTTAAAAGTTACAGGCCACGCTGCCATAATTGCCAGAGTTGTGATAAAACCAGTCAGAATAATTAGTGGCATGGATAAACCATCTGCTCCCACTGACCAATTTAAGTCTAATTGTGGCACCCAAGCATAACTTTCTACTAATTGGAGGTCTGGGTTATTCGTGTCATATCCAGTACAGAAGGCAGCAGTGATAATAGCAAAATCAATTAATCCAATAATTAAGGCGTACCACCGCACTGTTTTGCCATCTTTATCCGGAATAATCGGAATTAGTAACGATGCAACTATTGGAAATAGGATGATTGTAGTCAACCAAGGAAAATTAGCCATAAATATCAAATCTCACTTTTAAAATTTTTGAAGAAGGAAGAAGGAAGAAGGAAGAAGGAAAAAGGAAGAAGAAAAAATATTACTCGAAATTCTTAATTTTCTGTTCCCTATTCCCTGTTCCCTATTCCCTGTTCCCTGTTCCCTCTAAACTCCAGAAAAGACTACTAAACCCAACACCGCTACAAATACAATGAGGGCATAAAACTGAGCGCGACCATTTTCTAAATATTTCAAACCTTCCCCAGTCAGAAGTGTAATAAAACCTGTTAAGTTAACAGCTCCATCAACTACTTTGTAGTCTACTTCCAAAACTTGACGTGCTAGACGACGACTACCTTTAACAAATAGAAAGTCATTCAGGTCATCCAGATACCACTTGTTGAGAGAGAAATTGTAAAGAGGCTTGATTTTTTGAGCGATCGCACTAGGGTCAATTTTACGACTCAAGTACATCAGCGAAGCAAAGGTAATGCCAATTAAAGCAATACCAACAGAGTTACCTGCCATAATCAAAAATTCAGTCAGGTCAAACTCCGCTAATTCCTCTAGCACCTGTGCCAAAGATTCTCCTGGTGCATAGATAAACTGCTCAAAATAATTAGCAAAAGGCGTTCCTAACAAACCAATAATCATTGAAGGAATAGCTAAAACCATCAACGGTAAAGTCATGCTAATAGGAGACTCATGGGGAGAGTCACTATGATGACCGTGGTCATGGTCGTGGTCATGGTCATCATGGCCGTGTTCTAGTTCTTTCGGGTCCATAGCACCTGGTCCGAAAGCCACCGCTGGGGTCATCTCGACCTTATCACCTGTAGAGTTTGCAGCCATTAATTGCTGTTTAATCTGCTCATCGTTACCCCGAAACTCTCCCTCAAAAGTAGAGAAATACATCCGGAACATATAAAAAGCAGTCATTCCAGCAGTTGCCCAACCAATAAACCATAAAGCGGGGTTTGCTCCAAAAGCACTACCAAGAATTTCATCCTTTGACCAAAAACCAGCAAAAGGAGGGATACCGCAAATTGCCAGAGTACCAATTAAAAAGCAAGCAGAGGTAACAGGCATATATTTCCGCAGTCCACCCATTAACCGCATATCTTGCGCCAAAACTGGGTTATGACCAACAACAGCTTCCATACCATGAATAACTGAACCGGAACACAAAAACAACATGGCTTTGAAATAAGCGTGGGTCATTAGGTGAAATAGTCCGGCGCTATAAGCTCCCACACCCATTGCCATGACCATATATCCCAATTGGGAAATAGTGGAATAGGCAAGACCTTTTTTAATGTCATTTTGAGTAATGGCGATCGTTGCCCCTAGAAAAGCTGTGAAGGCTCCTGTCCAAGCAATAATGTTCATTACTACTGGCAGATGTTCAAATACTGGATACATCCGCGCAACTAGGAAAACCCCAGCAGCTACCATTGTCGCTGCGTGGATTAGAGCAGAAATTGGTGTAGGGCCTTCCATCGCATCTGGTAACCAGACGTGCAATGGGAATTGAGCCGACTTGGCCGCAGGTCCTAAAAAGACTAAAACACCAAACAGGGTAGCTAAACCAGCACTCAGAGCGCCAGTTTCTACCAGTTGTTCTAGACGAACGCCCATGACTTCAAATTCAAAGCTACCAGTCGCCCAGTAAATTCCGAGCATCCCTAATAGCAGACCAAAGTCACCGACGCGGTTGGTCACAAAAGCTTTTTGACAGGCATCTGCTGCTGCTTTCCGGTCGTACCAGAAACCTATTAGTAAGTAGGAAGATACACCTACCAGTTCCCAAAAGATATAGACCTGGACCAGGTTTGGAGAGACAACTAGACCTAACATTGAGGAGCTAAATAAGCTCAAGTAGGCATAAAAGCGTACATAACCGGGGTCGTGAGCCATGTAACCATCGGTATAGACCATTACCAAAAAGGCAACAGTAGTTACAATAACTAACATGAGGGCAGTCAGATGGTCGATGGTGTAGCCCATACTGAGTTTAAAGTCACCTGCTGCTGCCCACTCAAACATTTGAGTATAGGTTTCATGGCCATTAATTTGACTCCAGAGTATGGCAAAGGAGAGAACCATTGCAGTTCCTAACAGGGAGACTATGAATATTGCAGATCCCCGTCGCAAATTACTTGTGGCTTGACTATAGGATATTAGTCCCAGGCCGACTACCATTGCTCCAAGTAGGGGCAATAATGGAATCAGCCAGGCATATTGATAAAGGGCTTCCATTGTTTATGGTTACTTTATAATTCTTAATTAAGTAGACAAAACTAATAAGCATTCTTACACAGACTTTCCTGGGATCAAACTAAAGATCAATTTTTTTAATGGTTATGTAGGGGGGGGGGAGTCAAAAGTCAAAATTAAATAGTCAAAAGTTCGTATAATGTAGAGTTAAATTTTGGGAATCTTTTAAATAGCACTTTTTTTGAGGAAAGTCAAAAAAACTGACCATGAATTTGATTTTGATGAATATTCATACAATTTCCTCATTCAAGACTTTAATTAGTAGTCTATACAAAGTGGAAATTTTAATTTTTTTTTCAGTATAATTGCTTAAGCCATTCTACCTGTGAAAGCTAGTGTTTAATTGTGAAGTTCTCTCCCGTTAAATCAAAGATTATAACGGGAGCTTCTCAGACAAAGAAGTTTCTTGTTTTGCTGGCGCAACGCTGCGCGAACACAGGCTGACCAATATCTAAGCCTCCACAAGCAGACAAGATGATACCCACCTCGTTTAACGCTTTATTTAATATATTAATTGCAGCGTTTTCATCTCTATCTAAAACTACTTTACATTTAGGACAAGAATGAGTTCTAACTGATAAAGTCTTAGGCACTTTTTGACCACAATTACTACAATGCATGTGACGTATTGTGAGGATTAACTTTTATTATATGAACACCTTAAATAATTAATAATTAATAATTAATAATTAATTATTAAAGAATCATATCAAATCCGGTAGCATGGGTGTTATTTAATCTTTAAAGATAAGAGTCTATATTGTAGGGGGGATGGCCATTTTCCTTACCGATTGTATGACGATCGACAGTATTATACTACTGTGAAGCCAACGGATTTGATATCATTCATTATTCATTATTCATTATTCATTATTTACCTACATCATAAATTGATTTTGATAGTTTTGTGTTTCTAGCTAAACCTTTAATATTCAGGTATTCTACAGCAATTAGGTCATATTTACTCGCCAATTTATGAGCAGTTTTATAATAAAAATATTCTCTTTGCCTAGCAATATGTTGATGTAGTCTAGCTATTTTATTTTGTGCTTTTTTCCAGTTGTTTGACCCAATTTCTTTTCTAGCTATTTTTCTTTGCTTTCTTGCTAAATTAGATTGAGATTTTCTCTAAAATTTAGGTACAGAAACAGTTTCACCAGTATGAGTAGTTAAAAACTCTTTTAACCCTACATCAATACCTACAGCAGTTTTGATATTTTCTGTAGAAATTAAACTAGGTACTGACTTATCTTCTAAGCTAAAACTTACATAATAACCATCAGCTTTCTTGGTTATAGTTGCAGTTTTAATTGTAAAACCATCTGGAATTGGTCTATGAACTATGACTCGAATCGCACCAAACCTCGTAGTAATTATTTGTTTTCCATCAAATTTTATTGCTGATGAGCGGATGATTAACTCTACTAAAACACAATGACCTTAACTTTCCTGATTTTTTAAATCTTGGCCTTCCTCCACGTTTACCAGTTTTATCAGGTATTAGCCAACGTTTCCAAGCTTTATCTAGTCTTTGTAAGTTAATTTGTTGAACTTCGTATGGAGATTTCTTTGTAGTCGGGAAATAGCTTTTTTGTCTGTTTAAGTGCTGATTGTTGAAAATAATAATCTGGTCTACTAGAAATTTCACCAATTGGACATGAAATTAATGAACAACGGTCAACTTGACATCTAGTTCTATTTAACCAATCTAGTCTTTGACCAAGAGCATAATTCCAATGTCTTCGTAACAGCTCTAGCCAATAATCAATTTTGACTGACTGTTCAGGAGTGGGCTTAATTTTGTAGCAATGAGTAATTATCATAATTTTTATACTACTCTTTATTGCTATATTTAAACATCAATCGATACTTTTTTAATTTACAGCTCGGCAATTCCCCTCCCGTTAAATCGCAGATTATAACGGGAGACCCCGAGACCGTATCAAGTTGGATTAAACATATTACTTTTAATATCATGTCCAGTAGCATCGGAGCGTGTATAGAATTAAGTTTCAATTGAAAGAAACCCTTTCCTACGGAATGCTACGCAAACAGCATAGCAGCTCCCGCTGCCCTCTGCCTTCCTTCCACCAAAGTATAAGTATTCAAGCGGACATGATATAACTTGATGTTGTGATAAGTCCCGCATCATAGTGCAGTCTTGGTGTTGGTATTAATCACAATCAATATATAGCACTACGTCTTTTGGCGTTTGACAATAAACTTTAAACTTTGGTGGGAATAGGGAACAGAGGAATGTCAAGAGCTTATTTGCGTAGCGCTATAGTTGTAGGTACATAAAAATATATGCTAAAATTTTATCATTGTTATAGATAAGTGATAAATGTATCAGGCATATAAGTATAGAATATATCCAACATCAGAACAGCAATTGGCTTTAGCGAAGAGCTTTGGTTGTTGTAGATGGTTTTGGAACTATTCACTAAATTTATGCCATGAAACCTACAAAAACACTGGAAAAAGTCTCAGTAGAGCAGCTATTCAAAAAATGCTTCCTCAACTTAAAAAAGAGCATGAATGGCTAAAAACAGATACTTATTCTCAGTGTCTCCAAGTAGTAGCATTAAACTTATCTACAGCTTACAAAAACTTCTTTGATAGACAGGCGAAGTTACCAAAATTTAAGTCTAAAAAAGGTAGACAATCTATTACTTATCCTCAAAATGTAGAATTTCAGGATAACTATATCAAACTACCTAAAATTGGATTAGTTTATTATCGTCGCCATAGAGATTTTTCAGGGGAAATCAAGACTGTAACTGTTTCTGTGAATCCAGATGGTAAATATTTTGTTTCTGTTTTAGTTGAAGATGATCTAGTGAATCCTGAAAAACTAGCAGAAGGAAAAGCAATAGGAATTGATTTAGGATTAACTCATTTTTGTATAACATCAGATGGTTCAAAATATCAAAATCCTAAGAATATTGCTAAATATACTCTTAATCTCAAACGGAAGCAGCACAAATTAGCTCGTAAACAAAAAGGAAGCAATACACGAAATAAAGCACGCATAAAAATAGCTAGATTACAGGGTAAAATAGCTAGATGCCGCGAAGATTTTCTACACAAGCTATCCCGCAAGATAGTAAACGAAAACCAAGTAATTGCAGTAGAAAATCTGGCTATAAAAAAGCGGTGTGACCCGGCGTCGGTGAAAGACGCACCTGGTAGTGCATACCATAATTTAGCTGCATCTATTAGTGATTCTGCTTGGGGAATGTTTGAAACAATGCTTAGTTATAAGGCAGAAAGAGAGGGAAGAATTTATATAGAAGTCGATCGTTTTTTGCCTTATTCACAAACTTGTAATATTTGTTTAAATCAAGTTGGTAGTTTGTCTCTGAATGTGAAAAATTGGACTTGCGAGCATTGTCATACAACCCATAATAGAGAAATTAATGCTGCAATCAATATCAAAAATGAAGCCTTGCGGATATTGCGAGTGCGTAATTTGCCGTTGCGCGACAAATGTCAAATGCACTCAAGACAGGAGTTAGGAACTAGCTCTACTGCCAATCTGAGGGAATGTAAGTCACCTGGCAAAACATCAGTTTTGTTAGATGCTATTCCCAGCGAAGATGGAAACCTATCCTATAGCAATAGCTATAGCATTGGGTAGTTCACACCTCTATCTTTTAACCTGGGCAAAATGTTTAGCAAATTTCCCCTGAAAACAGTCCTCATTGTCCCTTTTGTTCTACAAATCTTTGGTGCTGTGGGATTAGTGGGATATTTTTCTTTTATCAATGGGCGACAAACCGTTGATAACCTTGCTAACCAGTTAACCCAAAAAATTAGCAGTGGTATTGAACAGCACGTTTTAGGATATCTAAATAAATCTCATCAAGTTTTAAGAGTAACCAATTATGCCATAGAAAGTGAAAATTTGGATGTTGATGATTTTGCTGGTCTGAGACTTTACTTTTGGCAAGTGGTAAAAGAAAAAGATTTAGAAGATTATCTCTCCTTTGGCAATGAAGAAGGAGAATTTATCGAGGTTGAACGTTTAGAAGATGGAGATATTCTTTTTAAAATTCGTAACATCGCAACTCAACCTATTCGGGAAACTTACTTACTTAATAATGAGGGTAACATCAGCGAATATTTAAAAGGAAAAGCTTACGATCCTCGCGATCGCCCATGGTATAAAGCAGCAAAGCAGTTAGGTGAACCAACCTGGAGTCCAATTTTTGCCTCCTTTTCCCGTGAAAATGCCTCCTTAGACATATCAGCAGTCAGACCTATTTTCAACTCAAGTGGGCAGTTTGTGGGAGTTCTTTCAAATAAAACAACCCTCGTGCAGGTCACAAATTTCCTGAGTAACTTATATATCAGCGCTAACGGACAGAGTTTTATTATGGAGCGATCAGGAGATTTAGTAGCTAGTTCTAAAATTAAGAAACCATTTATCATTACTGGAGAAGTCCAAAAGAGGAAGATCGAACGTCTACCTGCCATTGAAAGTAATGACCCTACACTAAGTGCCACTGTCGAGCAACTGCAACAACATTTTGGTGATTTTAAAAATATTAATAGCGATCAACAACTTAAATTTCTAATTGATGGAGCTTGGTACTATACCAGAGTCATGCCAATTAAAGATGGTAAAGGTATTGATTGGTTAGTGGTTGTGGTCATTCCTGAAAATGACTTCATGGCACAAATCAACGCCAACACCAAGACCACTATTTTATTAAGTTTTGGTGCTTTGACTATAGCTATATTGGTAGGAATAGTCACTACTCACTGGGTTACTCAACCGATTTTACAAATTAATTCTGCTGCGAAAAAAATTGCTGAAGGTCAATGGGAAAACACCCTCAATATTCATCGTCGTGACGAAGTAGGTGAACTCGCCAACTCTTTTAATCTGATGGCCAACCAACTCAAAAATTCCTTTGACACCTTAGAGGCAAAAAATGAACAACTCAAACAACTAGACCGCCTCAAAGACGAGTTTTTAGCCAACACCTCTCACGAACTCCGAACCCCCCTCAATGGCATTATTGGTATTGGCGAATTTCTTTTAGAAGGAGATAAAGTACAGCTAAATTCACTCACTAGCTCTAACTTAAGCATGATAGTTTCTAGTGCTCGTCGTCTATCTAATCTTGTCAACGACATTCTTGACTTCTCTAAAATCAGACACCATACACTAGAATTACAAACTAGAGCTATTAATGTTTATGGAGTAGTAGAGACAGTAGTTAACTTAAATAAATTTTTGGTCAGCAAAAATCAATATCTACAGTTAGTAAATCACATTTCTAAAGACTTACCCCCCGTCCGTGCCGATGAAAATCGTTTACAACAAATTCTCTATAACTTAATTGGGAATGCTATTAAATTTACTGAGTCTGGTAAAGTCGAAATTTGGGCAGAATTAATTGGCCACAATTCTAGAAACCCCCATCAGCAAATTCCAGTCCCAGAATACTTCAATCAAAATATAGAGCAATCTCAACAACTGACGATCGCCGTCTCGGATACTGGTATCGGTATTCCTGCGGATCGACTAGACCGCATCTTTAACTCTTTTGAACAAGCAGAAGGTTCCACAGCTAGAAAATATGGGGGTACAGGTTTAGGGTTAGCAGTCACGAAACAATTAGTTGAACTCCACGGCGGTCATATCTGGGTGGAGTCTGAAGTTGGTGTTGGTTCCCGATTTTACTTTACCCTACCAATTTCACAAGAATCTGTAGCAGAAACCTCCATTATTTCCACCGTCAATAGTATTCGTTATTTTGTAGATCTAGTAGAAAAACCTCAAGAAATTACTCCTCTTAAGACTGATATTGCTAATAGTAACTTTCATATTTTAATTGTTGATGATGAAGCTATAAACATTCAAGTTTTAAGTAACTACTTAAAAGCCAATAACTATCAAGTTACTCAAGCATTAAATGGAAAAGAAGCTTTAGCTGCTTTAGATACTAATCAGAATATCGATCTGATTTTGCTAGATGTGATGATGCCTCAGATATCTGGTTATGAAGTTTGCGCTAAAATTAGGGAAAAATATCCTGCCCAAAGTTTACCGATCCTAATGTTAACTGCTAAAAATCAAGTCGCCGATCTAGTCATGGGTTTCCAATTTGGTGCTAATGATTATCTGACTAAACCTTTTGCTAAAGATGAATTATTAGCTCGGATTAAAACCCATATTCAATTATCAAAAATTACTAATTCCTATGAACGTTTTGTCCCTTACGAATATGTAAAATTACTATCAAAAGAAAATATTCTTGATGTGAAATTAGGAGACCGTGTGAGTAAAGAAATGGCAATTTTCTTTTCTGATATTCGTTCTTTTAGCACTCTATCTGAAAACATGACAGCTCAAGAAACTTTTGCTTTTGTCAATGGTTATTTAAAACAAGTTTCCCCAGAAATTCGTGACCGGAATGGTTTAATTATTAAGTTTATGGGAGATGGCATTATGGCAGTATTTCCTGATGGCGCTGATGATGCTGTGCAAGCTGCTATTGGTAAACTTCGGAAATTACAAGAATATAATCAAACCCTACAAGCAGAAGGTTTACCCCCAATTCAGGTAGGAATTGGCATCCATGTAGGTTTGATCATGGTTGGTATTGTGGGAGAGCCAAATCGAATGTCAGGAGATGCACTTTCTGATAATGTGAATTTGACAGCTCGTTTGGAAAGTTTAACTAAATATTACGGAGTTTCTTTATTAATTTCTGAATCAGCTTTTCAGGGTTTGAAAGATACAGAAAAATATCAAATTAGATTTTTAGACCGTGCATCTGTAAAAGGTAGACATCAAGCTATTAATGTTTATGAAGTTCTAGATGGAGAAATTGATTATGTACGAGAATTAAAATTAAAAACTCACGCAGATTTTGCATTGGGTGTAGAGTTTTATCGCTTGGGAGATTTCGTTTCTGCCAAAGATTATTTTGAGAAAGTATTAGCCGTTAATTCTTTAGATCAAACAGCTCAACTTTATCTAGAAAGAATTGAGGAGTTAACAGCAATTGGTGTGCCCAAAAACTGGGATGGGGTTTGGGCATTTACTCAAAAGTAATTGGTTTGAGAATTTAATAAATCTCTGATTTTCTATGATTTTAACCTTTGACTTCTGTGAAATAGTATGTGACTAAATTCAAGTTCAGAGATATATTATAAATAAACTTAAAGCTTTTATGGTATTCAAACCTCTATCTCTCACACTGGGCAAAATGTTTAGCAAACTTCCTCTCAAAACTGTCCTTATTGTCCCTTTTATTCTGCAAATTGTTAGTGCTGTGGGATTAGTAGGATATTTTTCTTTTACCAATGGACGCCAAACTGTCGATACTCTTGCAAACCAGTTAACTAAGGAAATTAGCACTCGTATTGAACAGCACGTTTTAAGTTATCTCAACAAGTCTTATCAGGTGCTAAGAGTAACCAATGATGCAATTGAAAGTGGCAATTTAGATGTCTACAATTTTGGGGCAATGCGAGCCTATTTTTGGCAAATTATCAAAGAAGGGGATTTGGAAAGCGACCTTTTTTTCGGTAATGAGCAGGGAGAATTTATTGGTGTTGAACTTAATCCTGATCATCCTGAAATTGTCTTCCGGATTCGTACTATAGCTACTCAACCAGTTCGTGAAATTTATCGACTAGATTCTCAGGGTAATGCGGAAGAGTTTGTGAAAGTCAAAGAGTATGACCCCAGGGGTCGTCCCTGGTATCAAGCGGCAAAAAAACTTGGTCAACCCACATGGAGTTCTATTTATGCAGCTTTCTCTCGTGCTAATACATCTTTGGATATATCCGCCGTCAGACCTATTTTTAATTCTACTGGCCAGTTAATCGGGGTTTTAGCAAATCAGACCAGCTTGACTAGGATTACAGAATTTCTCAAAAACTTAAATATTAGTCCCAATGGACAAAGTTTTATTATGGAGCGATCGGGAGATTTAGTTGTTAGCTCTCAGATTTCCCAACCATTCCTCACTATTGAATTTGGTAAAAAGAAAAAAATTAAACGCTTACAAGCTATTGATAGTGATAACATTACAGTAAGTTCCACGGCCAAACACTTACAAAAAGAGTTCGGTAATTTTGATGAAATTGAGGGTAGCAAACAAATCAATTTTCCGATTGATGGAGAGTGGTATTATGCTAGCATCATGCCAGTTAAGGATGGTAAAGGGATTGACTGGTTAGTAGTAGTTATCGTTCCCGAAAATGACTTCATGGAAAAAATTAATACCAACACTCAGAACACAATTTTGTTCAGTCTTGCTGCTCTGATTGTAGCTATATTAGTAGGAATAGTCACTACGAACTGGATTTCCCAACCTATTTTACAACTTAATTCTGCGGCTAAAGAAATCGCTGAAGGCAAATGGGAAAATCAACTCAATATTCACCGTCGTGATGAAGTAGGCGAACTTGCCAACTCTTTTAATCTCATGGCAAGTCAACTTAAAAATTCTTTTCAAACTTTAGAAACACAAAACGAGCAGCTCAAACAACTAGACCGCCTCAAAGACGAATTTTTAGCTAACACCTCCCACGAACTCCGAACCCCACTTAATGGGATTATTGGTCTTGGTGAATTTATCTTGGAAGGTAGCACTGAAGAGTTAAATCCGGTCGCCAATTCCAACTTAAGTATGATAGTTTATAGCGCTCGTCGTCTATCTAATCTTGTCAACGATATTCTTGACTTTTCAAAGCTCAGACATCAAAAATTAGAATTGCAAATTAAACCAGTTGATGTGCGTGGAGCGGTTGAAGTAGTGGTAGCTTTAAGCCAAGTTTCTTTAAAAAAGAAAAACCTGCAATTAATCAACACTATTCCCAAAAATTTACCTCCAGTTTATGCTGATGAAAATCGTTTGCAACAAATTTTTTATAATTTAATTGGCAATGCTATCAAATTTACTGAATCTGGAGTAATTGAAATTTCAGCTGCATTAGTTAGCGATCTTACTATAAAATCTCAAAAGAGCGATCGCTCTTACCTTGAATTGGAAAGACTGGTAATCGCTATCTCTGATACTGGTATTGGTATTCCTGCTGATAAATTAGACCGCATCTTTGAATCTTTTGAGCAAGCTGAAGGTTCTACAGCAAGAAAGTACGGTGGCACAGGTTTAGGGTTAGCAGTCACAAAACAATTAGTTGAACTCCACGGCGGTCATATTTGGGTTGAGTCTGAAGTGGATGTTGGTTCTCGCTTTAGTTTTACCTTACCAATTTCTCAAGAAACTTTAGAAGAAACCTTGAATCCTTCAATAAAAAGTATTCATTATATTGAAGAGCAAGTAGAAATTGAAGAAATAACTCCTCTTGATACTAATATTTACAATAGTAGCTTTCATATTTTGATTGTCGATGATGAACCTATAAATATTCAAGTTTTGAACAACCATCTCAAAGCTAATAACTATCATGTTACTCAAGCATTAGACGGAAAAGAAGCTTTGGCAGCTTTGGATAAAGACAAGAATATTGACATGATTTTACTAGATGTAATGATGCCTAATATGTCTGGTTATGAAGTCTGCGCTAAAGTTCGGGAAAAATATCCTGCTCAAAGTTTGCCCATCTTGATGTTAACTGCTAAAAATAGAGTAGCTGATTTAGTTATGGGTTTCCGATTTGGTGCCAATGATTATTTGACTAAACCCTTTGCTAAAGATGAATTATTAACTAGGGTTAAAACCCATCTTCAATTATCAAAAATCACTAATGCTTACGGACGTTTTGTACCCCACGAATATGTAAAATTGCTATCAAAAGAAAATATTCTTGATGTCAATTTAGGCGATCGGGTGAGTAAA
Organism: Okeania sp. SIO2C2; assembly: GCF_010692625.1. Classification (NCBI taxonomy): domain Bacteria; kingdom Bacillati; phylum Cyanobacteriota; class Cyanophyceae; order Oscillatoriales; family Microcoleaceae; genus Okeania; species Okeania sp. SIO2C2. The sequence continues at coordinate 15,778 of NZ_JAAHGM010000013.1, forward strand.
AAAATGGCTATATTCTTTTCTGATATTCGCTCTTTTACCAGTATATCTGAAAAGATGACTTCTCAAGAAACTTTTGGTTTTGTCAATGGTTATTTACAACAAGTTTGTCCAGAAATTCGCGCTTACAATGGTTTAATTATTAAGTTTATGGGAGATGGTATTATGGCTGTATTTCCTGAAGGCGCTGATGATGCTATACAGTCAGCTATTTCTCAACTTAAGACATTACAGAAATATAATCAGACTCTAAAAGCGATGGGTTTGTTACCGATGAAAATCGGCATTGGTATTCATTGGGGTCATATGATGGTTGGCATCATTGGAGAGGAAACTCGAATGTCAGGAGATGCACTTTCTCATAATGTGAATTTGACTTCACGTTTAGAAGGTTTGACTAAGTATTATGGAGTTTCTTTATTAATTTCTGAGTCAGCTTTTAAGAGTTTAAAATATCCTCAAAAATATCAAATTAGATTTCTAGATAGAGCGTCTGTTAAGGGTAGAGATGAACCAATTAATGTTTATGAGGTGCTTGATGGAGAAGTAGATTCTGTGCGAGAATTAAAATTAAAAACTCAGGCAGATTTTGAATTAGCTGTAGAGTATTATCGTTTGGGAGATTTGGTTGGTGCTAAGAATTATTTTGAGAAAGTATTAGCAGTTAATTCTTCAGACCAAACATCCCAACTTTATCTAGAAAGAATTGAGGAGTTAACAGCAACTGGTGTGCCGAAAAACTGGGATGGAGTTTGGGCATTTACTCAGAAGTAATATCAGTTTGATAAATATTTGCTACAAATAGGTAGACTATTTATTAGGAGTCAGTCCTCAGGAGTCAGGAGTCAGAATAAATGGCTTCGATATTGTTTTTTAGGTCGGAACTTATATTTTTCGTTAAGGGTATATCCCCATAATCATCCAAATTATATCAAATCCGGTTAAACAGTTATAGAATGGTTAAGTCTCTAGTAGTCAGGAGTCAGGATTAGAGAGAATCACAAAGATGAGCGTAGTTATGACGATTGAATATTTTTTTTGTCCGATCAAACGGATTTGATATTATTCATAACATTCTTTTTTTTTAAATGGTAAAATATCAAATATCACCCATTTTTCCTACATATTCTTGAAAGTAGGGAGTAGGAAAGTAGAAGATTTATAATATAGCTTCGTAGTTTTGCTTGAGCAACAATACTTATATGAAATACAAAAAATTGTGCTACTTACGAATCTTCCCGTCTCCCTATCAATTTTTGGTAGCAAATATTAATACCAATTACCAAAAATAATGCTATACTTCCGATGAACTTCAGTTATTAAGTAATAATAATCGTTTAGTAATGTTTATAACGATTATCGGCATTAAACCAAGATATCTTATCTCTTTTCACCCTAGTCCCTACTCCCTAGTCCCTACTCCCTACTATAAAGGAGATGTAGCAAGACTTTTGAGATTTGGTATAACGTATTTCATATAAGTATTGTAAGATCTCAAGCCCAACTACAAACAAAAACTAAGAAAGTTAAACAAAATTAATTTTATTATTCCTAAGTTTATGATTTTTCGAGTGCTACATTCTTCAATTGGATTTTTATTATGTTGTTTATTGATTTTAATAAGTGGTTGTCGCCCAATTTTATTAAATTCACAAATTAATAATAATTCAAAATTAGTTTTAGCTCTTCCTAGTGCGCCGCCTACTTTTAACTATCCAATATCTCGTTCTCCTTATGGGATTTTTAAGTTTATTTATGAAGGATTACTATCAGAAAATGGTCTAACTGGAGAGTTACAACCAGCATTAGCAGAATCTTGGGTTTTGTCTGAAGATAAAAGACGAATTATCTTTACATTACGCTCAGGATTAAAATGGTCTGATGGGGAACCTCTCACTGCTGATGATGTTGTCTTTACCTATCAAGATATTTATCTAAATAAAAATATTCCTACTATTTATAGAGACTTTTTAAGAATTGGTAGTAATAGTGCTTTTCCTTCTGTAAAAAAACTCGATCAACAAAGAGTTGAATTTATCTTACCCGAACCATTCGCCCCATTTCTCCGATATGTAGAGCAATTGAAAGTTTTACCAGCTCATGTTTTGCAAGATACTATTTTATCAATTGATCCTGATGGTAAACCTCTATTTTTATCAACCTGGAATACGAACACAGAACCACAAAAAATCATTAGTAATGGCGCATTTAAACTTGCCGGTTACATACCTTCTCAAAGAATTATTTTACAAAAAAATCCCTTTTATTGGCGTTCCGATGCCATGGGTAATTCACTGCCTTATATCGATGAAACTATTATCCAAATCATTCCTTCAACCGATAATCAATTGCTCAGATTTCGTTCTGGGGAACTAGATACTCTACGAGTAAATGCCGAAGCATTTCAATTACTGAAACGAGAAGAAAAACGAGGAAAATATCAGATTTATAATGGTGGTCCTCAAGTTGGCTATCAGTTTGTTGGTTTTAATCTTAATCAAGCTAAAAATTCGGAAGGTAAGCCTTTTTTAAATCCTATTAAGTCTGGTTGGTTTAATAATTTGGCGTTTCGTCAGGCAGTTGCTTATGCTATTGACCGTCAACAGATAAATAATAATATTTATCGAGGTTTAGGAACAATACAACATTCTGCTCTGGGGGTACAAAGTCCTTATTATTTATCTCCAGAAGCAGGATTAAAGGTTTATAATTATAATCTTGAAAAATCCATAAATTTATTGTTAGATGCTGGTTTTCAATATAATAAAGCAAATGAATTATTAGACAAGGATGGTAACCGAGTAGAATTTACAATTTTAGTAAAATCTGAAGAAAAACTCAGAATAGATACAGCAGTTCAAGTCAAAGAAGATTTAAGCAAAATTGGGATTCAAGCTAATTTACAGGTACTCAATTTCAATACTGTTTTAGAAAAGCTATTACTTCGTAGAGATTGGGAATGTTATGTCGGAGCTTTTGGTGTTCCTGGTGCAGATTTTGAGCCAAATTTACTCTCTTTATTTTGGTTAAGTACAGGTTCATTTCATCAATTTAATCTTGGTGCTAAACCTGGGGAAACACCAATGCAAAATTGGCAAGTTTCTAATTGGGAGCAAGAAATTGACCGTTTATTTACTGCTGGATATCAGACGGTAGATGAGAATGAACGTCGAGAAATTTATGGTCAGTTTCAGCAAATTGTTGCGGAACAGTTGCCTATATTTTTTTTAGTAAATCCTCTTTCGTTGCAAGCAGTTCGCGATCGTATAGAGAATTTAAAATTCTCTGCTATTGGTGGAGCTTTTTGGAATATTGATGAATTGAAAGTTGCTGATGAAGGAGTCAGGAGTCAGGAGTCAGGAGTCAGGAGGGAAGAAGAAGGAAGAGGATAAGAAAGTTTTTCCTGAACGCTATTAAACAGACATTATATAGAACCCCTGATCGTATCTTCATAAATTTAGCAAGGAGTCAGGAGACAGGAGACAGGAGACAGGAGGTAAGAGGGAAGATGTGGGGAGAAATAATACAAAAAGCAAGGAGTCAGGAGGTAAGAGGGAAGATGTGGGGAGAAATAATACAAAAAATTCAACACTCCTTCAGATGATTTTTCCTCAAAATTGATGCGCGAAAAGAAAGGAATATCCAAAATTTATGCTCCGTTTCCAGTGTTCTATCTTGAATTTACACCTATGATCTAGCACCTAAGAACCGCTATTAAACGGACATGAAATAACGCACTATCTATATAGTAATGTGTGACGGCATCATTAATTGAGCTGTCACACGCCACTACTATGTAATAGAGTAAAAAGATTAAACGTTGGTGTATTCAGGAAATTTAAGAATTGGAACTACATCGTTTCATATATTCCCATCCACGTTGGGGAGAAACGCGATCGCGTCCAATAGTCTTCGCAATCCATTCTGCCACTTTCGGTCCAGTCCAGGTTTCTTGGTCTGTGGGTGGATTTTTGAGTGCTATGCGTAATTGTTCTTGTTGTTCTAGTGTCAGTAAAGCATGAGAAGGATAAAATTTCCTGGTTTTCCGTCGATTCAAAATGGCATTTGGTCCTTGTTGATTGTAATTTTTTACTATATCTTTAGCATAATCATAGTTAAGACCCAAAGCTTTAGCTGCTTCTTTAATCGTCCACTTTTGAGACACCAACCACAAAAGGTGCCAGCGTCGAGATTCTACTCTATCTCTAGTTTGGAGATAACGTGTTTTGATTTCTATTTCACTCAGGTGAGATTTTAGATAGGCTTTTTTAGGCATCTTTTTCTACTTTATCAGGGAGTAATAAGTGTTAGTAGCTCGACTCTGGGAAGCAATAGAACTCTGTTCTGCTCAACGCAATTGCTATCCCAGAAATAGATGACCCTGTAAAGTTTAAATCGACCGTTACAACTTGAGATGATTTCTTAGTTAAGGTAGTAAACCTTTTTGAGCAGTTTAACCGTAATTTTGAATTTACGGACTAACACTTAATGTTAGAAATATCTGTTAATTTTATTAACTTTGCAGTTGCATTGTTTACGGTTTAGTTACTTATCTACATATACTATATCATTTTATAATATCTGTGTAAATATATAAAAGACTTAATTCAGATAATTTTTTAACTTCACGAAATCTTTACTTTTTTTATGAAAATCTTTACAAAATCTTGATAATATTCAACTCAAATTATGATTAAAATATAATTTTAAGCATTTGATATGCAAATTTAGTTGAGTATATAAAATCTGATCCCTGTTGAGAATATGGATCGATTACGCTAGTTTTATGAAGTAATTTTATCTGCTGGAAGTAGCGGTTAGTGAGTAATTAATTTTCTGTCTTGTTCTTCTAATTCTGAAGTTATTTTTCAATTACTACGCAAATTTAAGATAATAACAGCCAGGTATTTTACCAAAACTGATTTGTTATTGGCAGTGCTTCTATTTTATGAATTGCCTATTGTTATATTCTGTCTCTACCTAAAATTTTCAATTTACTTAATAAAGGAAGAAGGCTTTAGTTATCTAGAACAGAAGACTTAAAAGTCCGAAAAAACTTAATTAAATTTTCTGTAGATATTCACGCTTGGGTTTACACAAACGATAAAGTGTGGACATGATATAAAGAGTGTGGGGAGGGTGAGGAAATGGAGATATCGAGAAAAATTTGGCAATGGTGCTCAGATGGAACTTTTTTTGGCGTTGCTTAAATGTAATGATAATTAGACATCTACTCTACCCATAGGGATTAGGGAGTAGGCAGCTTTGCTGTAGGGAACCCACCCCTCGCCCCTCCCCCTCCCTAGAGGGGAAAGAATTGATAATTTCTTTGGGATATAGATATTGATTTTTGATTCTTGGAGATGTCTATTAGCTGAAGGTAAAATTGAAAAACTGATGTTTTGCACCCAAAGTTAATCTCAAAATCATTACCACTCAGCAACGCCCTTTTTTTTACCGAAATCAGCAGATTTGATATTAGAGAAAGCTCTGCGAAGCACAAAACGGCGATTAGTTTGCACGCAACTATCGTTAACGATACGGGCAACAGAGAATAGAAAACAAGAAAAAGAACTCTACCTCAGCAATTTGAGAAACGCTATATCTATATATTCAGGACTTACGCATGAGTTACGAAAAACTAGGACTTGAGATTGCTATCTGTTCTGGACTGCTACGCAAACCCTGTCGGTCGCAATGACGAAAATACGTTTTACTGCGTAAGTCCTAATTAATATTGATAAAATAGTGTTTTTATCATCTTTCTCTTTTCCCTTTTTCCTTGCTCCTTCTTAGTTTTTCAAGTTTAAAATATCATCATTATATTTTTTTCGGAGATATCTAATCTAATAAACATTTCTAACTTCTTTGCCTTCTCCAAATATTAAATTACAGCAGATTTCCATGTAAATGTGGCACAGTAGTTCAGAGTCCAAATAATGAAAGCTTATTGAATAAAATACTCAGGATGGAAAAAACTATATTCTTTCCTAACTCCTACTCTGTACAGACGTTGCATGCAACTTCATAAACCACCGAATACGCTGTAATTTTGCACAACTGCTTATAGCTTTCCTCAATCTAACCAAGAAAAGTTATGACTGTTAACTTAGTTAATAAATACATTCTTGCCATGAATAACTCAACACAAAAATCCTATTATCAAGTCGGTGGTTGTCTCCCCAGAAATTCACCCAACTACGTCAAGCGACAAGCAGATGAAGACCTATATAAAAATCTAAAAATAAGTGAGTTTTGTTATGTTCTCAACTCTCGTCAAATGGGAAAATCTAGCTTGCAAGTTAGAACGATTAAAAGATTACAACAAGAAGGTATTTCTTGTGTGGCAATAGATATTTCAGAAATAGGTAATCGGGGGGTTACTCCTGAACAGTGGTACGCAGGTATTCTTCGCATCTTAGAAAATAATTTTAACCTCTCAGAATATGTCAATATTCGTACCTGGTGGCGAGAACGAAATTATCTCGCACCCGTACAACGATTAAGTGAATTTATTGAAACGATATTACTCACAAAAATCCAGAACAATATTGTGATTTTTATTGATGAAATTGATAGTATTCTAGCTCTAGATTTTCCAGTAGATGATTTTTTTGTATTTATTCGTTCCTGTTACAATAAACGTGCCAATAATCAAGAATATAATCGCTTAACTTTTGCTTTGTTAGGAGTTAGTACACCTCAAGATTTATGTCAAGACCTAAATAGTACACCTTTTAATATTGGTAGAGCTATTGAGTTAACTGGTTTTAAGTTTGATGAAGCCTTATCTTTGGTGGATGGATTAGTTGAAATTTGTCAGCAACCAGAGGAAGTTTTAAAAGAGATTTTATCGTGGACGAATGGACAACCATTTTTAACTCAAAAAGTGTGTAAAATTATTATTGAAAATGGGGTTTTCATTGTTAATCATAAAATAGAATTAGAGGAGATGATTAAATCTAAAATTATTCATAATTGGGAAGCAAAAGATATACCAGAACATTTGAAAACTATTCGCGATCGCCTTTTCAGAAAAGATCAAATAATAGTTAGAAGATTAGGGTTATATAAGCAAATTTTACAGAATGATTTGGCTGGAATAGTTGCCGATGATAGTCCTGAACAAATGGAACTTAGGTTATCTGGATTGGTAGTTAGAAGAGATAATAAATTAACTGTGGCGAATCCGATATATGCTAGAGTTTTTCACGAGGAAATGATTAATGAAGAGTTAGAAAAACTACCTCCTTATTCTACAAAAATTAAAGCATGGCTTCATTCAAACTGTGAAGATAAATCATATTTATTGCAAGGGGAAGACTTACAATCTGCTTTAGTTTGGGCAGCAGGAAAAAGTTTGAGAAATCAAGATTTTCAGTTTTTAACTACTAGCCAAAGATTAGTATTAGATGCTCAAATAGAAGCTTTAGAATCAACAAAAATAGAAACTAAAAAAGCTCAGGCAGAAGTGGCAAAAGCACAACAAAAAGCTAAACGTTGGATTTCCATAGGTTCTGCTATCCTTGGCACATCTTTAGTTTTATCAATAGGTTTTTCTCTATTAGCTTATCAAAGATTTAGATTAGCACAATCTAGTCGAGAAATTGAACAAACTGGCACTGATGCTTTGTTATTAGCAATGTTCAAAAAATCAACAACAAATCAAGCATTGCTTGAAGCTTTACCCAAGGCGATATCTGCGGGACAAAGATTAAAAGATTTGGTTAATAACAATATTCCTCTAGCGGAATATCCTGCGACTCGACCAATATTAGCACTACAAATGATTCTCGATAAACTTGACGAACAAAAACAATTTGAAGACAGTTTTCTTCAGAAAAGAAAGATTATTTTGCAAGGTCATCAAGGTGCTGTTACGAGTGTTAAATTTAGACCGAATCAAGATATTTTAGCTTCAGCAGGAATAGATGGAAAAGTAATTATTTGGAATTTTGAGGGCGAAAAAATTACAGAATGGCAAACGGAGCAAAAATCAGTTAATAGTCTAATTTTTCATCCGAATGGTAAATATTTAGCAACTGCTGGTAGTGATGGTACTGTAAAAATATGGAATTTATTAGGGGAAAAATTATATGTATTAGAGATATCTCAAACTGAAGTTAATAGTATTAGTTTTAGTGTTGATGGTAAGTATTTAGCCACTTCTGGTATAGATATTCCTGTTAAGATTTGGAATGTATCATCGCCACCCATAAATATATTATCTGATTCAATTTTGAATGATAATGGTTTAATTAGAGCTGTTAATTTTAGTCCTAATGGAAACTTTCTAGCAACATTAGATGGAAAGTCTACAATTAGATTATGGAATATATCTGAAAATCAGTTCAAAACTCTAGATGTGCAAGCTATTAGTATGAATTTTAGCATTTCTCAACCCCAGCTTTTACTAACAGCAACATCAAATGGAGTAGTTGAATTGTGGCAGATTTCTACAGGAAAATTAATGAACAATTTTCAAAGTTTACATCTGGATACTAAGTTAGTTAGTTTTAGTCCTAATGGAGAGTTAATAGCTACTGTTGGAATTGATAGTATTGTGCGATTTTGGAATTTATCAGGACGGCAGATTAGTCAATTTGAATTTATGGAGAATGTAATTAGTATTAGTTTTAGTTCGGATAGTAAAAAAATTGCTGTTGCTGGTAGTAATGGCAAGGTTTGGCTCAGGTCTGTGGAAGATTTAGATGAACTTTTAAGTAAAAGTTGTAGTTTTTTAGTAGGAAAACCTAACTATTTTATGAGAGTAGTAGAATTTTGTCAGAGCTAAAATAAAATACTAATACTAATGTCGGCAATAGAAATTACAAACTATTATTGCGGCTAGCTGTTGATATAGAAATCACATAAATTGTGGATTTACTTCTATGATAAAGAAGAAAAAATAGTCGAAAATGAACTATGGAATTCATTAAGCTGGTCAGCATTCAAATGATCTATTCTAGAAACAGGAATAAAGAAGTAAAAAAAGTTAAGAAAAGAATGGGAAAGATGGATAGCTAATAGATTAGTAACTTACTCTGAAGACAAGACTGGAATAAAGTTAAGTTGTTCACAACTTATATGAAATATGGTTATACAGTTATCGCACTCTATACTTCCACTCAATACAGACATAAAATACCTAAATACCCCTAGAGAATTTCCACTCTCATCCTTCCTTTATCCTGATTCCTGACTCCTCAGTATATAAGATAAATAATTACTAAAATACTATATGATACTATTCTTAAATCACCATACGAATAGCTAAAATTACGTTATATTGAGTAAATTAGTGATGAATTTGAATCTGTAAAGCATATTTATTTTGCTGACAAACTACATAATGCAATAAATTTATTAGCTGCATTACCTCAAGAACAGTAAATAGTATGGATACTGTTTTAGAACTGATTTGTAAACTGATCTGAAATCCCTTTCTAGCATGGGTTTTTCAAAAGTTATGCCCTTGGGGCTTAGATAGTGTCAAACCCTTACAATGTAAAGTATTTACCCTCTTAATATTTACTTTATAAATCAGATCTAATGGGAGTAAATAAAAAACTCTTTGCTTCGATCATTCTTTACTATCTTATTGTCGAGATAATAATTATTAGACATCTCCAGAAGAGAGGGAGTAGGCAGTAGGGAGAAATAATTGATATATCTAGTGTGAAAATTGATTTGATTTTTGATTTTTACCAGATGTCTATTTATCTTAAGCAGGAGTTTGTTATACCAAGCGTGAAAAAAGAATGTTACGAATAGTAAGAGGAATAAAAAAACACGTGCAGGATATTCCCTTTGACAAAGCGGTCGTTAGTGTAGCTTCCCGTAGGGTGGGATGGCGTTAGCGGAGCGGGTCTGTAAGAACGGGTCTCCTCGCCATATCCAATCGACCAAGAGAGCGGTGCGACCCCGCGACGACGCCAGTCGCACCTGGTAGCGCATCAAGAGAAAAGAATGATTTCCGACCTGAAAATGGTATTGAAGCTATTCCCGTGTGACTCGGTCCTCCTGACTTCCCCTCCTGGTTCCCCTCCTGGGAGGGGCAGGGGTGGGTTGACTCCTAAGAAATATCCTAGCTATTTGTAGCAAATATTTATCAAATTGGTATACAATCAACCAAGTTTGAGATGAGATACAATTAAATCAATGTCGAAAATATAAAATATTACAGGGAATAGGGAACAGTAGGAAAAATATTTCCCTGTCTAAAGATCTTGATCAATCTATGTCCTAACCTATCTGTCTACTGCTATACCTACAATCTAATATTATGAATCTGCTGAAAAAAATAATTCAAAAATAATCCGAATGGCGGATGTATAATCGGTAGAGAATGTGGTTAATAATAAATATTGTTAGTAAATATTGAATTGGTTAGTATATCGAGTGATGATGAATTGAATACAAGAAAACCTGTTCCCCACTGTTAAGTGTTTCCTGCTACAAACAAGTAAATCAAAAAGTTTCTGAGAAAACCCTGATATTTCAGTACAATTATTAAAAAAACTCAGTATAACAAGCGATGACATAATAAAGGAAATATGAAACAATAAAAACCATGTCTATATCATGCTGCTCTAGTGCTTAATACTGCAAAATTAAATATTACGATGATTTGAAAGGTTCAATAATTATGTCAGCACCCACTATTGGTTATATTAAGCTAGCAAATACCCTGAGTATAGTCAGCAAAAAGCAAGTTACCGGAAAGTTGAGCGTCGCTTATGGCAATCAAGAATGGCAACTTTATTTCCTATTTGGTCATCTTTTATATGCAAGTGGTGGGTTATACCCTACCAGACGTTGGTATAGAGCTGTCAAGAAACATTGTCCTAACTTTAAATTTGAACTTAATCAGTTAACAAATGTTCAACTATGGGAATATAAATTGTTGCAAATAGCTATTAGTGATAATCAAATAACTTTAAGTGAAGCTAAGGCAATTTTGCGTACTATTACTGAAGAAGTTTTCTTTGCTATTATTAGTCAAGCAGGTTTAACAAGAAGATGGCATCCACAGAAACATTCCACTTCTCAAAAAACTTTAAATTTACTGTTATCAAGGCGAGAAATTAAAGAAGTTCTTGCTTCAGCAAAAATACTTTTAAAATCTTTACAAGATGAAGGTTTATTGCACATTAATCCCGAACTTGTGCCAATTATTAAAAATAGAAATAAGTTATTAAATCAAGAAAAATCAGAGTCTGTTTTGAAGCTCGATAAGTTACTCAATGGTAAACGAACAATTTGGGATATTACATTAGAAATGAAAATGTCATTAGAGGTAATTACCCATAGTTTATATAGCTTTGAAAAACTAGGCTTAATTAATTTTCTGAAGGTAGAAGATTGGCTTCCACCTTCAGAAAAATTTCACTTACCAGCGATAGAAAAGAGTGTTGATAAAGTCAAAATTGCTTGTATTGATGATAGTTATAGTACTGGTTTCTTACTGGATAAAATTCTCAAGCCACTGGGATATGAAATTTTGCATATTCAAAATCCAATTAAAGGATTAGCTCTTTTGGAAGAATGTAAACCTGATTTAATTTTTTTGGATTTAATTATGCCTAAAGTTAGTGGCTATACAATATGTAAATTTTTACGAAAAACTACTACCTTTCAAGATATACCAATTGTATTTTTTTCAACTCAAGATAGTATTATCGACCGGACTAGAGCTAGAATTGTAGGTGCTAATGATTACCTGTATAAATCTTACGATCCAGAAAAAATTGTAGAAGTTTTGGAAAAGTATGTCAATCCTAAACATTCTACAAATGATTTGAAAAGCACTTTGGGGCAAACATATGATTTGACTTTTATGGCTGTAGGAAGCTAACACTAAATTGCGATCAATTATAAGTTAATTATTCATTAATGATAATTTTGATACACAATTTTGCACTTGTCAAATCTAGTGTTTCTATATAAACCACATCACGACTAGCCGCCTAATCTTTTTGTTATATCTCGTAAAATATATTAAAAAAGTAATCTTAATAAAATCATTAAATCAACATTATTAAAAAGTATTTCCTGATGGAATGCTCCGCAAACAGCGAGAGAGCGTTTAGTATTCAGCTTTTTAGAATGGGATTTCAACTCCTCATAAAATTAAACAACAAGCTAGAAGTCGGGGATTTTAACCCAAGCTTTTAGATGTCTTTTTTATATGGACTATCCCCGCTGACTGCTAGTAACTGATAGCTTACACCTAGTTAATCTATATGTTTATAGTAAAATTTTCAGAAAAATTAATTTTTTAATAATTAATCGTGGATAAAATACTCCGTAGAGGGTTAAACCCTATAGAAAAAGTTTGATTGTATGATTAAACTAGAGATAAAATTAGATAGCAAATATAAAATAGAATAATTATGTTAATAACTAATATCAGGTGTAACAAAGTATGGAAAGTTTTGGCCGCACTTAGTCACAAGCAAGCAACAGGTAAACTAATATTAGACAATGGCGAACAAAAATGGCAGATTTACTTTTGTCGAGGACAAATGTTATATGCTACAGGGGGATTACATCAAACTAGACGTTGGTACAGAACAATTAGTCAACATTGTCAGCATCTAAAATTTAACGCTAATTTACTATCTACTGAAGAATTATGGGAATATAAGCTTCTTCAGCAAGGTCTTACTAAAGAACAAATAACTATAAAACAAGGTAAAGCAATTATCCGTAGTAGCAGCTATGAAATTTTCTTTGCTTTAGCAGGTCAGTCAATTTTAAATCTCAACTGGCAATCCGATGGGGAATTAACATCAGAAATTTGTTCCAACTTAGCATTATCTCCATTAGAATTAAAGCAAGTTATAGAGGCAGCACAAAAACTTTGGGAACGCTGGCAAAAAATAGGTATTAATGATATTTTCCCAGAACAAGCTCCGGTAGTTAAACAATCTATAAAATTACAAAGTCGTCTCAGTGAAGAATCTATACAGGTTCTTACTAATAAATTTAATGGTGAAAATACCTTGTGGGATATTACAGCTAAAAAAAGGCAATGTTTAACCTTAACAACTCGTACTATATATCATTTTTTAAAACAAGGTGTAATAGAAGTTCGAGCTATACCAGATTTACCTTCTCCATGGGAACAATTACACCTAGCTTACTGTTCAACAAATCGTTATAGACCTCTGATAGCTTGTATAGATTCTACACCAACAACAGGTAAATTTTTAGAGCAAATTTTGATGCCTAAAGGTTATAAAATTGAGAAAATTACTGACCCAATGCAAGGGGTAGGATTAATGGCTAAAAAAAATCCTGAATTAATATTTATAGATTTATTTATGCCGGAAGTTGATAGTTATGCACTCTGTAATTTTTTGCGGAAAGCTTCAATTTATAAACAAACTCCTATTATTATTTATACTGGACAGGATAATTATCTAAATCGGGCTAGGGGATTATTAGCAGGAGCAACAGATTTTTTAAGAAAACCAGCAAATGCAAAAAAAATCTTAGACACAGTAGAAAAATATTTAAAGTTAAAAAAACAGAAATATCAAAATAAAAATAACCTTTCGCAATCTTTAGCTTTGGCACCTGAATGCTAAAGAGAATAAAAATAGTATAATCAGATAATTTTATGAGCATAAAATTCTTATAAATTAAAGACAAAAAAATAAAAATTTAACTAAGTCAGTACCATAAAAGATAATGATGTAAGTAAATATAAAGATACACCATATCATCAAAATACTAATGACAGAATTAATGTCGTCTAAAATGCGCATTGAAAGCGATAGCATGGGAAAAATAGAAGTACCAGCAAATCGTTATTGGGGCGCTCAAACTCAGCGATCGCTCATCTACTTCTCTATTGGCCAAGACTACATCCCACCAGAAGTCATCAAAGCATTCGCCATTCTCAAAAAGGCAGTTGCTCAAACCAACCACGAACTCGGCAAACTCCCAGAAGATAAAACAAAATTAATTTCTCAAGCAGCAGAAGAAATAATTGCTGGGAAACTAGATGGTAACTTTCCACTGCGAGTCTGGATGACAGGAAGTGGTACCCAGTGCAATATGAATGTCAACGAAGTCATCTCCAACCGAGCGATCGAAATTGCTGGGGGAGAAATGGGAAGCAAAATACCAATACATCCCAACGACCACGTTAATATGTCGCAGTCATCTAACGATACTTTTCCTACTGCTATGCATATCGCCTCAGCAATAGCATTACAGGAAAAGTTGTTGCCGAAAGTCAAGAAAATGCGCGATGCACTCCAGGAAAAATCAGAAGTATTTTCCGACATTGTGAAAATAGGGCGTACTCATTTGCAAGATGCTGTACCGTTAACATTAGGGCAGGAATTTTCTGGATATGTGGCACAACTCGATGCAAATATACAACACATAACTAATGTTTTGCCAAGTTTGTATGAACTCGCTCTAGGTGGCACCGCAGTGGGAACGGGATTAAATACAGTTAGTGGTTTTGCCGAACTTGCTGCAAAATATATTAGCGAAATAACTGGGTTGCCATTTGTGTCTGCACCTAATAAATTTGCTGCTTTAGCTGCTCACGATCCAATAGTTATGGCGAGTGGTGCTTTGAAAACTTTAGCTTGTTCGCTGCTGAAAATTGCTAATGATATTCGGTGGTTGGGAAGCGGGCCCAGATGTGGGTTTGGAGAGTTGATTTTACCTGCAAATGAACCAGGATCTTCAATTATGCCAGGAAAAGTCAATCCTACTCAGTGTGAGGCAATGACGATGGTAGCAACTCAGGTGTTTGGGTATGATGCAGCGATCGCTTTTGCTGGCGCTCAGGGGAGTTTTGAGTTAAATACTTATAAACCGATGATGATTTTTAATTTAATTCAGTCGATTAATTTGATTGCTGATAGTTGTAATAATTTTACTGATTTTCTATTAGTTGATTTGCAGGCAAATCAGAAAAAAATAGAGTTTTATTTGGAACAGTCTTTGATGTTAGTGACAGCTTTGAGTCCGAAAATTGGGTATGACAAGGCGGCGAAAGTTGCTAAAGTTGCTCATGAGAAAGAGTTGACTTTAAAGGAAGCTTGTTTGGAATTGGGTTATGTTTCTGCGGAGGAATTTGACGAGATTGTAATTCCTAAAAATATGACTCATCCTGGGAATTAGGAAGATTTGTAGGTTGGGTTGAGGAACCCGAAACCCAACAAATATTTTATGTATAGATGTAGACTTTTGTTGGGTTGTGCTGCCGCTTAACCCAACCTACTGGCTAAAGAACGAACGGACAAAATTTCATCTTGTTTTAAAGGTTCAACAGCAGACATAGGAACAATAATCACATTTATAGATTCTCCTATGGCATTAAATACTTCCAATACATAGCCATTTTCTCCTCCTTCTGGGTGAGTTGCTGTATCAATTAACATGGCAATATCACCTTTTTTCAGGTTATATTCTGGGAAGTCTTGAGTTAAAGAAATACGTTGGTATAGTTCAAGCATTGGTAGTTTTATCTTTTAAGTGGTATCAAAGTAATAAATTGAGTTTGATTCTCTGCTTTTCGTTGTAACCAGATGGTAATAACTGCTAGATTTTTATTATTAACTCCAGTCATTGTACCTTCAACTCTGTAAAATGTACCGTATTCATTGCTTCTATCTACTATTGCTTCTGTGGTAAAAACTAATTGCAGAATACTATTTTTGAGTTGTTCAGAATTGTTGATATTAAAACCAGCTTGTAAAAGAAATTTTGATTTGTCATCTTGTTCTCGATATACTAATAAATATTTAGTCAGTTTTTCATCAGGAATAATTACAGGTTGGGGTAGTTTCATTATTTGAGGAGTAGAAACAATAAATTTTTGATATGACTACTGGGGTTATTTAGTTAATTTTGTTCGTAACAATAAACTTTAAATCTCTTACTGATAACTGATAACTGATCACTGACTGAGGCAGCTGAAACGCTTATATGTTACACTCTACAAGTCTCTGCGCGAGAGAAGAGACCAACCCCCACAGGGGTGTCAAGAGATTCCCTAAGTCTTCTGCGCGACAGAAGAGACCCCCAGCAATCCCCCCCCCTCCCCCAAAGGGGTGAGCCCCAACAAAGGGGGTGCAAAAGGGGAGGTATCCCGTGTAATGCGATGATGTGTCTCGTGTCCAATTTAACTCATTGTAGCTCAACCATTTGTCTCCTTTTTTCCATCCTACTTGCTCTCCAAACTTTTCCCATACCTCTCGATTATACTCTTTTGTTCCACCCAAACTCTGATAAATTTTCTTCTGCACAGAAAAGCCTAATTTACCANAAGAGGTTGATAGATTTTTCCCCAGTTCTAAAACTTGCCATATTTGCTTAAACCAAGTAGGAAGTTTACCTCTTGATGTCAGACAGTGGACTTGTGAAAATTGCCAAACAACCCATGACAGGGATATTAATGCTGCAATCAACCTCAGGGACGAGGGACTACAAATTTTGACCTGTGGGACGCGGGACAAAGCCGATCGCCAGACTGTAAGTCGTAGTAATAGAGGACGTAAGAAATCTACTACTACGCTGGTCTCTGGGTAGGAAGCCCGCGCTGTACGCTCGCGTCAGCGTCGGGACAGTTCACGTAATTACAGTAGGTTTTTCCCTGCCTGTCAAATTTTTAATTTGAGCAATTTCGTCTGCTATACCAATCAAAGGAGATAGTGCTGCTTGAGTATCTTCGTCATGTTTGCTAGCATCTGGTTCATAACTTTCCACATATAACCGCAGAGTTGCACCTTGAGTACCTGTACCTGAAAGTCGGAACACAATGCGAGAACCATCAGTGAAACCAATACGAATACCCTGCTTTGCACTTACACTACCATCTACCGGGTCAGTATAGCTAAAATCATCAGCATATTTCACCTCATATTGACCATATTTCTTTCCTGGAAGAGAAGATAATAGGGAACGCAAATTTCCCATCAAAGTATTAGCTTTATCTGTTTCTACCCCTTCATAGTCATGGCGAGAATAATAATTGCGACCGTAAATTTTCCAGTGTTCCTTCACAATATCTTCTACAGACTCTTGCCGTGCTGCTAAAATATTCAACCAGAACAAAACTGCCCAAAGTCCGTCTTTTTCCCGCACATGATTAGACCCTGTACCAAAACTCTCCTCACCACAAAGAGTAGCTTTGTCCGCATCTAACAAATTACCAAAAAACTTCCAACCAGTGGGAGTTTCATAACAGTTAATACCCATTTTCTCTGCAACTCGATCTGGTGCTGCTGAAGTTGGCATCGAACGGGCAATACCTGCCAAACCAGAACTATAACCTGGTACCAACTTAGCATTAGCTGCCAATACTGCCAAACTATCGCTAGGAGTCACAAAGAAATTTTTGCCTAAAATCATATTGCGATCGCCATCCCCATCAGAAGCAGCACCAAAGTCAGGAGCATTATCTCCGAACATGACCTCTACCAAGTCGTGAGCATATACCAAATTCGGGTCTGGATGTCCTCCACCAAAATCTTCCAGAGGTATACCATTTTGCACTGTACCTGCGGGAGCGCCTAACCGTTGCTCAAAAATATCTTTAGCATAACCTCCAGTCACAGCGTGTAATGAGTCCATACACATCCGAAACTTACCAGACTTGAGTAGTTCTGATATTTTGCCAAAATCAAACAATGATTCCATTAACTCAGCATAGTCTGCCACAGAGTCAATAACTTCTACAGTCATTTCCCCTAACTGATGACTGCTCAATTGGTCTAAATTAATATCCGCAGCTTCCATTATTTTGTAGCTATCTATAACTTTACTGCGTTCATAGATGGCACTTGTCACTTTTTCCGGTGCAGGACCACCATTACTAATATTGTACTTAACACCAAAGTCCTCTTCAGGTCCACCCGGGTTATGACTAGCAGAAAGGATTATACCACCAAAGGCTTGATTTTTACGAATAATACAGGAAGCAGCAGGAGTAGAAAGAATTCCACCCTGACCCACTAACATTCGACCCACTCCATTAGCGGCAGCCATTTTCAAAATTATTTGGATCGCCTGACGGTTGTAATAGCGACCATCACCACCAAGCACAAATGTTTGACCTTGAATGTTTTCTAGACTATCAAAGATAGACTGAATAAAGTTTTCTAGATAGTGGGGTTGTTTAAAAGTTGGCACTTTTTTGCGGAGTCCTGAAGTGCCTGGTTTTTGGTCACTAAAAGGTTGTGTTGCAACTGTCTGTATGTTCATGGTTTATAGAAATTGAATTTAGAATTTAGAATTTAGAATTTAGAATTTAGAATTTAGAATTATGTTCTAACTTTTATACCAAATATGGCACTAATGTAGAATTTAGAATTAAATTGATTAATCTCTTCTGACTTCTGACTTCTGAATTCTGAACTCTGTTCTCACTTTTACAACAAATATGGCACGTTAGAAAAATTAATTTTTTGCTGTTGAGTAAATGTGCTTATAATTAAGATTAGGTTAATAAAATTAATCATTATTTGTAGCTCTAAAAATATAAAATTTTAATAAACAAAAAACTGGTTGCGTTCGCATAAGTGTTAGGATCAGTTTTATTTTTTCTGGTACTTAAGAACCCTTTGAAATTATGAATCATACCAAACTTTTATTCATTGACTCTAAGGTAGAAAATTACCATCATTTAATTCCAGAGGTCGATCTAAAGACAAAAGTAGTTATCCTAGAACCCAATGGAAATGGTATAGACAAAATAGCTGAAAACTTAGGTAAATACCATCAGGTAGAGACAATTCATATTATTTCTCATGGCGCAAAGGGAACTTTGTATCTGGGAAATAGTCTCCTGAAAAATGACAATATTCATCAATATGTTGAGAGTATTCAACAGTGGGGTAAGTGTTTGTCTGGTGGTGGAGAAATATTGATTTATGGTTGTCAGGTAGCAAGTGGTAAGGAAGGTAGAGAATTTGTTCGACAACTACATCAACTCACAGGAGCAAATATTGCTGCCTCCGAAACACTGACTGGAAATGTTAACAAAGGTGGAAACTGGAATTTAGAGGTAATATTCGGTCAACTCAAGTCAGCATTGGCATTGACTCCAGAAGTGAGGGTAAGTTATGCAGGGTTGTTGGCAAATATTGTGGTGGATACTACTAATGATGTAGTGGATGATAGTGATGGTGTGACTTCTCTGCGGGAAGCAATTATTGAAGCTAATAGTACTCCGGAAGATGACACAATTCAACTGACTGCGGGAGAAAGATATAATCTGACTATCTCAGGAAGTGACGAAGATGCTGCTGCCACAGGAGATTTAGATATTGTTGCTGGTGGTGGAGAAATAAAAGTTATTTCACAGGGAGAGGAAAAAGCTGTTATTGATGCTGGGGGTGAAACTGGAATACGCAATCGGGTGTTCCATGTTTTGGAAAATGCTGCTCTAGAGTTGGAAAATGTAGAAATCACTGGTGGGTTTGTAACTGGTAATTCAGGTGGTGGTATTTATAACTCAGGTACAATTAATATCAGCAACAGCAGTATTAGTGGAAATTTAGAAAATTTCTTGATTTATGGTGGTGGAGGTATCCACAATACAGGTACAGCTAATATCAGCAACAGTACTATTAGTGATAACTCAGCATTTTATGGTGGAGGCATTCAAAACACGGGTACAGCTACTATTAGCGACAGCGCTATTAGTGGGAATTTTAGTAATACTTCTGGTGGAGGCATTTTAAACCGCTATGGCATCGTCAGTATAAGTAACAGTAACATTAGTGGTAATTCAGCAGACTTTGACGGTGGAGGTATCTACTCGTCAGGTACAGCTAATATCAGCAACAGCACTATTAGTGGCAATGAAGGTGGAGGTATCTACTCGTCAGGTACAGCTAATATCAGCAACAGCACTATTAGTGGTAATTCAAATGGTGGAATCAACAACTCAGGTACAGCTAATATCAGCAACAGCACTATTAGTGGTAATTCAAATGGTGGAATCAACAACTCAGGTACAGCTAATATCAGCAACAGCACTATTAGCGGCAATTCAACAGGAATCAACAACTCAGGTACAGCTAATCTCAGCAACAGCACTATCAGTAATAACTCAAATCCTCGTGGTGGTGGTATCAGAAACTCTGATGGTACGATTAATATCACCGACAGCACTATTAGTGGTAATTCAACATTATTTTATGGTGGAGGTATCTACAACTTAGGTGCTACAGCTATTATTAACAACAGCACTATTAGTGGTAATTCAGCATCATACGGTGGTGGAGGCGGTATCGGCAACCTTGGTGTAGCTAGTATTAGCAATAGTACCATTACTCGTAACGAAGCTCCTTCCAACTTAGGAAGTGGTATTCTCCAAAAAGCAGCAGAACTTTATGATGACACTAACTACACCTTCTTCACCTTTTACGCCAATACCACTGTAACCTCCAGCATTGTCTCTGGTAATATCAACAGTGACGTTGACTCCGTAGAAAATAACAACACCCTTATCAGTGGTGACAATAATCTCATTGGCACAGGTAACACCATCAATAACTTCAACGGTGATAACGACCAAACAGGTATCACCGATCCTCTACTTGCAGACCTAGCTGACAACGGCGACCTCACCTTGACCCATTTACCACTCCCTAATAGTCCCGCCATTGATGCAGGTAGCAATCCCAACAACCTTGATACAGACCAACGAGGTGAACCAAGATTTGTAGGTGGGGCAGTTGATATTGGTGCAGTAGAAGTTCAAACCCCACAAATTACTGGTACTCCTGAAAGTGAAATTCTCAATGGTACAAATGAAAACAACACCATTACAGGTCTAGCAGGTAATGATACTATTAATGGTCGTGGTGGTGATGACCAAATTATTGGTAGTCGAGGTAATGACTTCCTCTTTGGCAAAGACGGCAACGATACCCTACAAGGTCGTCAAGACAACGATCGCCTCTTTGGTGGTAATGGTGACGATTCTCTGGTTGGTGGCCAAGGTCGCGATCGCTTTAATGGTGGTACAGGTAACGACACCCTGACTGGTGGAGCAAGTATTGACCGTTTTATTTTCAATACAAATGATGAATTTACCCCAGAAGATGTGGGAGTAGATACCATCACTGATTTTGTGCCACAACAAGATATAATCCTGCTGGATAAAAGTACATTTACAGGTATTACCAGTGACTCAGGAACAGGTTTTAGTGTCAATGCTGAATTTGCCATAGTTACCAGTGATGCTGATGCAGAAATTTCTCCAGCAGTCATTGTTTATAACAGCAACAACGGCAAATTGTTCTACAATGTTAATGGTACAGAAGCAGAGTTTGGCAGTGGTGGTGAATTTGCTAATCTCACGAATACCCCATCTATTAGTAAAGATGATTTCTTCCTGAGAGGATAAAATCGTTGTAGTGCATTGTAATGGTCGTCCATTCTCTGGCAATGTTTGTTAGGAGAACAGTGGGAGCATCTTGCTCCCGTGCCAGACATTCCTTTTTCCTGTATACCATTACTATGCAAGACTACTGATAAAATTAATCACTATGTGTGATTCTAAAAATATAGCAATGAGCGCTGGTATATTTACAAATTGTAGTAGGGGCAAAAGAGCTAGAAGTCTTATATGATCGGCAATTTATTCCCCCTGTTCCCAGTTAAGTGTTGCCTGTTCCCTGCGCACAGCGCTATATAAAATTTTCACAAAGCAAGAATTTGTTGCGCTCGCATCAGTGTTCGTGTTAGAATATTTATAATTTTTTTCTGGTACTTGAAAAACCCTATAAAATTATGAATCAAACCAAACTATTATTGATCGACTCCAAGGTAGAAAATTACAATCGCCTCATCTCACAGGTTGACCATCAGACAAAAACAGTTATCCTACAACCCAATCAAAATGGTATAGACCAAATATCTAAAGGTCTGGGTGAATGTTGTGATGTGGATACTGTTCATATTATTTCTCATGGCGCAAAAGGTACTTTGTACTTGGGAAATAGTCTCCTGAATTTAGACAATATTCATCAATATGCTGAGAGTATTCAAAAGTGGGGTAAGTGTTTGTCTGGTGATGGAGAAATATTGATTTATGGTTGTCAGGTGGCAAGTGGTAAAGAAGGTAAAGAATTTGTCAGACGACTGCATCAACTCACAGGAGCAAATATTGCTGCCTCCGAAACACTGACTGGAAATGTTAACAGAGGTGGTAACTGGAATTTAGAACTAATATTTGGTCAACTCAAGTCAGCATTGGCATTTACCCCAGAAGTTAGGGCGAGTTATGCAGGGGTCTTGGCAGATATTGTGGTGAATACTACTGATGATGTAGTAGATGATAGTGATGGAGTTACTTCTCTGCGGGAAGCAATTATTGAAGCTAATAGTACCCCGGAAGATGACACAATTCAACTGACGGCAGGAGCAACTTATGATTTGACTATCTCAGGAAGTGACGAAGATGCTGCTGCCACAGGAGATTTAGATATTGTTGCTGGTGGTGGAGAAATAACAGTTATTTCACAGGGAGATGAAAAAGCTGTTATTGATGCGGGGGGTATAGAAGGATTAGGCGATCGGGTGTTTCATGTTTTGTCAGATGCTGCCCTACAGTTGGAAAATGTAGAAATTACTGGTGGTTTTGCCAATGATTCTCCAGGAGGAGGTGCTCTCAATAACGACTCCGGTACAGTTAATATTAGCAATAGCACGATTAGTAGTAATTCAGCAGATATACTTGGTGGTGGTATCAACAATTTTTTTGGTACGCTCAAGATCAGCAACAGTACGATTAGTGATAATTCAGGACCTAATGGTGGTGGTATTGATAACTCTTTTGCTACGCTCAATATTAGTAACAGTACGATCACTGGTAATTCGGGAACTAATGGTGGTGGCATCTTTAACCTAGCATCCACAGTTACTATCACTAATAGTACGATTAGTGATAATTCTGTGGATGGTAATGGTGGTGGTATCGACAACTTAGGTACAGCAAATATAACTAATAGCACTATTAGTGGCAACTCAGCAAATAGTGGTGGTGGGTTCCGAAACTCAGGTACAGCAAATATTAGCAATAGCAATATTAGTGGCAACTCAGCATATCTAAATGATGGAGGTGGTATCGACAACTTAGGTACAGCTAGTCTTACCAACAGTAATATTAGTGAAAATTCTGCTTATAACGGTGGTGGAATCAATAACTTAGGTACAGCTACTATCAACAACAGCACCCTTAGTGGCAATGTTACATTTTTAGCAGGTGGTGGCATCAGAAACTCAGGCACAACAAATGTCAGTAATAGCACTTTTAGTACCAATTCAGCTAATAGTGGTGGTGGTATCTATAACACAGGTACAACTAATGTTATCAACAGCACTTTTACCGAAGGCATATCTAACTATGGTGGTGGTATCTACAATGCTGGCACGACTAGCATCAGTAATAGTACAATTACTGCTAATGGGGGTCAACAAAATCAAGGAAGTGGCATTCTCACTAAAGCTCTTGATGAATTAGGATTTAACCCCACTACTATTGTAACTTCTACCATTGTCTCTGGTAATTTCAGCACTGATTTTGATTCTATAGGAACTAATAATACTATTATCAGTGGTGGCAATAATCTTATTGGTATAGGTAATGCTATCAATATCTTCAACGGTGACAATGACCAAACAGGTGTCACTGACCCTCTACTTGGAAACCTAGTTGACAACGGTGGCCAAACCTTAACCTTACCTTTACCCAATAGTCCTGCCATTGATGCAGGTAGTAATCCCAACTCACTTACCACCGATCAACGAGGTGAACCACGTTTTGTAGGCGAGGGGGTTGATATTGGTGCAGTAGAATTGCAAAACTCACCACAAATTACTGGTACTCCTGAAAGTGATATTCTCAATGGTACAAATGAAAACGATACTATTACAGGTCTAGCAGGTAATGACACCATAAATGGTCGTGGTGGTGATGACCAAATTATTGGTAGTCGAGGTAATGACTTCCTCTATGGAAAAGAGGGCAACGATACCCTACAAGGTCGTCTCGGTAGCGATCGCCTCTTTGGTGGTAATGGTGACGATTCTCTCCTTGGTGGTCAAGGACGCGATCGCTTTAATGGTGGTACAGGCGACGATACTCTGACTGGAGGAGCAAGTATTGACCGCTTTATTTTCAATACAAATGATGAATTTGACTCAGACGATATTGGAATAGATGACATTACTGACTTTGTTCCGGGACAAGATATTATTCTCCTAGACAAAAGTACATTTACTGAAATTACCAGTGACTCAGGAACAGGTTTTAGTGTCAATGCTGAATTTGATATAGTTACCAGTGATGCAGAGGCAGAAACTTCAGAAGCATTCATTGTTTATAACAGCAACAACGGCAAATTGTTCTACAATGCTAACGGTACAGAAGCAGAATTTGGCAGTGGGGGTGAATTTGCTAATCTAACTAATATTGCATCTATTAGTAAAGATGATTTCTTGCTCAGAGGGTAATATCATGTTCCCCCTCCGGGGGAGCTACGCTAACGGTTGAAGACTTACACTTTGGAGGAAGGAAGGCAGAAGGCAGAAGGCAGTAGGCAGAAGGGAAAGAAAGCTTCAAGGCCAGAAGTTTTTTGATAACTGATTATCCGCAATTCGTAGCTCCCCCGGAGGGGGAACATGATATATAGCAATGAGCGCTGGTATATTTACAAATTGCAGGAGTGGCCAAATAGCTAAAAATCTTATATTATTCCTTCGGAATGCTGCGCAAACGGCAATTTATTCCCCCAGATGAGCTGTTGCCTGTTGCCTGTTGCCTGCGCACAGGGCTATAAGCTAGTATAGACAAATTGATATCATATGGTATCGTTTGTGTAAAAACTTAGGAAATATCTACTTTCAAGTAAAAATTACGTCCATTGTGTTTAACTAGACCTTTGGTTTATGATGATGATGAAGCAGAATAATCAAGCAATATTATAGCAGTTTTCACAAAGGTAGACTACAGACAAAATATAAGTATGTTTTAAGTTTAATAAGTTACAGACCTGACAGCTGTATTCTATGTTAATGAAAACCGCTATAATTACCCCCTCTAGGCAGGTGATTAGCAAAAATAGCTGGTAGTCCTGCATGGTAATGGTGAGGATATATATTTTTTAATTTCTCCAACACTCCCGGTGCTTCCTTTATCATTACTATGCATCACCACCAAATAACTAATATCATGTCCGGATAATTAGTGATCAGAAAACTCTCTCCTTCAACTCCAGTTCTTCTTCTTCCTTCTTCTTTCTTCCCTCCTGACTCCTGAGGACTGACTCCTGAGGACTCCGTAGTTATTTATTTATCACTGTTCAACCGGACATGATATAACTATAAACTATCATAGATATTGTTTCATTCACTAATTTCACTCACTTAATTATTTAGGAGTAGATGACAAGATGCAGTACAAACTATTAGGAAAAAGTGGACTCAGAGTATCCGAACTATGCTTGGGCACAATGACCTTTGGCGAAGACTGGGGTTGGGGTGATTAACTGTTGAATGAAAATTGTATAAAGTAGTTGCTAGAAGTAGAAAAGTGTTGTAATATTAAACAGGTAATAACTTAAGATGAATTATAGCGGGTGAATGCGACTTGTTGACAGACATATTATTAACCGAACACATAACTTTTGGCGGGTGTGTGATGAGTTAGCCTTTAAATCAAAAAACTTGTACAATCTGGCTAACTATTATTGTCGTCAGCATTTTTTCATTTTTCTCAAAAAGTCTAGATTTAACTAAGCTATATCACGCCACCAAAAATAGCGATGCCGGAGAGAGCATTACCAACTAAAGTATCAAAACAAATCATAAAATGCTTGGTTGCAACTTGGCGTGGCTATTTTCAAGCTATCAAAGAATGGTCAAAACATCCAAAAAAGTTTGACGCTCAACCCAAAATACCAAAGTATAAGGACAAAAGCAAAGGCCGAAATGTAGTTATATATTCAAAAGAATCAGTTTATAAAGCCCCTCTCAAAGACGGTATTTGTCACTTATCTATGAGTCAAATCAAAATACCAGTAGTGGTTGAGGAGGTAGTTGAAGTGCGAATAGTTCCTGCTACTGGCTGCTATGTAATTGAAGTTGTATATGAAAAAACTTCTGTTCCACAGATACAGTCAGCATATGTAGCAGGAATAGATTTGGGAATTGACAGATTAGTAGCTCTATCTACAAATAAGCCTGGTGTCAAACCACTGCTGATTAATGGGAAGCCACTAAAAAGTGTCAATCAATTATATAACAAGCGAAAAGCCAAGTACCAAAGTGTGATCAAAGGCCAGAAAAAAACTAGCCGTAAGATTGAAGCATTGAGTTATCATCGGAACCGTTTTGTCGAGAATTATCTGCATAACACCAGTAAATTAGTGCTTGAGTATTTAACCACAAATAATATTGCTACTGTAGTCATAGGAAAAAATGATAACTGGAAACAAAGTGCAAATATCGGCAAAAAAAACAATCAAAACTTTACCCAAATACCGCACTCTAAGTTAATTCAACAGATAACTTATAAATGTCAACTGGTTGGTATTAAAGTTATTGAAACCGAAGAAAGTTACACCAGTAAAACATCTGCTATCGATCTAGAAAAACCAATATGCCATGAAAACTATGTAGGCAAGCGAGTCAAACGTGGTTTATTTTTGAGTGCAACAGGTAAAGTAATTAATGCCGACGTTAATGGTAGTCTTCAGATAATTAGAAAGAAATTCCCAGGGGCATTTACTGCCGTTTGCGTAGCATTCCGTAGGATGGGAATAGTGAGCTGTGCCGTACAGCCAATATTGGTTAATCCAATATCAAGATAAAAGCTGTTACGATTTTCTACAGTTTTTTTCGTACGGTTCTTCTAAAGAAGAAAGCCAAAGAATTTATCAAGTCTTCCGTGAAGCAGGCGGTAATTTTATTGATACTGCCAACATTTACACCAACGGTACAAGTGAGAAATTTCTCGGTGAGTTTATTGCCTCGGAAAGAAATGCTGTTGTTTTAGCCACTAAATATACCAATGGTTTTGGCGATAATAATCCAAATGGTGGCGGAAACCAACGCAAAAATATGGTGCAGTCGGTAGAAGCTAGTCTCAAACGTCTTAATACTGACTATATCGATGTTTTATGGTTGCACGCTTGGGATTTTATGACTCCACCGGAAGAAGTAATGCGGGCATTTGACGATTTGGTTAGAGCAGGAAAAGTATTATATATTGGTATTTCCGATGCTCCTGCTTGGGTTGTTTCTCAATGCAATACCTTGGCTGAATTACGGGGTTGGACACAATTTATCGGTTTACAAATTGAGTATAGTCTGATTCAACGCACTCCAGAAAGGGAAATTTTGCCGATGGCGAAGACTTTGGATATTGGAGTAACTGCGTGGTCGCCTCTAGCTAGTGGTTGGTTGACTGGCAAATATACCAAAGCTAATACAGTAGAAGAAGAGCGCAAACTAGACAATGAAATGATGAAAGATTTTGTGAATCAGAGCGATCGTAATTTGAGTATTGCAAAAGAAGTAGATAAGGTTGCAGAAGAAATAGGAAAAAGTTCATCACAAGTTGCTTTAAGTTGGTTATTAAATAAGAGCGTAATTCCTATAATTGGAGCTAGAAAAGTTTCTCATATTGAAGATAATATTCAATGTGTGGATGTGGAATTATCAGCAGATCAAATTCAGCAACTTGAGAAAGTAAGTCAAATTGAACTTGGTTTTCCTCATGATTTCTTTAACGCAGATATGCTCAGAAACTTTGTTTACAATGGTACATTTGACAAAATTGACAATCATCGTTATTCACAATTAATGGATATCTCCAGAAAATAGGGAACAGCGAACAGGGAACAGGGAACATAGAACCCATTTGGGATTTATTTAAAAATATAGGGGGAGTGTGGGGAGTGTGGAGAGTGCGGGTAGAGTGGAGAGCATTGACTTAATCAAAGAATAACGATATAATACGTTACATTCGCCTACTATTAGACAGAATGTGTTCACACAGATATGAAATCCATGATATGCCATTAAATCTAAGGACTTATGATTGCCCTGACTGTGGGTTGTCAATAGATAGAGATTTAAACGCAAGTATAAATTTAAGAAATGCGGTCAGCTCGACCGTGAATGCCTGTGGATGAGTAACCGCCGACGGCCTCACAAGAAGCAGGAAGTAAACATCAAGTTGTCACTTGATGTGACGCTTTGTGTCAGTTTTATAGAGCAGTACAGGATATGCTCTGACCCTACGCTACATTAGACTTGTCGCTTAATAGAGGAAAAAATCGCTCCAACCTAGACAGAGCAATCATTGCAAGGCTTTTTGCTTCCCAATAGCTATAATCCTTATAGAACAAGGTTTTTGGTTTTTTTTAAGTTATAAAGCGACAAGTCTATTAATCACGCACTAACGCATCCTCCTTTCGGATTACACTTACTCCCCATGCTGAAAACTTAGGCAACGCCAGATTTTTCCTTGATATTTCTTAGGAGTCAACCTACCCGCGCGCCCAACCCACCCCCGCCCCTCCCAGGAGGGGAACCAGGAGAGGAACTCAGGAAGACAGAGTCACACGGGAATAGCTTTAATACCATTTTTCAGATCGCAAATCATTCTTTTCTCTTGGTGCGCTACCAGGTGCGACTGGCGTCGTCGCGGGGTCGCACCGCTCTCTTGGTCGATGGTGGGATGGCGTTAGCGACTGCTTTGTCAAAGGACATATCCTGCACGTGTCTTTTTATTCTTCTTACTATTCGTAACATTCTTTTTTCACACTTGGTATAACAGTAAAAAGATTCAGGAATTACGCAGAAACCCGGTTTATGAACGAATTTTGTAGTTTTAACAATAATCAAGGCAATAAACCTGGTTTCTTGGTTGGTTTCCGTAAGTATTGTAACTGATAACTGATAAATGACTACAGAGAGTGCATGCTGGCAACATTCAAACCACTTACCAACCCGCCAATATCAAAGAACATCATTGCCATCAATGCTAAAAAGTTCCGGTAAGAACAGGACGATTTTTTTGCTCTAAAATTGAGTCGCCATATTTCCACAAAACCCAGGTACAGGCAGCACCTAAAGGATAGGGTAAACAGAACACTGAATTCGTGATCTTCCATAAATAGGTAATGCACTAAAAGCGTATTTTCCAGCAACCAAGCTCTTGCACCGTTGGCAGGATAACGATAGCGCATATATACCCAATTTCCGGAAGTAATGGCGAAAAATGACAAGCAGGTTGACCAAAAGGTAAGGGTACGCATTTGAGGGAGAATTTTCCGAACTCCTCGTAATAGGGGAAATGCTAGATGTCCTGCATAAGAGATCAGAACTGTTGCTAATAGGGTGGCAAAACCATGTATTGCTCCCATATAACAAGGAAAGAGTTGGTTAGGACAGAGATTGATGATGAACCTGAGACAGAGAAAAGCTTTTACCACTGTTCCCTGTTCCCTGTTCCCTGTTCCCTGCTATATAACGTTGCCACGGACTCGGACTCAACTTGAGAAATACCGATGTCTTGTATTATTGCGATATACGCAATAGTACAGAACGAACGCCCAAACTACCCAATAGAAATAGACCAAAAATTGAACCTGGTTCGGGAACTTTTTCTGTTTCCTGCCCCAAAGTGTCACCATCAGCTTCGGAGTCAGTGACAATAGTAACCGCATAACCAGGACGAGAACCAGCATCATTAATAGATAAGTAACCAGGAATATTTTTGTCAAAGGCAGCGTGGGCAGATTGACGCCAGTTACTCAAACCTGCGGTTGTTAAACCTTCATTTACTGGAAAGTCCGAGGTCTCTGTGGGAATAACCACATTTTCTTCCCAGAAATATGAAACATAACCTTCCAATTCATCTTTCAAAAAAGAGCGATCGTTTAGCCACCACTTTCGACTTCTAGGGTCTCGAGAGTCCCCACCATCTGGCAAAACAACAATACCCATGCCTTCTCCACTACCTGCCCAGTTAACGGCATTGACTAAGAAACCGAGAGGACCGTTAGGACGAGGACCAGGAGTGCCACTATAGTGATTGTCAGCGTCCTGACCGCTCAGGAAAGTACGGTTTCCCCTGGCTGTAGATATTGCGCTTTTGTTATTCAAAATCCCAGTGGGGTCAAAATTTAATATTGATTCACTCCAAGCAGTTCCGATCGCTAAAACATCATAATTAGAAAAGTTGGGTGTGGAGTCTTGGGGATTCCAGAAAGTGAGATTCCAATCTAAACTGCCATCTCCTTCTGGGTCAAATGTTGGTGCTAGAGCAGCTAACTCCGAGATTTTGGCATTGTAAGCATCGGTCTGACCATACCACAGAACATTGAGAGATGCAGCATTAGCGACGGAGGCCGAAAACAGACCGAAAGTAGTAGCAATACCTAAGATTGCTTGATTGATTAAACGATGTTTTTGATTACTCATAATTATCTCCATTGGTAGATTAGATGTAGGTGCGAACGGCTGTTTGCCGTAGATTAAATGTAGAAACACTTCTGTAAAAATGCGGTTACTCTTGTTATTCACAACCGATACAATTCTAGAACGGGGTAAATATAGCGAAGTTGTCATAGAGGGCAATTTAGATATTATTGCAGCTTTCAGCGGTTGGGAGAGTGATGGTACACTTGACACGCAAAAGCTAGTAAAACAACCACCATATATGCTTTTTAGCGATTCACAGGATTCACTAGAATGTCTAATATTGTGTAATATTTCATTGGATGTAATCGTGAAAAGAGCAGTTCCTGAGATGCTTACAGAGTAAGGCTTTCATTCCTAGATTGCCCCTCATAGCAGCTTCGCTATATTTGACCCTTTTAAGATAAGATCTCCATCTTGAATTTCAACGTCTTCAAAAAATTCAGCCATTTTAGTTAGAACTCCGATTATTTTCTAGAAACTTGTATTTCTGATGTCTTGGCAGTTATGCAGTTTAGGAAAGATTTTACGCCATTTGAGGCTTGCTATTTACCGATTTACCCCGGATTATTGAGCGGTTATATTATTTCTCGGCGTAGATCAAAGGTTCGTGCAACCAGGGGTAATTAAAGCTTAAAAGTATTGACTTGTATAGCTTTTAGCTATCTTGCTTTTTTATTGTCTGAAATTTATTTCAGACAATAACGGAACGGAATCACAAGAGCTTCAGAGTTTTTCTGACTCGCTGCACTAAATAACGCCCACCTTCTATTTACGCCTAAACGATGGATTGTTGAACGCAATGCATGGGTGGCTAAATAGATTTAGGCGCGCTATGTAAGGATTATGAAGTCTATTCAGATGTAAGTGAAGCAATGATTTATGGCTCATTAATCCAACTCATGGTCAAGCGACTAGCTAATTTAAGATTTACTTTATGAATCAGCTCTGAGACTTTAAGTAAAAAACTGCAACAGAACTTAAGTCTGTAATGAAATTTGTCTCCCTGCACTGCTGAACCCAACTAATGGTACTATAGCTAATGATCTGAACTTAATAGACATCTCCTAAAATTAAAAATAAAATCAATTCTTATCCATAAATTGTCAATTATCAAAATAATTGGGTCGCGCAACGCCGCCTTAAGAGGCGAAATATTTTTGGATAGTTGCTCAAATCCCCGTTACAAAAATAACTTCTAACTTCTGACTTCTGACTTCGTTAATTCTCCCTGTTCCCTGCTCCCTGTTCCCTGTTACCTCTTTTCTGGAGATGTATAATATAAATATGTTGTATCTTATAAGGAGAAAAGCATGATGATAAGTAAGGATATTATGGAGCAAGTTACTCAAAGCTACAAGGTAATGCTGGCTTATCACCAGCAGGTTGGAAGCTTGTTTAAGGTTCTAGATAACCGATTCGCATCTGAGCATAACGCCAAAAAATTCTTACCTATATCCCTAAATAAGCTGTTCTCAGTTTGTGATGACGAGTATATGTTCTTAGATAACTATACTTTATTAAATCGCAAAGAACCTTACGATTCAGGACTACCATTTTGGTTGGGTCGCTTTTATGTTAATGCAGATTATTTAGTAGACGATACTCCTATCGATGATTATCCAGCAAAGCAAGTGCAGTATATAGCCTTTGTTTGGGTTTGGGTAGGATGTGACGATCCTAATGTAGTTGATGCGGAGGAACCCGAATGTTGGATTGCTATTATTGAGCCAAAACCTACTCATCCTGAAACTCGGATTTATGATGTTGCGGAAATGATTTGGAAATGGATACGTATTGAAACAACAGCGGAAGAAGAATCAGACGGATGGATTGTAGGTCGTTTTTCTCCTAATGATTTCGGGTCTGAACTAAATGGTTTTTGGCACGTCAAGCGTTTCCCTCTAAAGGATATTTCGAGTATATATCACATCTACAAGCTCATCATTAATCCATTAACTGAAAAGCTAGCTCAGTTAGAAGGAGGCAAGAGCATCAGATGATATCCGGCAAATAGTTTGTAATATGTCAGATCAAATCTGGTAGCATTTGTGTAATTTAGATAAGGAGTCAGGAGTCAACCCACCCCTAACCCCTCCCAGGAGGGGAAGGACCGAGTCAGGAGGGAAGAAAAATTTAGAAAGATTTGCCCTATGGCGCTCAGATTTTTATACCGAATTAAGCAGATTTGAGATCATTGGGAGTGGAAAGAATTGAAACAATGCAATCACTAGACTTGGGAATTGCTTTCGGTTTGTCATGCTTCGCCAACGATTGATCAACGCAATAACGGTTATTTACAAGCACATGATATCAATTTAAAAATGTTAGGACTTACGCAGCACAAAGTATTTCCGTCATTGCCAACGATAGGGAATCAATCTGAAATCCCAGTTTTTCCTACCTTATGCGTAAGTCCTGAATGTATCAAGTAATGCTCAATCAGGAGAATTAGTAATGAAAAAGCGTCAGTTAGGAAAGACCAATATTGAAATTAGTGAAGTTGGTCTAGGTACTTGGCAACTTTCAGGGGATGTGTGGGGAAAAAAAACGGAAGCAGAATATATTCAGGCAATTGAGGCAGCAATAGATGCAGATATTAATTACTTAGATACGGCTTTAGACTACGGAAATGGTTATTGTGAACAGGTAATCGGTAAAGCTTTACAGGGAAATTCTTCGGTAGTAATTTCTAGTAAAATTCCGCCTCAATGCGATGACTGGTCTCCAAAACCTCAAAGTAAGATTCAGGATTATTTTTCCTCTGATTGGATCGTAAAATGTTGCGACACTACCCTCAAAAATTTACGGCGGGAGTGCATTGATATTTTATTTTTGCATACTTGGAATCTGGCCTGGGGTCATTGTACGGAATGGTATGAAGCGATGCTAAAGCTAAAAGAACTGGGTAAAATTAGAGCCATTGGTATATCGGTTGGCGATCGCCGTGCTGGTGAAGCTAATAGTCATATTGAAGCAGGGCGGATTGATGTTGTTCAGGTGGTTTATAATATTTTGGAGCAAGAACCTGAATATACATTGTTTCCGATGGCTCAAAAACATCAGGTCGGGATTATAGCACGCTGTCCATTTAGTTCTGGTGCATTAGTTAGTGGCTGGACACACTCTCAAAAGTTTCCACAAGGGGATTGGCGTGGATTATGGACTCCTGATGATTGGGTAGCAAGACAGGTAGAAATGGTTGATTTGATTAAACCAATTGTCAAAGATATTAATTTATCTATGTCAGAGATAGGGTTAAAATATATCCTGAACAATCAAACTGTTACTTCTGTGATTCCGGGTTCCTCAAGTACCGAGCATATTCGTAGGAATGCTTCTGTAGCTAGATTATCTAATCTTTCGGAAGATATATTGCATAAATTGCAGCAACTTTGGTTGGATGGGAAAATACAAGGAACTTATAATGGCGGAGCTTAATAATCTACATTAAAATTTAGTATAAAAGAAACAGTCAGAAGTCAGGAGGGAAGAAAGGAGGAAAGAAGAAAAGTAAAGATAATTTCAGTATTTCTTCGGTACTGTCAGTTCTTGAATTTTATTTATAACTGACCCGTCCGAACATGGTATAATGCCTAATATCAATTCTATAAATGTTTGCTACAAATAGCTTGGGTATTTCTTAGGAGTCAACCCACCCCTCGCCCCTCCCCCTCCCAAGAGGGGAAGTCAGTCGGACTGAGTCACACGGGAATGGCTTCAATACCAGTTTTGAGCTAGTAAATTCTCTTTTTCTCTTGATGCGCGTTCCCTCTCTTGGTTAGCATTCCCTCTCTTGGTGCGCTACCAGGTGCGACTGTCGTAGTCGCGGGGTCGCACCGCTTTATCAAAGGGACATTTCTTGTAAAGTATGCACGACCGCGTCAGCGGAACGGAGTTCTATCGCACTTATTATTCGTAACATTCTTTTTTCAAATTAGTATAAGACCTTGGTTATTCAAGGTAGCAATATTTTTTGAAAATCGTATTACTTCTTTACCACTACCGGAATTTTTACCCAAAAACAATTCCCTACACCAACTTTACTGGTTACTTCAATTTTGCCTCCGTGAACCTGAATCAAGGTTTGAGCGATCGCCATGTCTAACTCTGTTCCTTGTTAGAAAGAGATTTGTTATGGAATACATTTATTACCATTAACACAAACCTGCTTTCTATACAATTTTATACAATAACACTGGATTTGATATTACCGAAAAATTGTAGTCTAAACCCTCCCCTTTTAAGGGGTTAACGAAGTCAGAAGTTATTTTTTTAACGGGGATTTAAGCCTCGCTCCAAAAATATTTCGCTTTAAAAGGCGGGGTTGCGCGACCCAATTATTTTGAGAAAAAAAGAGAATATTTCTGATGTCAAGCCTCCTGATTGCAGAGGTACTGATAACTAATAACTGATAACTATTGAAGAAGGAGACAGGAGACAGGAGACAGGAGACAGGAGACAGGAGACAGGAGACAGGAGGAAAATTACATGGGGATAGTCTTCGACAAGCCGCTCCGCGTCTACGCTCCCCCAAGTAATTTTGAACACCGTGTAGACGGTGGGGTATTAAACCCACAAAGAAAATGATAACTAATAACTGAAATGACCTACCACTATTTTTTTAGTTTAATTTTTCTGGTCAAATACTTCAGAAATTAACTGAATAAATTTGCCATCTTTATCGTATTTAATAGTCATTCGTTTATACTTATTTTCAATTACCATCTTACCTACTACCAGTTCAAATTCTTCTCCTATTTTTACCTTTTCAGGAACATTTATAACTATACCATCAGGCAGAAAAAATGTTTGATTTTTACCTGCAGTTGGATCTAACTCAAGTTTTGTCATTTCTGCTTCTTGAGAAATTTGTAAATCGGGAGTCATAGACTGTTTTTGCCCCACCCAATTTCCCGATATATTTTTTAATTCTGCTCCTGGTTTTTGTTCAGGATAACTATTAAGATGTTCGCGAATTTGTGTAAACCCTGCTAACTCACCATTTTCTCCATAAATAGAAACAACGCTAGTCCGAAAATTTTGATGCTGGAAAAATAATTCACAACCAAAACGATTCCCTATTTTTAATTGTAGACACATCCAAGTTTTGGCTTCTTTACTGAAAGATAGTGTCCTCATTGATTCAAATGCCGGATGAATCATTCCATCTGGTTGATTAGCAATTTTTTTCTCAATTTGCCATTGTTTTTCTTCGGTACTACCATCAGCATAAGTGTAATTATTGTGGTGAGTAATTACTGTTTTATCCTGATTAGCTGAGAATTTTCTGATTCCTTGAAAAGATTTTATAACTTCTAACTCTGGAGAATATCTAGTCCAAATACCATACCAAGCTATTCCTTCTGGGGTATGATTTCCGAATAGGTTAGTCCAATTTTGTTCTTGTAGATTCATTGCTAATTAATTATTTTGTTTGACTAGAGAAATTATATCAAATAGCAAATTACTTCCGTCGATACTCCACATTCACAACAGAAAAACCCATTTTCAAATATGGCAATAAAAAAATGGGAGGCTTTAGACCACGATTTTTCAGTAAAGTTTTTTAACCAGCTAAATTATTCGTAGCATTCTTTTTTATATTTCATATTAGGCGTTGCATAAATGCGGGATGATTTTAATAGTTTTGTGGAATGAGCATCTTACCCGTTCCCACGCGGAAGTTAAAGGTCAAAAGTATTGCTTGGTAAAGCTTTTAGGATTTTTTAACTGGTTAGTTATTTCTGCCATTCTGCACTAGAGAAATAGAATAGGGGAAAAAGATGGAAATTTCCCTCCAGATTTACCATCTCCCTACACTCCCCACACTTAACTAATAACCCCAAATAACCAATTTCCCAGGGTGGAATGAATCAAAAAATTATAAATTTCTCCAGTTTTCCACAACTCTTGTAGTCGTGTTCCATGATAACCAAATAAAACTAGAAAACAAAAAATATGAAAATGATGATTTTGAATTAAAGATACATAAAATGTTTGGATTTTTCGATTATTTATTAATTCCAAAACAATATGTAAAATTGCAATTACAAACACAGCAAAAAATACAGGCCCAAATAAATGATAAGCGATCGCTTGACTCAAATCTCCTCGTGCAAATGCCATCAGGGAGCGGGTTAACCCCCATCCAGGGCAAGGAATACCTACATAACGTAAGAGTGGGCATCCTATAAATGGTATCTTCAGCCCAAAATTCAAAAAGTAGCTGCCAATAATAGTAAGAAGAGCGATCGCCAGATAAACATATCGCTGACATCGTTCTTTATCTGATAAGAATTCAGAAAACTTTTGCATTTCAACTTATTTATCAAAATAATTGGGTCGCGCAACCCCACCTTTTAAGGCGAAATATTTTTGGAGAGTTGCTCAAATCCTCTACTTCCCCTCCTGGGAGGGGTTAGGGGTGGGTTAACTTCTGAGTTCTGAGTTCTGACTTCATTAACGACTACGCAATATATCCCAACCAAAACAACTGAGATAAATTACAATTGTTGCTGCTTGTTGAAAGATAACTAATTCTATAGTTTTGAGCAAAAAATTAGTCTCTGATTGAGAATAAGCAGCCATCGAACCCCCTGCCAGAATAGCAATAAGAATCAAAAAAATTACTTTCCTGTATTTAAGTTTGAGCATTATTCAAATTACTCCTGTAGTTAATCAATATTACTACTTCCTTTGTTGAAAAAACTTTAGGTAAATGCTACATATCCAAAGACAAAGAAAGCTGCAAAAGGAATGATACATATCAACAGTAACCAGGGAGATTTATTCAACTTCTTAAATATTGTTACCCAAGCCATAATTAGCTTAATCGAAGCAATAATATTAATACATGGAATACAAGCCAAAATTGTCCATAATACAGGTTTTTCCTCATCAGCAGCTTTGAAATTAATGTATGTACCTAAAATCGGAATCCAAGCAAACCAAGCATTCTCAACATTTAACTTTTGATAAATCTTATAACAGAAAAACGCCAGAATTAAATATCCAATCAGACCACCTCCAGTGGTAGCTGGGTCTACTTCTGCTACTTCCGGTGGTGGAGTTATTGCTTCCTGTGCCAAAAAAATTGGTAATATCATACCAACTGCTGAATTAACTACTAAAAATTCACTCAGATATAACATTTGTCTTAATTGATTAAGGTTAACAACACTGCCTCAGTTTTTTCTGGTTTTTCTAGACATTTTGGCAGTTAATTCGGTAGTACTCGGAATTAATGGTAAAGAAATATTAATTGGGAGCTGAGAGTTGCTAAAAACCCTCTACCATAATTATTCACGACTACCTAATTCCTAATAACTTAATAAACCATTTTTTATGAAAAAAGCTTCAATATGTTTATAAACTTTAAGATTTTGACTATAACTAAATCCTCCATGTCCACCCCCTGAAATAGTTAATAATTGATTCGGTACATTTGCTTGATTAAGTGCTTCGTGAAATTTCACAGCATGATTATATGGCACACTTAAGTCGGCATCGCCGTGAACAGTAAAAATTGGTGGGAGTTCAGAATGTACATAATTAATAGGGGAAATACCCTCGGCAATTTCCAAGCGATCGCTCTGGTTGCCCATCCACTCTAGAGCATAATCTCGAACATTAGGCCTCTCAAGTAAATCTTTAACATCTGTAATGCCATACCAATTAACTACCGCAGCTACCTTCAATTCTTCATCAGTAGAAGTAGGTAACATAGCAGTTGTCATGGCTAAATGACCTCCGGCAGAAAAACCACTGACAATGATTTTTTCCGGATCGAAATTGTACTTCTGGGAATTTTTTATCGTCCAACCTAAAGCAGACTGACAGTCTGTTACTGCTGCGGGTGCTAATGACTGTGCTGCCAAACGATACCCCACATTCACAATGGAAAAACCCATTTTCAGATATGGCAATAAAAAAAATAATTCCACTTCTTTTGGGCGGTCTACCCAACCACCACCGTGAATAAAAATAACTACTGGGTGGGGTTTGGTGGTGAGGGACTGGTAAATGTCTAATTTTAAATCGTAGTTATTGACAGTCAAATATGTAATCTGTTTATGAATACGATAGTTGTTGAAAAATGCCACAATTTCAGCAGCGGGATTTGACAATATTTTCCAAGTAATTATTGGTAAAAAGTTATAACCAAGAAAGACTGCTTGATATGATGCTTTAGATAGATAATTATTTAACATCTCTGAAAAATAGGGAGTAGGGAGTAGGGGGGAAATAATTGAGAATTTCTGTACAATTGATTTTATTTTTGATGATCACCAGATGTATATTTAACATTAATCTGGCTGTGAATATTTAACTTGTCTAATGGGAGATATTCATTAATTGATAATGGATAATGAAAATGGATAATTAACTATGATTAAAACCGTTACGGAATTGAATATAAGGAAATTTGATTTCTTTTTTATCCTTAAAAGGAGAGGCTTTAAACCTCTGGGGATTAATTATCAATTATCCATTGGTAATCAAACATACCATTACTGTTTATAAATGGTATAAGTATAGCATTAATGCTTATGAATTTGTATTAGGCAACACAAGATTTTTACTTCTCTACTAGATATAGCAACTGCCAGGTTGGTCTTTGACAATTAGGATCTTGCTCGCATCATAAATCATCATAATTACCCGATATCCTAACTATAGTGGCGACTGCTATAACTAATTGCCTAGATAACTAAACGCCTTCTTTCTTCTTCAACCAGTTCTAATACCAATTCACTTAAAAAATGTCACAAGTAGTTGGTAACTGATGAAGTCAAATAATAAGCTGAAATTACTGTAAACTAGAGGTTTTAAGTTCCATTAATATCACTTCTAATTTTTGACTTTAGTGAAAGAGTAAAGGTTTTAAGTTCCATTAATATCACTTCTAATTTTTGACTTTTGAATTCTGACCTGTGACTTTAGTTAAACGGTCTAACTCCGGCAACTTTAAGAGTAATTCGATAGAGACTTTTACTAGCTGTTAAATAAAGAGTTTTATAGTCATTATTTCCCCATGCTAAATTAGCAACTTTTTCTGGTACGGCAATAATTCCTAATAACTTTCCTGATGGAGAAAAAACCCAAACTCCTCCCGGTCCAGTGCTATAAACATTTCCTTGCAAATCTACTTTCATTCCATCAGGTACACCTCGTTTATTTGAGTCTTTTAATTCATCAAAAATCATGCCATTTTCTAGAGTTCCATCAGACTTAATATCAAAAACACGAATATGACCTTTTTCAGAATCATTAACATAAAGTTTAGTTTCATCAGGTGATAAAGCAATACCATTAGGGCGAATAAAATCATCAACTAATAAAGTTAATTTACCATCTGGTGCAATTTTATAAACACCATAAAAACCTAATTCTTCCTGTTCTGATTTAATTCCATAAGGAGGGTCGGTAAAATAAATACTGCCATCTGATTTAACAACTAAATCATTCGGACTATTGAGACGTTTACCGTTATATTCATCAGCAAGTGTAATTATTTTGCCATCTTTTTCAGTTCTCGATACCCGACGATTACTATGTTCACCAGTAATTAATCTTCCTTGTAAATCTAGTGTATTACCATTAGCATTCCCGGAAGGGCGACGAAATACTTTAACTTCTTGATTAGGTTGCCATTGATAAATTGTATTTTCTGGAATATCGCTAAACAGTAAAAAACCGTTAGGATGCCAGACAGGTCCCTCGATAAATTTGAAACCTTCTACTACTTTTTCTACTTGTGCATCTTCCCCAATAATATTCTGTAAATTTTCTGCTGAGTTAGCTTCAGCTAATTGGAAATAATTATTTTGAGAGACCAGACTCTTATTATTTTTAGCTTCATATCTACTATCATTAAATATACTAACTACTGTTGTTAATAAGAAGATTGACGTAATCATTAAAATTTTTATAATTGACATTTTTTATTTCTAGTTGATTTTGCTTTTTGCTGTATTGACTAGGGGAAATATTAGAGAATTGACCTTTCCTTTCCTAGTAATAAGTAGTGGCGTGATACGCCTAAAAAGTTGTAATAGTAGGGGCGGGTTCCGCGTTAAATTAATGGTGTTACAAATTATCTTATGAACCCGCCCCCACCCCAAGGATATAATGCTTGCTCAATATTAAATTTAGATGAACCCGCCCCATCCCCCTGTGTCAGTCCAGTAGTACAGTTAATTTTTAACCTGCTATAATAGTAAGTTATAATTTTTTTCAAATTCTCTATCATTTGTGATACCAATCATCAAAAATCATACTGCAAAAAGGAAATTAGAAAATTTTGCCGAGAATTGATTTATCTCTAATCCTAGAAACTATTTATTTACATCATTCTTGACTTTCTCTTAATTTATTCTTGCTTTTTAACCTGCTATAATAGTCAATTTGAAAAAAATTCAAATTATCTATCATTTGCGATACCAATCATCAAAAATCATACTGCAAAAAGGAAACTAGAAAATTTTGCCGAGAGTTGACTTATCTCTAATCTCTTAATTTATCCTTCCTTCTTTATTCTTGCTTTTTAACCAGGGATAATAGTAAGATAGGTATTTTTTCAAATTCTCTATCATTTGTGATACCAATCATCAAAAATCATAGGGCAAAAAGGAAACTAGAAAACTTTGCCGAGAATTAATTTCTCTCTCATCCTAGAAACTATTTATTTACATCATTGTTGACTTTCTCTTAATTTATTCTTCCTTCTTCCTTTTTAACCAGGGATAATAGTAAAATAGGTATTTTTTCAAATTATCTTTCATTTGTGGCGTTGGTTAATCAAGCTATGA
Source organism: Okeania sp. SIO2C2 (assembly GCF_010692625.1). NCBI lineage: Bacteria > Bacillati > Cyanobacteriota > Cyanophyceae > Oscillatoriales > Microcoleaceae > Okeania > Okeania sp. SIO2C2. Next base: position 57,066 of record NZ_JAAHGM010000013.1, read on the forward strand.
AATTTAAATTTGGCAAAACATAAAATGCTTTTCAGTTAATAGTTAGGCAATAGCCATTAAAGCACAATCATAGCCAAAATCACCAATGCCTCATTTGTAATACCAATATCAAAAATCATACTGCAAAAAGGAAACTAGAAAATTTTGCCGAGAATTGATTTCTCTCTCATCCTAGAAACTATTTATTTATCAGGACTTACGCAAATACACTACATAAGGGTTATTGGTGCGTTACGCTAGCGCTAACACACCCTACTGGACTGTTTCAGCTAAAATAGTGCATTAGCTTTTCGGACTAAATTCTTGCTATAGATAGATTCCAGCATTTTCCTCAAGCAACATTTAAGGTGAAACAGTCCACTACCAATAGCGTTCATGTGTAAGTCCTATTTATATCATTGTTGACTTTCTCTTAATTTATTCTTCCTTCTTCCTTTTTAAGCTGGTACAATAGTAAAATAGGTATTATTTCAAATTATCTTTCATTTGTGATACCAATTATCAAAAATTCTAGGGCAAAAAGGAAACTAGAAAATTTTGATTTATATCCTTCTTCCTTCTTCCTTCTTCCTTTTTAAGCTGGTACAATAGTAAAATAGGTATTATTTCAAATTATCTTTTATTTGTGATACCAATTATCAAAAATCATAGGGCAAAAAGGAAACTAGAAAATTTTGATTTATATCCTTCTTCCTTCTTCCTTCTTCCTTCTTTCTGATAATTTATTCTTCCTTCTTACTTTTTAAGCTGGTACAATAGTAAATTAGATATTTTTTCAAATTCTTTATCATTTGTGATACCAATTATCAAAAATCATAGGGCAAAAAGGAAACTAGAAAATTTTAATTTATATCCTTCTTCCTTTTTCCTTCTTACTTCTTTCTTACTTTATATAAATAACTCCCATGCATATTCCTAACTTACATACTTCTCTAGCAACAACACTTCGTAACCGACGACAAAAATTAGCAAAATTAATCAATTTTCCCGTCATACTTTGGTCAGGAAGTCGTAGTCCCCGCAACTTTCCAGCTAATACTTTTCCCTTTCGTCCTAGCAGTCATTTTCTCTATTTTGCCGGACTACCTATTGAAGATGCTGCTATACATTTAGACGGAGAAAAATTAGAACTATTTATGGATAATGCACCACCGAGTAGTCAACTTTGGCATGGAGAAATGCCCACACGCGATCGCCTAGCTGAAATTATTGGTGCTGATGCTGCTTTTCCTATACAAGAATTGAAATCTCGCGCCACTAATGCGGCGACTATTTCTGTACAAAATTCTCCTACTCAAACCACACAATTTAAAACTCTGAATAGAGATATTTCTGCACCTAATAACCCTAAAGAAATTGACTTAGAGTTAACAAAAGCGATTATCTCTTTAAGACTTAGCCATGATGCCACAGCTTTAACAGAAATAAAACAAGCAGTAGCAGTAACTGTAGAAGCTCATAAAGCTGGAATGGCAAGCACCAAAAATGCTAAATTCGAGTCTAATATCCGAGCCGCAATGGAGAGTATTATTATCTCTCATAATATGACTTGTGCTTATACCAGTATTGTGACTGTACATGGAGAAGTTTTGCACAATGGAGAATATCATCACCCCCTACAAACAGGAGATTTATTATTAGCAGATGTGGGAGCAGAAACAAATTTAGGTTGGGCGAGTGATGTGACTCGAACTTGGCCTGTTTCTGGTAAATTTTCTCCCACCCAACGAGATATTTATGATGTAGTTTTAGCTGCTCATGATACTTGTATTGCTCAAATAAAACCTGGTATTGAATATTTAGATATTCATCTATTAGCAGCTCAAGTTATTGCGGAAGGATTAGTAAATTTAGGAATTTTAAAAGGTGAAGCAGAAGACTTAGTAGAAATGGATGCTCATGCCTTATTTTTTCCTCATGGAATCGGTCATTTATTAGGTTTAGATGTTCACGATATGGAAGATTTAGGAGATTTAGCTGGATATGAAATAGGTAGGGAGCGTAGTAGTCGTTTTGGTTTAGGTTCTCTACGATTAAATCGTCCATTAATTCCCGGAATGTTAGTCACAATTGAACCTGGTTTTTATCAAGTACCAGGCATTTTAAATGACAAAGAAATGCGTCAAAAATATCAAGATATTGTGAATTGGGAAAAGCTAGAAAAATTTGATGATGTTCGAGGTATTAGAATTGAGGATGATGTTTTAGTAACTCCAAATGGTGCTGAAGTTTTAACTCAAGAATTGCCTAGCGATATTAATTCAATTGAAAATTTAGTCCAATAATTACATAAGCATTAAGCTGGCAGCTAATAGCTGTTTGTGCAGCATTCCGCAGGAAATGCATACAGTTACCTAAGTTTTTGAGATACCAAATGGATTCTATATGATGAAGTCAACCATCTAAAATATCTAAAAATCAATATCAATACTAAGAGAAATTAATACATAGACGCACAAACTTTTTTTGAATTTTGTATAACTGACAACTAAAATGACCAATAACCCAAATGCCAAAACCATCCTTATCCTAGCAGCTAATCCTAAAAATACTGCCCCCCTAAGATTAGACCAAGAAATACGAGAAATAGACGAAGGGTTACGCCGAGCTAATAAACGAGACCAATTTCAATTACAACAAAAATTGGCTGTCCGTGCCCGTGACTTTTATCGAGCTATTTTAGATTATCGACCTCATATAATCCACTTTTGCGGACATGGTACGGGACAAGATGGTATTGTTTTGGAAGATGAAATGGGAAAAATGGTGCTGGTTCAGACAAATGCTCTGGCTAGTATGTTTAAATTGTTTGCGAAAAAAAATGTCGAATGTGTACTTTTAAATGCCTGTTATTCGGAAGTACAAGCGGAGGCAATTAGTCAATATGTTAATTATGTTATTGGCATGAATAAGGCTGTAGGAGATAATGCTGCGGTGGCTTTTGCTGTGGCTTTTTATGATGCTCTTGCTGCTGATTATGAGGTGGAGGAAGCTTATGAATTAGGTTGCTCACAAATGATGAGTTACCTAGAACATCAAACTCCAATTTTAAAGAAAAAAGATTTAACTGATACTTCTATAAATGATGAGAATTTAATTACTGATGATCATATAATTCCCCCTAATCCTTATCAAGGTTTATCGGCATTTAAAGAGGAAGATGCCGACTTCTTTTTTGGGCAAGAAAAGTTTGTGAATAAGTTAGTTGAAGTAACTCATAAACAACCTTTAATTGCTGTAGTTGGACCTAGTGGTAGTGGTAAATCTTCTTTGGTATATGCGGGATTAGTTCCTCAATTGAGAACAGAAAAAAAATGGTTGATTGAATCATTTCTTCCGGGAAAAGAACCGTTTTTATCTTTGGCTTTTGTGTTGGTTGGACAATTGGAACCGGAAGCGGGTGAAACGCAAAAATTGCGGGAGGCGACGGGATTAGCAAGTGATATGCAGGAAGGTAAAATCACTTTTTCACAGGTAGTTAATCGCATTTTAGAACGTAATCCAGGTCAACAATTATTGTTAATTGTTGACCAATTTGAAGAATTATATACCCTTTGTCGGGAGAAAGAAAAACAGGAACGTTTTGCTGAAGCATTGTTAACAGCTATTAGAGAAGAAAATGTTAAACTGGTTTTAACATTACGGGCGGATTTTTATGGATATGTGCTTTCTTATCGTCCGTTTCGAGATGCTTTGCAGGAATATACGCCACAGTTACTTAGTTCGATGAAACGGGAAGAATTACAACAAGCAATTGAATTACCTTCTCAAAAATCAGAGGTACAATTAGAGGCAAAATTAACAGAAATAATTTTGGATGATGTGGGAGAAGAACCCGGAAATTTACCATTATTAGAATTTGCTTTGACTCGGTTGTGGTCAAAACAGGAAAACCGAGTATTAACTCATCATGCTTATGAGGAAATAGGAGGGGTAAAAAAAGCGATCGCTAATCATGCAGAACAAATTTTTCAACAATTAAAAGAGACAGAGAAAAAACAGGCAGAGCGAATATTTGTACAATTAGTACGTCCGGGGGAAGGTACAGAAGATACGAGGCGTGTTGCTACCCGTGGGGAAGTGGGAGAAGATAATTGGAATTTAGTCAGTTATTTGGCGGGGTATCAAGCGCGGTTGGTGGTAACGGGGAGGAATGAACAGGAAAATACGGTGGAGGTAGTGCATGAAGCCTTAATTCGAGAGTGGGGAACTTTGCGGGATTGGATAAATGCTAGCAGGGAGTTTAGAACATGGCAGGAACGTCTGCGGGCGACAATGAGTTATTGGCAAGAGAATAACCGAGACCAAGGAGCTTTATTGCGGGGAGTGGCACTCGCTCAAGCACAGGAACAACTGACACAACGTCAGGAGGAACTTTCCCCAGACGAACTAGAATTTATTCAGTTAAGTCAGCAACTGCAAGAGCAGGAACAAAAAAGAAAACAACGGCAACGTCAACGGATATTTGCAGGGTTGGTTACATTTTCTGTGATAATTTCTCTACTTGCTGTGTGGTCAGAAATGCAACGACGGCAAGCTGTCCGCAGCGAACGCAAAGCTGAGATGAGAGAGTTAAAAACTCGCATAGTTTCAGGACAGAGAACTTTAGACCTCCAGTTAGCAGCGCTGAAACTAGAGCAACAAGCAAATGCAACAACAGCAAACATACAAACCACCGATATTCTGCAACAAACTGTTAACTGGGAAGGATATAAAGAAATCAATAGCTTAGAAGGACATGAAAATTCTGTCGAAGCGGTAGCATTTAGCCCCAAGGGAGATTTAATAGCTTCTACAAGTAGGGATAGAACGGTAAAACTGTGGAAACCAGATGGCACTTTGGTGCGCACTCTCACCGGCCATGAAAATTCTGTCGCAGCGGTAGCATTTAGCCCCAAGGGAGATTTAATAGCTTCTACAAGTAGGGATAACACGGTAAAACTGTGGAAACCAGATGGCACTTTGGTGCGCACTCTCACCGGACATGAAAATTATGTCGCAGCGGTAGCATTTAGCCCCAAGGGAGATTTAATAGCTTCTACAAGTAGGGATAGAACGGTAAAACTGTGGAAACCAGATGGCACTTTGGTGCGCACTCTCACCGGACATAAAAATTCTGTCAGAGGTGTAGCATTTAGCCCCAAGGGAGATTTAATTGCTTCTGCTAGTGATGACAAGACAGTGAAACTGTGGAAACCAGATGGCACTTTGGTGCGCAATCTCACCGGACATGAAAATTATGTCAGAGGTGTAGCATTTAGCCCCAAGGGAGATTTAATAGCTTCTACAAGTAGGGATAAAACGGTAAAACTGTGGAAACCAGATGGCAGCTTGGTGCGCACTCTCACCGGCCATGAAAATTCTGTCGCAGCGGTAGCATTTAGCCCCAAGGGAGATTTAATAGCTTCTACAAGTAGGGATAACACGGTAAAACTGTGGAAACCAGATGGCACTTTGGTGCGCACTCTCACCGGACATGAAAATTCTGTCGAAGCGGTAGCATTTAGCCCCAAGGGAGATTTAATAGCTTCTACAAGTAGGGATAGAACGGTAAAACTGTGGAAACCAGATGGCACTTTGGTGCGCACTCTCACCGGACATGAAAATTCTGTCGAAGCGGTAGCATTTAGCCCCAAGGGAGATTTAATTGCTTCTGCTAGTGATGACAAGACAGTGAAACTGTGGAAACCAGATGGCACTTTGGTGCGCACTCTCACCGGACATGAAAATTCTGTCTGGGGTGTAGCATTTAGCCCCAAGGGAGATTTGATTGCTTCTGCAAGTAGTGACAAGACAGTGAAACTGTGGAAACCAGATGGCACTTTGGTGCGCACTCTCACCGGACATGAAAATTCTGTCTGGGGTGTAGCATTTAGCCCCAAGGGAGATTTGATTGCTTCTGCAAGTAGTGACAAGACAGTGAAACTGTGGAAACCAGATGGCACTTTGGTGCGCACTCTCACCGGACATGAAAATTCTGTCTGGGGTGTAGCATTTAGCCCCAAGGGAGATTTGATTGCTTCTGCAAGTAGTGACAATACAGTGAAACTGTGGAAACCAGATGGCACTTTGGTGCGCACTCTCACCGGCCATGAAAATTCTGTCTGGGGTGTAGCATTTAGCCCCAAGGGAGGTTTAATAGCTTCTACAAGTAGGGATAACACGGTAAAACTGTGGAAACCAGATGGCACTTTGGTGCGCACTCTCACCGGACATGAAAATTCTGTCGAAGCGGTAGCATTTAGCCCCAAGGGAGATTTAATAGCTTCTGCAAGTAGGGATAACACGGTAAAACTGTGGAAACCAGATGGCACTTTGGTGCGCACTCTCGCCGGACATGAAAGTTCTGTCAAAGCGGTAGCATTTAGCCCCAAGGGAGATTTAATAGCTTCTGCAAGTAGGGATAACACGGTAAAACTGTGGAAACCAGATGGCACTTTGGTGCGCACTCTCGCCGGACATGAAAATTATGTCAAAGCGGTAGCATTTAGCCCCAAGGGAGATTTAATAGCTTCTGCAAGTAGGGATAACACGGTGAAACTGTGGCGCTTTAACCAAGATGACTTGACAGCTCATGCTTGCCAGTGGATGAGTGACTACCTGAAAAACAATCCCAATGTCACGGAACAAGAGCGTCGTCTCTGTGGAGTAGAACCTTCGGCAATGGCTTTGTTTTTTCAGGGTGAAAAGTTAGCAGCAGAGGGAAAAGTTGACTCAGCTATTTCTGCTTTCCAAAAGGCTGTTAAACTTGGCTCTAATTTTCCCTTTAATGCAGCAATAGCAAAGGAGTTAGCACAGGAGAATAAAGTAAAAGAAGCGGAGAAGTTATTGAGGGCGTTTATCAAACTGGATGACAATATTGATTTGTTGCCAAAAACGGAAGTTAAAGACCAAAACCCAGTATTAGTAGTGCGTCAGTTTCAAGCAGAAGGGAAGGTGGAAGAGGCAGTGCAATTGATCAAAGACCGGAAAATTGAGGAAGCAATAAATAAGTTTAAGGAAGCTCAAAAGTTGCAGTCTGATATTGATTTGAATTTAGATACAGAAGAAATAGATAAACATCCAGAAGCGGTGGCTAAAAAATTAGCTGCTCCGGGTAAAGTAGAAGAGGGAAAATATTTAGCCAAAGATGGAAAAATTAAAGAGGCTATTTCCGTGTTTAAGGAAGCTCAAAAGTTGCAGTCTGATATTGATTTGAATTTAGATACAGAAGAAATAGATAAAAATCCAGAAGCGGTGGCTAAAAAATTAGCTGCTCTTAGTAAATTAGAAGTGGGAAAAACATTAGCAAAGCAGGGAGAAATAGACGAGGCAATTAATCTTTTCAATGAAGCAAAAAAAATAGATTCAGAGTTAGAAGTTTCGGCTAGTAATTGGAATGATATTTGTTGGTATGGTAGCTTATATAATCGAGTAAAAGATGTAATTTTTGCCTGTGAAAAAGCTGTTAAACTCGCGCCGGAAAATGGAGCTTTTATAGACCGTCGTGGTTTAGCACGGGCATTAACTGGGGATTTTTCGGGAGCTATTAAAGACTTGGAAGCATATATTAAATGGACGAAAAAAGATGAGGAAAAAGCACAACGACAAGGCTGGGTTGATGCTTTGAAAAAAGGGAAAAATCCGTTCACAGAAGAGGTGTTGGAGGAGCTGAAGTAGAAGTCAGAAGTTTTGATGAAGTTGTAAGTTTTTTTAATAATCAACAAATTTCAATGCTTGTACTTTCCATCTATGTAAACCGGATTTTGTCTCAGGAGGAATTACAGAGGATGTAGTCCGAACATGGGGTAGGGGCGGGTTCATCTGATAATCTGTAATATCATGTCCGGATAATTAGGGTTTGCTGAAAAAGTCTTATGGGTAAGGGTAGGAGACAGGAGACAGGAGACAGGAGACAGGAGAAATGGGAATTATAAAGGAGGTAAGAGGAAGAATAATCAAGGGATTATTCTGCGCAACTATGAGCCTAAAATGCGCTCTTTTTTGAACCATTACGACCATTAAGCTTGGACTTTTTTTTACTAAAAAATGCGCTCAACCTTAAGCATTGACATATAAAGACTTTAGCCTGTTTGGGGTAAAAAAAAGTGCAAGCTTTTCAGTCTAAAACGCTCAAAAAGTTAGTATTTTAGGCGCATAGTTGGGCAGAACAATCTTGGGAAAATTCTTACTCCTACCTCCTCGCTCATTCCCATTTCTCCTGTCTCCTGTCTCCTGTCTCCTGACTCCTACCTCAACAAAAAGACTTTTTCAGCAAACCCTAATTATACTTTAATATTTATCCTGAAAAATAGCTCCACGTTTAACTAACTCTTGCTTCATTTCTTCATTAATTCCTAAATTTTCACCAAATATAGCACCTTCTAATTCTGCACCTTCTAGGTTAATTTCTCTTAAATCAGCTTTCAATAATTTAGTATTTTTCAAGTTAGCATCCATCAGATTTGCCATTTTCAATTTTGCATTTGATAATTCTGCATCACACAGTTGTGCTTTTAGCAATTTAGCTTCATTTAATGAAGCACCTTTTAAGATAGCATTAAATAATAAAGTGTTGCTTAAGTTAGCACCTTGCAGATTAGAATTAGACAAATTGGCTTTGATCAAATTAACATCTGTCAGATTAGCATTAGTTAATTTACTATTGGAGAGATTAGTATTGCTGAGGTTAGCATATCTGAAGTTAGCATATCTGAGGTTAGCATCTGCTAAATTAGCATTTCCCATATTAGCGCCTTTCAGGTTTGCATATTCAAGGTCAACACTATTTAAAGTTCTACCATAAGCGCCATGATTCACAATATCCCAAACAAGATACCACTTATCATCTAATTCCGTTGCATAATTAATTTTTACTCCCCTGAAATTAACATGATTTAAGTTGGCATTTATTAACTTTGCATAATTAAGATTAGTATCACTTAAATTAGCACCTTCTAGATTAGCACCTTCTAGATTAGCACCTTCTAGATTAGCTCGATTCAATTGACCTCTGAGAAGGTTAATTTTAGATAAATTAGCACCTTTTAAATTAGAATCTTTAAGGTTAACATCTTTCAAATTAGCATAACTAAAATTAGCATCTGTGAGATTAGCTTCACTGATGTTTGCTTCATCAAGTTGAGCATAACTAAAATTAGCATCTGTGAGATTAGTATTTCTGAGATTAGTACGAATTAAATTAGCATTAGTAAAATTGGCTTTAATTAATTGTGCATCTGTAATCTCACTACGCCAAAGATTAGCATTCTCTAGGTTAGCATTCCCTAAGTTAGCATCTCTCAAACTTATCCCTCTAAGGTCTGCACTCTTTAAATTAACATTATTAAGGTTGGCAAACCACATTATTGCCCCACTCAGATTAGCATGACTTAGATCGCTATTACTAAAATTAGTTCTTTTGAGGTTGGCACAAATTAGATAAGCGTCCCTGAGAATAACTTCAGTGAAATTAATATCATTTAGATCGCAAAGACTCAGGTCAGCACACTCAAGACTTATACCAGTAAAATTGTTAGTCAATTTTTGATTGCTAGTTTGAGCACTATCATTAATTAGTTTCTGTAGTTGATCAAGTGATTTTTGATTTGCCATATAGAGTTACTCTTTCACACTATATTAATAGGATGTTATTTAAAAGCCATCGCTAGAGTTAATTTAGTCAAGTATAATTCTGAATAATTACACTTTGACTAATAGAATTATAATCTAGTAAACTTTCTCATGGTTAGTTTTTACCATTTCATCTGAACTCTCAAAAATTACTAAAAAATCATCAGCTAGGATAAACAGAAGAATCTCAGAAAGAATACAAAATCAATCAGATTAATAATTATTAATTAAATGATTTGGCGTTGGTGATTTGAGGTATGATATCTTTTCCTAACTAATAAGAGCGCTATAGAACTCCGTTCCGCGCTCCGTGATTATGCTGATGCAACACTTCCCATTAACATTTCCGGTAGCATTTTGATAGGAAAGTTGTGCGCCAGCAAACAAAAAACTTTCTTCTTCTACTCCTGTTTCTTCTTCTTTCTTCCTTCCTGACTCCTGACTCCTAAATAATTAAGATTAATATCATACACGCGCTTCAGCAACGCCAATGATTTTTTCTCTGATTCTAATTATCCTCAAAAAACGCTCCACGACTAATTAAATTTTGCTTCATTTCATCAGATAAACCAGAATCATGCCATAACCTAGCATTCTCTACTTTTGTATTCTCAAAATTAGCTCCTTTTAAATTTGTTAATGCTAATCCAGCTTGACTTAGATCGGCATCAGTTAAATTAGTATTACTCAAATCTGCATCACTTAAATTGGCATTACTCAAATTAGCTTCACTCAAATTTGCCCCACTCAAATTTGCACCACTCAAATTAGCTAAAGCTAGACTAACACGGCGCAAATTTGCCTCAGTTAGATCGGCATTACTTAACAATGCTCCACTCAAATCTGCTCCACCTAAATTCACTTTACCAAGATTAGCTTCACTCAAATCTGCATCACTTAAATCTGCACCCCGTAGATAAGCTCCATACAAATTTGCACCACTCAAATCAACACCACATAAATTAACTCCTAATAACTTAGCTCCTGCAAAATCTAAAGCAGGATTTATACCAGCGATACTTGCTAACTCCAGTAAATTTTCTGTATTAGCTTCAACCACTTTCTTTATTATTATTCTAAACTCTGAAAAATCACAACCTGCAGTCGTTGCAGACAATATCAAAGTTTGTAATTCCTCTGAAGATTTGTATTGCAATGACTCAGAAGTTAAGTTAGAGTCAAATTTTTGCGATCGCAACCAAAGCACCAATTTTCTTTCTAGCACAGCGAGTCGATTGGGGCTAATATTATGAGGCCATAATCCTTCAATTGCAGTCATAGAATCAACAATTTTCTCAGCTATATTTTTAATTGTTATAGCAGTTTTCACTACCGGAAAATCAGTTTAGAGTCAGGAGTCATAACTCAGGAGTCAGGAGTCATAACTCAGGAGTCAGGAGTAGGGGAGTAGGGGGGACTTGGAGTGGAAAAAACTGTGAGCAGGAAAGAAACCGAAGTACATCCTCTTTCTTTTAATTGGAGCTGAGGCGATCATAGCTGACATTATTACAGCATTACAGCGCTTTTGCTGATTGATAAACCACATCGTCATAACTAAAACCCTATAGGGGCGTTTTGCTCCGCAACATATAAAGCGGAAACTCTACGTCAGCGAATGGCCATTTGCTAGCGCACAACTACGTTAACGCCCCTACTTGTGGTATACCGAAATGAAAACCGCTACAGGTAATTTGTTCCCAGTTCAATAGACTTGTCGCTTTATAACTTAAAAAATACCTAAAAACCTTGTTCTGTAAGGATTGTAGCTATTAGAAGGCAAGAATGCTTGGAATTATTGCTCTGTCTAGGTTAGAGTGATTTTTTCCCTTTATTTAGCGACAACTCTAATCAATACAATTACGGTTGAAGGACTGCCGATAAATAATAATAATTAATAATTAACAATTACCTCTCCTTCAAAGAAGGACATTGACTAATATCATTTCTCATCCATAAAAAATGCGATATTTAGTAACTATTCCATCACCCCATCTCCATCAATACTTCTGCTCAATTACTTAGCTTTGAACCATCTTACTTATACCTAAAATCAGCAACGCTTATTTTATCTATTCTGATTTCTCAAACAATGCCCCTCGTTTCACCCACTCCTGCCTTTGATGTTCAGAAATACCTATATTTTGAGCAAATATTGTCTTCTCTAAAATTGCATCTTTTAAATCTGTCCGTTTTAAATTAGCTCCGCGTAAATTGGCCCCACTTAAATTAACTCCACTGAGGTCAGCATTTTGTAAAGAAGCGTTACTTAGATTTACATTGACCAATTTAGCACTGGGCAGATAAGCACTACTCAAGTCAGCACCACTGAGGTTAGCATTGCTTAAATTGGCACGAGGTAATTTTGTCCGCAAATCTGCATCTTTGAGATAAGCTTCTACAAGTTTAGCATCTCGTAAATTAGCATTACAGAGATTAGCTTGACTTAAATTGGCACCATTAAGATTAGCTCCACTTAAGTCCGCAAGGGTTAAGTTAGCGCCACTGAGATTGGTCTTTTGTAAATTTGCCCCAACAAAATTAGCATATTGGAGGTCTATCCTACTTAGATCGCTACCTGCAAAATCTGCCGTAAAATTTAGAGCTACAGTTTGAGCAATTTCTGTAAAATTATTGCCCAGTTGCTTTGATAATAATTCTTTGGCGATCGCTATCTGTTGTTGTCTACATTCTTCCGCCTTTCCACCATTCTCCATTGATTGATATACTAACCGGAGATTAAATAAAGCATCCCCTTGACTAATATAATTATCTATTTTCTTCGCAAAAGCTAACTGCTGTTGATAACATTCTTTAGCATGGGCCAATTCTCTCAAACCATGATAAGCTATCCCTAAATTCGAGTAGGCTTGTTCGCAACCAAATTCGTCTTGCATTTTAAGAGCGATCGTCAAGCGTTTTTGCTGATATTTAACTGCTTGTGAATAATTCTCTAGAGCATAATAAGCGTTTCCTAAATTACCTAAGGCTTTTTCTTCTCCTTCTCGGTCTTGAATTTCTCTGGCAATATTTAAGTGTTGTTGATAATATTCTATGGCTGAGTGATAATCTAATAGTGCGTCATAAGCAACACCTATATTTCCTAGAGCTGCAGCTTGTTTACGGCGGTCGGAAATTTCTTGGTAGATAGCTAATGCCTGTTGCCAAGATTCCAAAGCTGCTTCAAATTTATGATTTTGATATTGATAAATCCCTTGTTTGAGCAGTTTGTCTCCTATTTCACTCATATTTTTACAGTTTTTTTTACAGTTCCTTAAAAATACTATATTACCCTAGTTTAATGTCTTTTTTAGTTCTACAATATAGCACGCTAAATAGTTGACTATACTAAGTGTCTAAACAAAATTAATTACATACTTTGTACCAAAATCATCAAGCAGTTTTTTGAGATAATTAAGTAAATTTTGCCTGCTCTGAGGCACATCAAATTCAATCCATTGATATTTAATAAATTTCCAGATAATCTCAGTTAAGTTTGGCTGAGGCGAGTCAGTAGGTAACCCAAAAAGCTGGAAATTTCTTGACCGAAAAATTATGGTCAATAGCCTCCCTTTTTAAGGAAAAAACAGTCCTTAGTGGATCTTCCCGTAGGGCGGGATGGCGAGGAAACCTGCGACATATCAAATCGACCAAGATAAAGAGAATATTCCAGATTTTAAGCCTCCTTATTGCAAGAGGTACTGTTAACTTATAACTGTTAACTTATAACTGAAATTACTCCCATTTCTCTTGCTTTTTCATGAAATTATTACTCTTTTTAAATTGAGGTTTTATCCATAATGATTACTGTAGGTTTAGACAAATTGTAACTATAGTCATTTCAGTTTAGATTGAGACAAGGGTTTATTGCAGCAGAAGGGTTTCAGCCAAAAAAGTGTTTCATTATTATTTGAAATGACTATAAATTTATCTCCAAACTCTATGATTATTTGACTGTCGAACGTGCCTCGATTAATTTCATAATATAATTCATTTTTACTATTCATTAACTCTAAAACATTAATTATTTTACTTTGACAACTTTTAGCAGTTATTGTTATATGAAATACTCAAATTTTTGCTACAAATACCCACGGCTGTTTCAAGGATTCATAAGTCAGGAGTCAGGAGTCAGTATGAATAGCGTATATATCATTTATTAGAGTTATTAGAGTCCAACTCTGTTTTTAGTAAAATCGACATTTCTGGGTAAAGTTTTTTAACCAACTAAATTATTCGTAGCATTCTTTTTTATATTTCATATTATTCCTTTTTCCTGTCAAGTATCAGGAATATATGGCATCACAGAGATCCACTTTTATCTCAATATCTCAAGTCAATTTCTCCTTTTTCATCTTGGTATTTCAGTTCTAATAGTTAGGCGTATTTACTTCTAATTCTCAACTATCAGGGGTTTTGCTCACTCCTATTTATCACTCTTTTTCAGAACATATTCAATTGGCAGGATAATTATTTCGATCGCTTCTTTGCTCACATCTATTCCTCATTGTTGATAAATTTTTATCGCCACTTTTCTGAATTTTTTTGCCTTGATTTGACTCACTGTTTTACTTGGTATTTTTGTGCCTAACTTAATTTCGGTTTCCGACCTCTTCCTATTTGATTATATAACCCTAAAAAAACCAGGATTTGCCATCTTTTCAACTAATTATAAATAGTTATGCTGCTAACTACAAAGATTTTTATTAATTCTGGGATAGAAAATCCCCAATCGCTCAATACTATAAATTAAGTTCTCTTTCTCAATTGTGAGAATTGACTGGAGGAACTTACTGTGAGAACATAGATTGATGATCGACCTTATAAAGGTAAATGTTTTTTCTACTACTGCCTTCTGGAGCTGCTATAATTACTCAACTTAATTAACCATAATTTATGTTGTATATTATAGTCATTTCCGCTTAATTAACGACCGTAAATTTCTGAGGTGCTAGGTAGTAGGTGGAAATGTTCAAGAATTGGTAGTCCTGTATATGTAGTGATATGTTAATATCAGCCATCAATTTCTGACATTAATCTCTGAAATATTGAACTTCGGCCTAGTTGAAAATCAAAATTTTATTTGGTAGGCGATTGCTAACGCAAAGCTCCGCTAACGCTGAATATAACCAACCACTAAATTATGAATAAATCCACCCTAAATATCATACCAAAAATCATCCTAATATACAGTTCAACAATTTTTCATTCACATCTAATCCCATGCAAAATAATCATTTAATTTGTCCAAGCTGTGGTAGTAGCCATATTATTAAAAACGGGACAATTAATCATAAAAAACAGAAAGATCAATGTCAAACCTGTAAAAGGCAATTTGTCCCCAATAACTCCAAAGTATACATCAACAATCACTCCCATTGAATTGATTGATAAATTATTACTAGAAAAAATCAGTTTGGCTGGCATTATTCCGATAACAGGTGTATCTGAAAAATGGATGCAAAATTATGTCAATCGTAAGTATGCTGAAGTTTCACAGTCTGTTCAATGTACTAAAAAAAAACCGGGAGACTGACCATTGAGTGTGATGAAATGTGGTGATTTGTTGGGAATAAAAACAACAAACAGTGGTGATGGCTAGCAATTGATATAGGAACTAAAGAAATTGTGGGTTTTTTTTAGGAGAAAGAGGAGAAAAAGGTGCAAGTAGATTGTGGAATTCATTGCCTGGTATCTATCGGTAATGTGCAGTTTGTTATACAGATTTTTGGTCAGTTTATGATCTGATTTTTCCTGATTGTAGGCATAAATCAGTAGGAAAGGAAACGGGTTTAACTGCTCATATAGAAAGATTAAATAATACTTGATGTCAAAGAATTTCTCGTTGAGTCAGGAACACTTTATCTTTCTGTAAAAAATTAGAAAATCATTTGGGAGCTACGCGCGTATTTGATTCATCATTATCATCAAGCGATCGTTTTACCATAATTTTATCACTACATATACAGGACTACCCAAGAATTAATTATTAATAATTAATTCTTGAAAAGAAGAGCATTGACTAATCATGAAAAATTTTATTTATTATCCCCTTAAAAGGGGAGGCTTTAAAGCACAATTTTTAGATAAAATTGATAATTTATGGATAATAATTGATTTTATTTTCTCTTTTTGAAGAGGTCTATTATATCAAGCCTCATTAATTAGCCAAGGGTAAAAATTTGATCTCTGATAAATTTATTCCTGTGCCCTGTTCCCTGTTCCCTAAAATTTTTATTGTGGGAATTCAAAGATACATAATATTATTGGCATTGTTTCTGTTTATTCCAGTGAGTACAATTGCCTTTTTTGACTCCACTAATTGCCTGTTTACGAATCTCAAATAATTCTAAAATTCCATCAATAATTATTTTTACTAAATCTTGGTTACAGCCATCAATAAAATCTTCAGGAGAAATACTTTTTTGAAATAATTCTTTAGTTCTTTCCCTTTGTTTTTTTACTTCTTCAAATCCTATATATATAACTATAAATGTACTCAATGGTGAGTTTCTCATATCATAAGCGGCATTTTGACATCGCCCGTCTGCCAACAAAGTTAATACTTCACGTTCCAGACTATTTTTAGGCTGATAAGGATTATGAATATCTGGTAAAAAACTCTCCAAATGAGCCGGATTAAATCCTTGAGTTGGCAATTCTCCAATCATTGTAGAAAGAGGTATATTCAAGCCCAATCGCATAGATAATGCTTCAATAAAACCTAGAGTAAAAATTTTACTTCCTAGATAAATTTTAGCAATTTCAAGATTTTTCTTTGCCTGATTAACCCAACTTATGTAAGTTTTTTCATTGGGTTCTCCATCAAATCTGCAAAAAATTAAATCGGGATTTAAAGATTTAATAAAACCTTCAGTTTTTTCTAAAGCAATTCGGTACTCAGAAATAGTGTATGAATTACCATTGATGAGATTGTGGTTAGTTTCTGGTAATAAATTCCAGGTATTATCTAGAAAAATTGAACTAGGTGAACCAAAGCCAATAACATCTCGATTAGATAGTCTAACTGATTTTTTAATTGTTTGATAGAGTTCGCTATCAGTTAAATTAATATTCCATTTACTGTTAGTTTCTCTAAGTCGTTGATAGAGACGTTCAGTAGCAGTTAAGCCAGATTCTGAAATAGGTTGAAATGGAATACTTGCTTCAATACAAGCAGTAATTTTCAACAGATGTTTAGGTGTTAGAAATGTTTCCATTGCTTTAGCAGCAACAACAGCACTCATAAACTCATTTTGCCCCCCGAAAGGTAACAAAACCTGACCATCAACAAAGCCAAAAATAGATGCTATTATTTCAAAAATTTTATCTTTCGGCAATTCATTTTTTTCTCGAATTTTTAATTTTCCTTGTACCTCTTTAATATAAGGAGTAATGTAATAGCTGAGATTAAAATTAACACTATGATCTATTTGTAGATAGACTACATCATGGAATAAAGCAGCTAATACTTCTATTGCATCCTGTGAACCTCCCACTTCAAATATATGATTTGGAGTATGAAAATAACGCCAAGGACTCATCATTGGTTGCACAACTAACTCGGCAATTTCAGCAAGTTTTTCTGATTGAACTTCTACCTGTAATTTCCCAGTTGCCCATTTCAATTTTTCTAAGCATCGTTGATATTCATATTCAAAATTCATAATTTTTTGATTCCTTATTTATGAATAAAATGTTGTACTTTACTAAGTTTTTCTTTCTCAGATAGATCGCTAGATTTTTTTGATGTGGCTGTTGTATAAATTTTTTTTTATTTAGCTCTCGGAAATAGCGTTATTGATACTAATTCGTCAAAACTATATGACATAAGTTGTACAGTTTATTTGATTTTTTTGCCTACCTTTCCCTATCTCAATTTTTTATAGTGCTTTGCAGATAACTTTACCAATTTTATATGAGACTGCATAGAATTAGGTGTTAGGTGTTAGGTGTTAGGTTTGATACCAATTTTATGTGAGGCTGCACAGAATTATGAAATTTATTAACTTGTCTATCTCGATCTACACTCAATTCTGATTAAAATATTATTCTATGCAACTTCTTATGAATTGGGTATTAATTCTTAAAAACTTGACCAATAAAAATATTTAAAGCTTCAGAATAGGCAAAAATAACAACTAATTTTAATACTAAATACTCTCATCTCTATTTAGCTATTCCCTATTCCTCACTTTCTAAAATTGAGAAATATGTACTTCATAAAAGTTATAAATTCCACAAAATTTAAATCAAACTTTCTTGCTCCCGATCAAAATTATTCCTAGAAGTCAAAATTAATAGTTGACTTTTCACTACAAATTAGGTTAAATTATTAACTATAAATATTACAATTGGTTTAATTCTTACTAAAATTTCACCTCCATTAAAGTCTTCAAAGCAAAATGTGGTAAAGCCAACATTCGTCGCCAGCGCCAAGGTTCTTGATAAAGTCTATACAACCACTCCAAAGAATTGTTACAAAACCAATCAGGCGCTCTTTCCTTCACCCCAGCCCATATATCCAAACTACCGCCAATACCAATCCAGACTGCATGAGGACAAATATGTTTATGTTCTGCAATCCACAACTCCTGGCGAGGTACTCCCAAACCTACAAATATTAGTTTTGGCTGTAACTGCTCTAAAGTACTTAGCAATTCTGTTTCTTCTGCCAGAGATAAATAACCATGCTGACAAGCAAACGCTAACTCTGACACTTTTTGTTGCCAAATGTCTGCCGCTTTCATAGCTACCCCTGGTTTTCCTCCATAGAAAAATACCAAGTTGTCTGGATTCTGTCTTGGTACTTGCCATAAAATACTCTCTGCTAATTCAATACCAGGACAACGCTGTACAAATTTACCCTTAAGCCTTAAGTATAGAACAACACCTGCCCCATCAGGAACTACCAATTCAGCTCCACGGATTATCTCAGCCAAGACGTGATTTTTCTCTCCCTGCATAACCATTTCAGCATTTAGTGTCACTACATGAGTTCCCAGTCCCTTCTCTAATCGAGAAAGTAAATAACCAGAGTAGTCATCAATACAATGTATTGGTAAACCTAGGACAAAATTTTTTGCAGGTAGACCAAGTGCGGACTCAGAATTTTTTTCACTCATATTTATTTTGATTTTATTGATTTATTTTTTTGTTTTACTATCCTCAATACCTACTGATTTAGATTAGTTGATTCCGCTCTTTCAGGCTAGTGCTTAACGACTTTCTTTCACCCTGATGCCATATCAAGATTTTCCAATTTTAGAAACTTCATCTATAATCAATCGAACAGAATCAACTACAAAAATATTGTTGTATTCTGACAAGTAACGCTTTTGTGAAAATTAGTGTTTATGAATCTTAAACCAGGAGTTATCCTTCAAAAAGGAAAATATACTATTGATAGTATCTTAGGCCAAGGAGGCTTTGGTATAACCTACCGAGCTATTCATCATCAACACAATCAAATTGTTGTCCTGAAAACCCTTAATGAAAGTCTACGCCATCATCAAGATTTTGCTAAATTTAAACATCAATTTATAGATGAGGTTCATCTTCTGACAAACTCTAGACATCCTAACATCGTTAGAGTGTGGGACTTTTTTGAGGAAGAGCAGTTCTTCTTCATGGTAATGGACTATATTCCTGGTCAAAATTTGGCTGATTTAATACAGTCTGGCCATAAACTTCATCCCAACGAAGCTATTGATTATGTACATCAAATTGCTTCAGCTTTATCAGTAGTTCACAAAAATGGTTTTTTACATCGGGATATACAGCCTAAAAATATTATTAGGCAACAGGGAACTAATACAGTAATACTCACTGATTTTGGTATTACCTGTGACTTAACTGCTGGAATTAGGCAAACTTATGCTAATTTATTTTCTGTGGGATATGCAGCACCTGAACAGTGCGATCTAGAACAAAAGTTAACTCCCGCAGCAGATATTTATGCTTTGACTGCTACATTATACTATTTACTTACTGGTAAAGCTCCTACTCCTGCAGCTTTAAGGCTCAGTGATGAAGCTATTCCTCAAACACTTATAGTGTCTACAACTGAACTAAGATTACTGGAAACGAATCTTTCTCCAAATATTGAGAATGCGATTATCAAAGGATTGGAAATAGACCCTCAAAAACGACCTCAAACTTTGGATAATTGGTTTGCACTACTATTGGATAAGTCGGATATTTCACAGGTAAGTAAACAAAAATACCAGGTAAAAGAAAGCTGTTGTGAAGTTAATAGTAATTATGGCTTGATGGATACTAACTTTAAGTCAAATATGAATAATAAAGTGACAAATGATTTTAGCAATCAATCAAAAATCAAGAATTATCACGAAAATAAAGCACCAATTAATATTTTAAAAAATTGTTCTTTGGAAAATAATTTTAATTGGATTAATCAACTTTCTTTGCAATTAACAATTTTTTTAGTGTTTCTATTTACAGCAGCAACTTTTGGGTGGATAGGTTTTGATATTACCCTTCGTTATAGTTATGCAAAAGCTAACAAAAAAACAGTATCTTTAACGGGAGGTAATTTACTAGAAACTCTGAAGAATGAGTCTGAATATGCTTTCAGAGAGCACGATCCATCTAGCCCTCTTTTTGATTCTCCTTCGGTAAAAACTTACTCTACAACTCCACCAAAATTGAACAAATTGCCTAAACCTTATGTTGACACAGATGAAGTTTTTCCTAATAGTGGGTCTAACTCTTCTGGGGAGAATTACCAGTCATATCAACCATATTATTCTTCTGATTTAAAAATTCAAATACCTAGCCACAATTATTCTGTCAATGAAGAAATTTATTCGCCAGAAAAATTAGACTATCCTTCTGACCATCAATCTAAACCTCTTGAGTATAACTATCAAAAATATCAACAACAAAATCAGTATCCTGATGACTACTATTAATTTGATTTTTTACAGATAAATTATAAATTCAATTTTTGAAGCAATGTTTGTAGCAGTATTTTTCACATTTTAGTTAATGCTAAAAATTACATACTGTATACCACATCTGAATACTTGCTATCGTGAGCGATCGCTACTCTAAAAAAATATATAATAATTCAGCTAACAGCTATTTATATCAATTATCAAAAATCATACTATAAAAATCAAATTAAAAAAATCTGCATAGTAAAGAGTCGATCAAATCCTAGTTGCCATCTATCTCTATCATTATTTCTTATTTTTTTTCTTTCTTTATTTCTTATTCATCCCTCCCTTTTCCATAATTTTACTATTGTGGTATTAGATAGATAGAAATAGAATTAGTATTTAGAGTAGATAAATATACTTGTATTCTATAACACTTTAATACTGGGAAGATTTTCATTAACTATTGGATATGGCCTGTACGATAATTGTACTCCTACAGCACTTTTTAGGATAGTAAGGTACGCTTTTAAGGCTAATCTTTTTTTCCCTACTCCCTACTCCCTCTCTTGATGCGCATTCCCTCTCTTGGTCAGCATTCCCTTGCGACTGTCGCCGACGCGGGGTCGCACCGCTACTCCCTACTCCCTAAAGTCCTAAAATTTTGTACCTGATCAACTCCAAAACTGCTGTAATATCATGTCCGTTTAATTAGTAATAGTAATAAAAAACTTTCTTCTTCTCTTCCTTCTTCTTCCCTCCTGACTCCTGTACGTCGCTAATCCGACAGTTGGATCCCCTACCTGACTCCTCCGTAGTTATTTCTAAGTATTTAACCGGACATGATATAACACATCTGCAAGTCCAGATTGGAAAAATAAAACAAAGGTAGACATCTTGCAGGTAGCAAGATTCGGATATTTATAAGATGATGTGATACAATACTTTACAATCAGCATAGTTTTAATAAACAACTGAGATAATTAGGTTTCAAAAACTGGAAAAGATTAACAAATCAAGTAAATAATTAGAAGTATTTTAACAGGGTGGTGATTAAGATATTTTATAGTAAAAATATAGTAAATAAATCAAACATCAAGCATGAAAATTTGCTTAACAACCAGTAGCATAATTGAAAAATCAAGAGAAACCTTGTTAAGTAAGTAAAAATAAAGATAAGCCTTGCTTTTACAGAAAATATCAATCAAAATTAATTAGTAAATTTTACAAGATAGACAACTTTGAATTATGAGTAAATCACCACTTCATGCCTTTTTCGTTGGTAGAGCTATTGCAGAAGGAGTTTACGAACAACTAGAAAATGTTGTTACCAACTCTCTTAGTACACTAGGAAAATTTGATGCAGAGCAAAGAGAGAATTTGCGAAGTTTCATTGAACAAGCATTAGAAAGAGCAGACCGGGAAGCTCAAACAGAAAATAATATCAGTAACTCCAGCAACTTAAACGATCAACCCAAAGACCTACAAGCTATAATCGACGACTTAAGAGCTGAAGTCGCTCAAGTTAGATCGGAACTACAAAAATATCGTAGTGGTTCTGTCTAAAGACAACCCAACCGCTAATTTTGTCCATTGCTATCAGCAAATCTTTAAATCATATCACAAATTATTATATACTGCTACTGTGTCTGTTCTCCTTGATGACAACATCATTAACCGCAAAGGACAAGCTAACTATACAACTGGAGGCTCAATGACCAAAGCCTCCACAAAATCCTATAGTGATAAAGCTTATCGCTGGAATAGAGAAAATTATTCTCGCCAGCGTCGTTACATTGATATTTGGGCTTTTTTTCTCACCTGGCTAACCTGGCTATGGGTAGACAAAAAAAATTGGAGCTACCGAGGGGGAGTAACAGAAGAAAAGAAAAATCTCAGACGTCGCAAACAAGCAATTTGGGTACGAGAGACAATGCTAGAATTAGGCCCAACCTTCATCAAGTTGGGACAACTATTCTCTACCCGTGCAGACTTATTTCCTGTTGAGTACGTCGAAGAACTTTCAAAACTCCAAGATAAAGTCCCTGCTTTCAACTACGAACAGGTAGAAACAATAATCTTAGAAGACCTGGGAAAAAAGACAGACGAACTATACCATAGCTTTGAACCAGTCCCCCTAGCTGCGGCGAGTTTAGGTCAAGTTCATAGAGCGCAACTTCATTCTGGTGAAGATGTAGTAGTCAAAATACAAAGACCAGGGCTGAAAAAACTATTCCAAATCGATCTAACTATTCTTAAAGGGGTAGCTCGTTATTTTCAAAGACATCCAGAATGGGGTCGCGGTCGAGATTGGTTGGGTATCTATGAAGAATGTTGCCGAATTCTGTGGCTAGAAATAGATTATCTCAACGAAGGTCGCAATGCTGATACCTTTCGCCGTAACTTCCGAAATTGTAATTGGGTAAAAGTACCAAGAGTTTATTGGCGGTATTCAGCACCACGGGTACTGACCTTAGAGTATGTTCCAGGTATCAAGATTAGTAATTATGAAGCTCTCGAAGCGTCAGGTCAAGACCGCAAGGCTTTGGCTAGAATGGGGGCTGAAGCTTACTTAAGACAACTTTTGAATGACGGGTTTTTCCATGCCGATCCTCATCCGGGCAATATTGCTGTTAGTCCTGAGGGAGGATTAATTTTCTACGATTTTGGCATGATGGGGCAAATTAAGTCCAATATCCGGGAAAAACTCATGGGAACTCTTTATGGCATTGCTTCAAAAGATGCTGAAAGAGTGATTATCTCTCTAATAGATTTAGGAGCGTTAACTCCTACTGGAGATATGGGTCCTGTGAGGCGGTCGATCCAATATATGTTGGATAATTTTATGGATAAGCCGTTTGAGGCTCAGTCAATTACAGCTATTAGTGATGATTTATATGAGGTTGCTTATGACCAACCTTTCCGTTTTCCGGCAACTTTTACTTTTGTGATGCGAGCTTTCTCTACTTTGGAGGGGGTTGGTAAGGGTTTGGACCCAGAGTTTAATTTTATGGAGGTGGCACAACC
Source organism: Okeania sp. SIO2C2 (assembly GCF_010692625.1). Taxonomy (NCBI): domain Bacteria; kingdom Bacillati; phylum Cyanobacteriota; class Cyanophyceae; order Oscillatoriales; family Microcoleaceae; genus Okeania; species Okeania sp. SIO2C2. Next base: position 80,603 of record NZ_JAAHGM010000013.1, read on the forward strand.
GTTTGCCATGGAGTTGATGTCTGATGGAAATTCTCAAAATACTATTTTTAATGAACTAGGTCGTCAAGCGGCTCAGGTTAGTTCTACTGCTTTGGGTTTGCCTCGTCGTATTGAGGATGCGATTGATAAGTTGGAGCAGGGGGATATTAGGGTTCGGGTTCGAGCTACGGAAACAGATAGGTTGGTTCGGCGGGTTAGTAATGTGCAAATGGGTACTAATTATGCCCTGCTTATCAGTGGTTTTACTTTGTCGGCGACTATTCTCTATGTTAATAATCAGCCTGGTCTAGCATTTGCTTTGATTTTAGTGGTTGTTGTGATGGGGTTTGCTTTTATACGATTGTTGAAGCGTATTAATAGGTTAGACAAGATGATGTGATAAATTTTTTCTATTTTTAATTATTTTTGCCCACCTAGTAAATTATATTTGGTGGGTTTTTAAGTTTTAGTTATAGGTTTTAGTTTTTTGTTTGAAAATTTTAAAGTTTGTCATCGATCTCTGACAAAAAAATGTTGCAGTTTTCTCTATTGGCTAACGAAGTTTCAATATTTTTAGCACTTTTGTTCAATTCTGTAGTAAGCTATGAACAGTGATAAATTCCAGCGGTTAGTTATTACTTGACTAGATTTTAAAGCTGCAAATACTGATTATTTGGTTGTTTTGCTTGGCGATCGCTCCTATCTTCCTCTACTATGAATAACTAATTTTTCTCTTCTCTTTTTTATGGGAGTTGACCTATCTACTTTTTTGTGATAATTAGGTTGTGATTTTGGTAGATATTAGTCTTTATTTCACTTAGTTGTTTAGTTGAATAAAAAGTCATACACATAGGCAAACAACCCCTAAAAATAAAATTTTATCAAAATTTTTGAGCCAAGGCAACAATCCTTCCCATTACCGATTTTTTGATCAGCTTTAGATAATGAATGTTTTTGTTGTGGGTTTATAGATAGCGATCGCTTCATAAATTTTAGATATGATTGATACTTAGAGTATACGAACATGGAAAAATTCATCTGATTTTTTCTGAGCTTCACAAAATGATTTTCGGCGGTCTAGGTTTGGGTAGCTATTTCTATGACAAAAGAGATTATTAGTCTGGAGAGATTATTAGTCTGAAAAAATACTTTTACCGGGTTGAATAAAAAGTCATGCGTATAGGTGAGCAAACCCCAATAATAAAATAGTATCATGGTTATTTAGGGAGTGCAAGGCAAAATCCATCGCCGATTTTTTTTAGAGCTTCAGAGAATGATTGTGGGATGAGAGTAGAAGTAGCGATCGCCACTAGGAAAAGAAGAAGTGGGAGTAAGATTTTCCCTTGCCAGAGGTTGTTATGTATATCTTTCTGAGCTTCACAAAATAATTTTTGCTATTCTTGGGGAGATGGGGGAGATGTAAGATAAATCTCTATTTATTTTTTTTGAAGCTTGAGAGAATGATGAGGTAAATAGAGAAAAGGGTATACAAGGATTCTGCCACGGATGTACGGATGGATTAACGAGTTTATTTCTACTTCTGTTGAAATTCCTTTAATAACCAAGGATAAACTTGACCTTGGTTTGTTTGGCAACTGCGCTGAAGTGCTTCTTCTAACAAAGAAGTAGCTAAACCAGGCAAAACTTGAGACTGATTAATTTTTCTACTTCCTCCATTGGCAACTGCAAAAGCAATAATTTCTAGATTCTGTACGTCAACTATCCAATATTCAGAGACATTCATTGCTTCATACAACAAACGTTTTTCACCTTTATCATCTAATAGGGAGGTATTAGCAACTTCAATGACTAGGGTTGGTGGAGGATAAATATCTAGATCGATAATAGAAGTTCCCCTTGGAATAACTTTAGTCCCATTCAAACGTCTTGCAGCTTCCTGTATATCACTCAATAGAGCATTATTGCCCCTAAATTGCGCCACTTGCACACCATTAACATACTCGGCATTCAGTAGTGCTACGACCAGCACCATTAATTAAAACAACCTGCTCTCTCTTTTCGACATTTTCTCCAAAAATTCCTTGACCTGCTACAGCATCAACAACGCTAGCATTTAACCCAACTAAGGCAGCACCTATACCTAAAGTTTGAACTGTATTCTTTACTAAATTATTCATTTTAAACTTCCTTTTCTCCAAATACAGATTACTAATTAAAATAATCCTCAAAATAAGCAGGTACACAAAATTAATTACACAGATCTAAGACCATGTCCGGATGATTAGTAATAATTAAGTATTCCTAGTTTTCGGTCATCAATGAAAACAGGTTAACCCCTGAAAAATTTCCTACTCTTCCATAATTTTCTGACAGCTATAAACCACTAGACTTTCTAATTCATCACCACAGATACAATCGTTGAAAAATTAGAATAATAGAAAGATAAAAAGTTAGAAATATTTTGGTTGTTTACCTACCCACCGTTTGTCATAAGTCCTGATGAAATAAGTTCCACAAAACAAGCAAGAAAAATAAATACTTTGCTAAACTATTTGTAATTTATAACTACAAAAATAGTCCTTTAATTCTGAAAAGTTCTTAATTTATCTATGTATGTACCACTTTGGCCTGGAAAACCATATCCTCTGGGAGCTTCCTGGGATGGTAAAGGCACTAACTTCGCTATATTCTCTGAAAATGCTACTAGTGTTGAACTTTGTCTATTTGACAAGCAAAATAAAGAAACACGACTAGCTCTGACAGAAGTTAGTAACTTTGTCTGGCATAGCTATGTACCAGGCATAGGTCCAGGTCAAAGATATGCATTTCGAGTACATGGCCCCTACGAACCGTCCCAAGGTCATCGTTTTAATCCCAATAAATTATTAATTGACCCTTATGCCAAAGCAATTGATGGGGATATACTCTATGGTCAAGAAATATTTGCCTATTCTTGGGATGACCCAGAAAAAGATTTAGCTTGCACCTTGGATGATGATGCTCACCTCATGCCAAAATCTGTGGTAATTGATGAAAGTTTTGATTGGGGAAACGACAAACTATTAAACATTCCCAACCACGAAACTATAATTTATGAAATTCATCTCAGAGGGTTCACTAAATTACATCCTGACATTCCCGAAAATCTGAGGGGTACTTATGCGGGGTTAGCACATCCAACGGCGATCGCCTATCTTCAGTCTCTAGGTATTACTGCGGTAGAGTTAATGCCAGTACATCACTTTATCCGATACCCAGGACATTTAGTTGATAAGGAATTATCTAATTATTGGGGTTATGACTCGATTAATTATTTTGCTCCCTACAGTGGTTATAGTTCTAGTGGTAAAGCAGGGGAGCAAGTTCGAGAATTTAAACAAATGGTTAAGGCATTGCACAATGCTGGTATTGAGGTGATATTGGATGTAGTTTACAACCATACTGGAGAAGGTAATCATCTAGGTCCAACTTTATCCTTTAGAGGTATTGATAATGCTGCTTATTATCGCTTAGTAGAAGATGACCCCCGCTACTATATGGATTTTACTGGTTGTGGTAATTCTCTCAACGTTCGTCACCCCCAAGTATTGAAATTAATTATGGATAGTCTCCGCTACTGGGTGACGGAAATGCACGTTGATGGTTTTAGATTTGATTTAGCTTCAGCTTTGGCGCGAGAATTATATGAAGTAGATAGTTTGGCAGCTTTTTTTGATATTGTTCACCAAGACCCGGTTATTTCTAATGTGAAATTAATAGCTGAACCTTGGGATGTAGGAGAAGGTGGTTATCAAGTTGGTAATTTTCCTCTATTGTGGTCAGAATGGAATGGTAAATATAGAGATGCAGTTAGAGATTTTTGGCGAGGGGAAGAGGAAACATTAGCAGAATTTGCTTATCGTTTTACAGGTAGTTCAGACTTATATGCTGCTAATGGTAGGTTGCCTCATGCGAGTATTAATTTTATAACCGCCCATGATGGTTTTACTTTGAATGATTTAGTTAGTTATGACGAAAAACATAACGAGGCAAATGGGGAAGATAATAATGATGGAGAAGAATATAATCGTTCTTGGTGTTGTGGAGAGGAAGGAGAAACTGACGACTCGGATATAGTAAGTATAAGAAACCGTCAAAAGCGTAATTTTTTAGTGACATTAATGTTATCTCAGGGTGTACCAATGTTATTAGGTGGAGATGAATTTAGCAGAACCCAAAAAGGTAATAATAATGCTTATTGTCAGGATAATGAAATTTCTTGGTTGGATTGGAATTTACAAGTAGAAAATGTAGATTTGTTAGACTTTACTCGACAGTTAATTTATTTCCGTTGTCAACATCCAGTCTTTCATAGACGTAAATGGTTTCAAGGTCAGGCAATTCATGGTTCCGATGTGAGTGATATAGGTTGGTATAATCCAGATGGTGGAGAAATGACTGAAGAACAATGGAATATTGATTTTGCTAAAGCTGTTGGTGTGTTTTTAAATGGAGAAGAAATTCCTGCTAGTGGGGACCGTGGGGAAAGGATTATTGATGATTGTTTTATGATATTTTTTAATGCTCATTATGAATTGATAGAGTTTACAATTCCTCCTAAGTTTCAAGATAGAAATTGGGTAGTTATTGTTGATACGAGTAAGTCTCGTTTTGTGGAAAATGGTAAGCAATATCAAGGTGAAGTTCCTATTCCTGTGATGGAACGTTCAATTATTGTTTTAAGACGTTTATAAGCATTTAGGTATTAGCAGTCAGCTCTCAGATTTTTAATGAATAGGGTGCATCTTAAGTATTTGTAAAAATACTTTTTTTCTATTCCCTGTTCCCTATTACTTTTTCCTTAAAAACTAGAAATTTTTTGCTTTGTTCAAAAGTTAGATGCACCCAATAAATTAAACAATTATTCGTTTAACTTACTGTTCAAATTGATTCTTAAATATAGGTTATCTGGAATTGGCAATCTATCAAATGATATATAAGAGAATGTTTATAACAAGAATATTAAATCCAGGCGTAGGGTAGGTTAGGCGACAATAACTAAGTAGTTGTGCATTAATTGTATATTTTAATAATTAGGATTTATAGCAGTTTTCACAAAGGTAGACTACAAAATTTTTGCCTTCTGCCCTCAGCATAAGTGCCTTTAATCCAAAATCTCTGTATTCTATGTTAATGAAAAGCGCTATAAGGTGAATCCCTTCAAATTAAATTTTTCGTATTGGTCAGCTTGAATTATAGTGCTACAGGCAAGTCAGGAATTTCTGCCTGCTCCTACCCTTCAATTTTTGGATACTATCAGAACACATTTGTCAATGGTTATAATTGCTTAAGCACCGACACCTGTTCAAAATTAGTTTTTTTGAGATTCATTCATCCGTAGAAAGGGTATAAATTTTTGCACCCTATATTGACGAAAAATATAAAGTTGTAGCTTTTTCTAGGGAAAATTTATGATTTTTAAACACAAGACTAGCACAATAAACTATGTATCTATATGATACCAAATCGCTGAAATAACGCAAGTAGGTGAAATATTTTGTAACAATTAGCCGAAATCAGAGATTTTTTGATAAGTATAAAAAATAATAATAGTTGATTAGATTCTTTTTACTTATACTTTTGCCTTCTTGCGGGAAACGGTTTTTTAATTTTGGTCATAGAAGAAGGCGATCGCAACTTCTAATTTTGCATAAGCACTTACGAATCGTAGCCAAAATTTAATTTTCCGCCGTAACCCACCGAACATTAAACACTTGAAAAGTCTTAATCTTTAGTTGACAAACACTCTCTAAGTATTGCCACTAACAAATCAACAAAGAATGGGAAAAGCAAGAATTTTAAGAATGGGTATTGTATATCTATAGGTCTTTCAGGAATAAAGTATCAAGATTAGACCTTTCTATTTGTAAGCAATAAAATAAATAAATACATATCTGATGTTTCAACAATGGCAAGAAACTATTTACAAGCTTTAGCTAAAGCAGCTTCTAAGGCACTTGGTCCTTTGGGAAGTCCGATTGAATTTTTCCTTAGTCTCAATCAAGATAAACAAACACAAAAGCAGAAAGATGAATTATATGCAATGATTCTCGAAGGGCAAAACCTGACCCGTGAGACTCTTGAGGAAATATTGAAAGCTAGAAGTGAAATCAAAGAATTAAAAGAGGAGTTTATCTTGGCAGTGAAAGCTTGTTCTTCTATTTTAGCTCAAAACAGGAAATTGCTGTCTAGTCAAGATTTAGAACAAAATATTCCTTTTTTGATTGAAATATATAAGGAAAAACTTGAAGAGAATAAATTTGTGACGAACAATGAAAAGATATTTATGGCTAGTTTATTTCAAGAGGTTCTAGACGAGATTAGAAAACGAAGTGGTAAATATCAAGATATTAAAGATATTGAGAGGAAAATTATTAACAATCTTGTAGAAGTTTATCAAAGAGCTGAATTATTTATATATGCTCTAGAACAAGGGGGGTTCTATATTGGTAACTTGAATCTAAATCAACCTCTAAGAGCAATTGTAGAGGATTTTTTAAGTAAATGTAATGCTATAAATGTAGACAAATTATATAAAATTTTTAGTAAGTTATACGAGCAAAATAAAGGTCTTACCTTATTAAAAGAAATTCGATATAGACTGGAAAAAATTAAGAATGAAAAAAAGGAAAAAGTTGAAGAGAGTGGATTTGTGATTAACAACGAGAAAATATTTATGGCTAGTTTATTTCAAGAGGTTCTAGATGAGATTAGAAAACGAAGAGGCAAATATGAGGATATTGAGAAAGAAATTACCAATGAAATTTTAGGAGCTTATAACGAATAAAGAGAATTTATAACTATTCTAAAAAGGGGAGGGTTTAAGATTGGAAAATTAAATCTCAATCAATCTTTTTCCGGAATTATATCTGATTTTTTAACTCAATGTAATGGTCTAAATAGATATGAGTTACATAAAATTTTTAGTAAGTTACATGAGAAAAATCAAGGTCTTACTTTGGTAAAAGAAATTCGAGATAGGCTGGAACAAATTAAGAATCAAAAAAATGGGAAAAATGAACAAATCAAGGATGAAAAAATTGAGGCAAATCAAGGTTATACCTTATTAAAAAAGATTCGAGATAGATTGGCACAAATTAAGAATGAAAAAATTAATGCTTTTCCTAATTGGGGATATTTTTCTTGGATGTATAAAATTGAGAAAAAAGAAGTTATCACAATTAGTAAAGATGAAATTGGTTTGGTCGAAGCTAAATATGGTTCTCCCTTGGAAAAGGGTAAAAGCTTTGGTCGGAAAGTTGATTGTAATAATTTTCAGCACACACGAGCCTTTATTAAGGGTCGAGGTCAAGCAGGTCAACAGCTCGCTCATCTAGAAGTCGGAACATACAAGATTAACACCGAAATATTCAATATCAGAATAGTCCCCATTATTTCTATTCGTCCAGGAGAAATAGGACTGGTAATAGCCAATTATGGAGCTTCGCCAAAACAAATATTAGGCAAAGTTGTAGAATGTGACAGTTTTCAAGATGCAGAAGCATTTCTAAATAGTGGAGGACAAAGAGGTAAGCAGCTTGCTATTTTGACTACAGGAAAATATAAAATTAATACAGATTTATTTACCGTTATTACTACTGCTAATGCCCATAAAAATAATGAAAATCCAGAGAATTTAAAAGTTTACAAAATCGACAAAGGTAAAATTGGCATTGTAACTACAATGGCTGGGAAAACTCTTCCTAAAGATGAAATTGCAGGACCAGAAATTGAGGGGCATGATAATTATCAAGATGGGCAGAAATTCCTAGATTTAGGAGGATACAAGGGTTTGCAAGAAGAAGTCTTGAAAGAAGGAGAATGGAATCTAAATCCTTGGTTTGTCAAGGTTGAGCAAGTACCACTAACTAGAATTGAGCAAGAAGAAGTGGGAGTTGTTGTATCTTTTGTTGGGAAAAAATATGACAGACACAATTATAACCAGGGTATATCTTCTGATGAGAGTGAATATATATATGAATTAGTTCCAGAAGGATACAAAGGGGTTCAAAAAGAGCCACTTATGGCTGGTGACTATCCTATTAACACCAGAACTAAAACAGTACATTTAGTGCCAACTACTCTAATCGTACTGAATTGGTCATCAGATGAAGAAAAACATCCTTTGGATTATGACTATAAGCTCAATACGTTGAAACTAACTTCATCCGATGGTCGTGAATTCCAAGTTCAGTTTACCCAGATAATTCGTATTGCTGCTGAAAATGCACCGATGGTGATTTGTCAAATTGGAACATCAGCAGCAGAAGTAGAAAGAATATACATGAATGATAATTTGGGAAGAACTATTAAGAAATATCCAGCTATTAGAAATTTTGTGAATCGTGTATTAACCAAGGTTGTTGAAGGTCACTTTAAACACGCTGCTACTGCTAAAACAGCAATTCAGTTTCAACAAACAATAATTCAGTGTCAAGAAGAAGCTCAAGCTTATATTGAGGCAGTTCTTGAAAAATATGGTATAGAAAGATGGGGTACTTATATTATTGCATTTAATTTACCAGAGGAATTAGATAAACACAGACAAGTATTAGAAGATTTAAAACAAGAACAAGTCAAAGCTCAAGAAGAGAGTAAGACGATTCAAGAAAAAATACAAACTGAAGAAAAAAACAAACAATTGACTAAAGAACAGGAAGAAACAAAAGCTGTAGGACAAAAAATTCAAGCTGATACCAAAGTATATACTGCTCAAAGGGAAGCCCAAGCTGATCGTGAGAAAGAGAAGGCAAAAGCAAAAGTAAATAAAATGCACATTGATGTTGAAATAGCTCGGCAGGAAAAACTTACTGAAATAGAGATTAATGCTTTTCGTGCCAGAATTGCTGCTCTTGGCCCTGAAGTTTATGCTCAAATAGAATTACAAGCAAAATGGGCAGATGCAATAGCTCAAATGCAAATTACTTATCCTCAGATTATGACGAGTGGTGGTAATAGTGGCTCAGGAGACTCTACCTCAAACTTATTTAATTTATTACAAATAGAACATTTAACTGGACTTGCAGACCGCATTCAACTTAACCAAGGAACATCCACACCCTTATTTTCCACAGCAGCAACAAAAAATTCTCTTTCCCCAAACCAAGAACAGAAGAGTTTATCAACACATTCCACTGAACCTAAGATTCCAGTCGTCTTACTATTAGATACATCTAGTTCAATGTATGGTCAGCGTATAGATTCCTTAAATGATGGAATTACTTCTTTTAAACAAGAATTTGAACCTAACACTAACCCATCCCAGAATGTAGAGTTAGCCATCATAACCTGTAATAGTAACGGACGAACAGTCCAAGAATTTGTCAGTATAGATAAATTTCTCCCATCTCCCCTGAAAGCCGAAGGTACAACTACCATAGGCAAGGGAATTGACTTAGCATTAGATGAAATCGAAAATTATCAGAATTCTAAAAAACCCTGGGTATTTTTGATTATAGGTAGCTCTCCAACTGACGATTGGCAAAAATCCGCACAGCTTATCAGACAAGCTGTAGAAATGAATAAACTCAACTTTTTTGTAGTTGCTGTTCAAGGAGCAGATATGATTAGCTTGGAAGAAATTGCTCCTTTAAACACACCACCCAAATTGCTCAATGGTTTGAAATTCCGTGAATTATTCCATTGGATTGCAGAAAATCTCAAAACAGTTTCTAATAGCGAACCAGGTGCTGCTATTTCCATTCTCCCTATTACAGAATGGGCAGAAGATGAGTATTAATTGTTAGACACTATTCTACAGAAGCGAATAGCTATTCGCCCCTACTGTTTCTACCAAAATGAAAACCGCTTTAATCCTCTTATCTTTCCTCAAGAGGATTTCTAGTTAAGAATGAGCGATCGCCACACATTTTTCTCAAAACTGAGCCAAAAATACTGTAGAACTCCTCAAGGTATCTCTAAAAACTTAGACAATACAGAATTACAAACTTTTTCATTCTATGAAGCTCCTGAAAAAATCGGCGCGTCAAAAGATTTTCGGTTGCATCCTCACAAAAATTGTGATACGATAAAAATTATAAGGGTTCACTCGCCCATACACATGATTTTTTATTCAACTAAAAATAGCATTGTTTTTCAGCGATAGGGCGACCTTCCGCTTCGCTACGCACATGAAACACGAACACGAACGCTGTAGAAAAGAAAATCAACCTTAAAGATATCAAATGGGTTCTATAGATTATGAGCGATCGCCACATATCTTTCTCAAAATTCACCCAAAAACACTATATATAATAGTAGTCAAAAACTATAACGTTGCAGATAAACAGTGTTTAGCTTTCCGATTTTTTTGTTTTGCCCGCTGCTGAAGCACTTCCGGAGGCGGACCATAATCTCCATCACTGAAATATACTCGCTCTACTATATTTCCCGGTTCTACTTCAATCCATAGACGGGCACCTCCAGCTTGACTTGTATTAGGTTTATGAGGTTGATACACTATTTGGCAAAGTCCATGAATTTTCACAGCGTGGCAATAATCTTTTTTACCTCCTACTTTTACCGCGACTGCTGTATGAGAAGTTCCATGGTCTCGATTATAGTCTATAGTCTTTCGTAAAACATGAATAAAAGTATTACCTGTGCGCCGATTTTTATTCCAAGTTGGTTCTGGACCACGACGACCAGGCGTAATTTCTGGCATCCCCCTTTGATTTAGGGGAATCTGCCAAAGTCTTTTGACTTTTTTAGCACCTATAACGCGGCCAGTATTTAGTAGAAAACGCAATCTACCTGTCGAGATATTTAATAGAAAAGCTGCTTCGGTGGTACTCACTAATGAGACAGTCATAACTATAACGTTGTAGTTTTGAATAATTTACATGAAAAGGAAAAATTAGAAATTTTTTTTAAAAAAGTAATTTGATTTTAAGAGGTTAATAAATTAACAGACAAAAATGTAGTCTAAAATTAGACAACATTAATTATAAAAAATTCAACGTCCTCAGAATCTATAAATCTATGATAATTGGTAGCCATTATTCAGCAGAAACAAATAAATGCCTATTTACTGTGTGGGCACCTCTACGAGAAAAGTTAGCTGTACATATTGTACATCCCCAAGAAAAATTAATAGGTCTGCAAAAAGATGAATGGGGATATTGGCAAGGAGAAGCAAAAGACATTGACCAGGAAACTCTCTATTTCTATCAATTAGATGGAGAAACTGACCGACCAGACCCCGCCTCTAACTGGCAACCCCAAGGAGTACATGGTCCCTCAAAAATAGTAGACCATCAAAAATTTACCTGGAATGATACTTCTTGGCAAGGTATCCCCTTGGCAGAAATGATTATCTATGAACTTCATGTCGGTACTTTTACTCCGGAAGGAACTTTTGCAGCAATTATTCCCAGGTTGCCAGAATTAAAAGATTTAGGAATAAACGTTATCGAAATAATGCCAGTTGCCCAATTTCCAGGCGATCGCAACTGGGGCTATGATGGAGTTTATCTATATGGTGTCCAAGATTCCTATGGTGTGCCTGATGGTCTAAAGCAACTGGTTAATGCTTGTCATCAAATGGGCATTTCTGTGATTTTGGACGTTGTTTATAATCATTTTGGGCCTGAAGGAAATTATCTCTGGGATTATGGTCCTTATTTTACGGATAAATATCATACTCCTTGGGGTAATGCTGTTAATTTTGACGACGCATATAGTAATGAAGTCCGTAATTTTTTTATTGAAAATACTTTGTATTGGTTAGATAAATATCATATTGATGGTTTACGTTTAGATGCTGTTCACGCCATTTATGACATGAGTGCTGAACCTTTTTTACAACAGTTAGCTAACCGGGTAGAAGAGTTTAGTAAAAATGGTAGTTGGAAACGTTATTTAATTGCGGAAAGTGACTTAAATGATGTGCGAGTTTTACGTTCAAAAGAAAATGGAGGTTTTGGTCACGATGCTCAATGGTGTGATGATTTTCACCACTCTTTACATAGTCTTTTAACAGGAGAAAGTTCTGGATATTATTCTGATTTTAAGAGTATAGATTCTCTGAAAAAGTCTTACAAACAAGGATATGTTTATACAGGAGAATATTCACCTCACCGTCAGAGAAATCATGGTAATTCAACCATGGGTTTTGCTGGAGAAAAATTTGTAGTTTGTATTCAAAATCACGACCAAATAGGTAATCGATTAATTGGAGAAAGGTTATCAGCTTTAGTAAATTTTGAAGGATTAAAATTAGCAGCAGGAGCAGTTTTAATTTCTCCATTTGTACCAATGTTATTTATGGGAGAAGAGTATGGAGAAGAAAATCCTTTTATGTATTTTGTTAGTCATGGAGATCCTAATTTAGTAGAAGCAGTGAGAAAAGGTAGAGCAGAAGAATTTAAGTCTTTCAATTGGTCTGGAGAAGTGCCCGATCCTCAAGGTGAAAAAGTATTTATGGACTCTAAATTAAATTGGGAAAAATCTAGGGAAGGTAAATATGGAGTTTTACGTTCTTTTTATAAACGCTTAATTGAGCTACGGAAAAAAATTCCAGTATTAGCTAGGCTTGACATCTCTCAAATAGAAGTAAAAAGTTTTGCTGATAAAAATGTCTTATTGCTTCACAGGTGGGGAGAAAAAAGTAGTGTATTGAGTCTGATGAATTTTGAAAAGCATTCTGTGACATTTGAACCTCAACTACCCACAGGAAATTGGCAAAAGCTGATTAATTCCTCAGACCGAGAATGGATGGGAGAAGGTGCTGCTTTACCTGAAAAATTATTATCTGGACAAACCGTGACGATTAATCCTTTAAGCTTTGCTCTTTATGAGACTTGATCGGAGCATTCCCCAGAGAATATACATTAGACCTCTCCTGAAAAGAGGGAGTAGGGGGAAAGAATTGATGATTTTTGCGGGATAATTGATTTGATTTTTGATTATCGTAGATATCTATTTTTAGGTGTAAAAGTTATGATGGCCAACATCACCTATAATTGATGGTAACGACTCAAAATATATTTTATTGACATTAGTCGAGTGTCAGTGAAATTCATTTCTCAATTTTAGTATATATTGTTGAGTCTTGATTTAATACAATACTTAAAAATTCATGATAAATTTCCCAAAAAACGTTTTTTCTGAGTCTTTTCCAATTTTTCAAAAATTACCTCCTTCCATGACTTCCATAAGGGAAATAAAAGTTCTTAAGTATTTCGCTCGTTGCCTTTACTCTGGTGCTGGAGAAATAGTCGATCTTAGTTCAGGAGTAGCAGGAACAGTATATCCCTTTGCCTTGGAATTATCAAAAAATCAACAAGTATTAGAGAAAAAATCTAGAATTTATGCCTATGATGCTTTTACAACTCCAAAACAAAAAATTGCAGCTAGAGGAGGACAAATTTATTTCCAAAATACTAGAGAAGCTCAAAAACAAGACTCCTACTTACACATATTTCAAAAAAACTGTAAGACTTTGATTAACTATGTTAATGTTTGTGATTGAGATATTACTACATTGTCATGGCTACATAAATCCATTGAGATTATTCACATTGATATAGCAAAAAAAATCAAAGTATGGCAACACATTGTCAAAGATTTTTTTTCCTGATGTTTGTGTCAATCAAACTATTGTTGTTAATCAAGATTTTTCTAGATCGAGACTTCCTTGGTTAATTTATTCTACTGGTATAATTATGCCCTAATATTGAACTTTTCGACCATGTGATTGATGGTGTTATATATTTTAAAATAGTTCAATAAATACCATCATTTATTCTTGGTAAACTCGCAGAAGATAATTTTAGTATTCCTGAGAAGATATATGCAATCAATAAAATTACGGAGGTACTTGATGATTGTATTTTTGTAGGTAATATTAACAAGGATTTAATGAAAGAACTTATGGAGCTAGCAATTGATTATATTTATTATTATTTTGGCAATAAACAAACATCTTTTGCCTTGGCAGAATCACTCAAGAAGAATCATGCTATTGTCAGGTATTACTCGGGGTTCTTTCGGAAATTAGGCGTTTCTCTTCATTGAAGCTTAACTACTATCAAATTTTAATTATATTTGGGCTACATGAAGAATAAATATAAAGTTTAATATCTCAAAAAAATTTATCTGTTAAACGTGAAATTTTGAACTTTTAACGTAAGCATTCAGCAGTCAGCCATCAGCTATTTGTTATTAACTCATGATCATACTAGAGGGGAATTATCCACCAAGGAGAATTAAAATTAATTAATGAAATTGGCTATAACCTAACCTCAATTCTTGCTTGAATATGTTCAAAAGTTGATTGTTGTTTGCGGATCATAACCTAGGAAATGCTAATAGCTGTTTGCGGAGCATGACCTAGGAAATGCTTACCTTTTAAGAACTAATTAATCAACACTTATAGCAGTTTTCATGTTTCATAGAATACAGAGATTTTAGCTGAAATGCAGCGGGAGCTGAAGTTTTGTAGTCAACATGAATTAAAACTGCTATAGTTATATTTATTTAACTATGCGAATTCTCATAACGACATTATATAATTTAATCTACTTATAGTTTTGAATTTGGAAGTAGATAAAGTCGTAGTTTCATATTTAGCCAAACTAGGAATTTTTCAGATTTATCCTTTTCCTAAATGTTTGAAAAACAAATATTTATCTGTTAAACGTAAAATTCTGAACTTTTAACAGTCAATTAATCACCACTTAATTATCTCTATTTAACTATGCGAATTCCCATTACAACTTATAGAATTCAATTTACTCCTAATTTCGGCTTTGATGCAGCGAAAGTTATAGTTCCATATTTAGCTGAACTAGGAATTTCTGATATTTATGCTTCTCCTATATTTAAAGCAAAAACAGGTAGTAACCATGGATATGATGTAGTCAATTCTAATATACTTAATCCTGAATTAGGCGGCAAAGAAAAATTTGCTGAACTAGTCACAGAAATTAAAAGTAATCAAATGGGATGGCTACAAGATATTGTGCCTAATCACATGGCATTTAGCAGCCAAAATCATATTCTGGTTGATGTCTTAGAAAATGGTCCTGAATCTCAATATCGTGACTATTTTGATATTGACTGGAATCATCCTTATGAAGGTATCAAAGGTAGAGTTTTAGCACCTTTTTTAGGTAAATTTTATGGAGATTGTTTGGAAAGTGGAGAGTTAAAACTTAATTACAGTCAAAATGGATTAACTGTTAACTATTATGATCATCAATTTCCGATTAGAATTGATTCTTATACTCAAGTTTTAACCTACAATATCGGCAAATTAAGAAATAAATTAGGCAGAAAAAACCAAGATTTTGTTAAATTACAAGGAGTTCTCTATAGCTTAAAATATATTCCTTCTGGAGCTGAGGGGAGAGAAAGGTATGACCAAATTAGCTTCATCAAAGGGATGTTGTGGGAATTATGGAATGAAAATCTACATGTTCAAGAATTCGTTGAAGAAAATATAGAGACTTTTAACGGGGTTCCGGGAAAGCCAGAAAGTTTTGACTTATTAGATAAATTATTATCCGAGCAATATTTTCGTCTATCTTTCTGGAAAGTGGGTAATGAAGAATTAAACTACCGACGATTTTTTACAGTAAATGATTTAATTTCAGTCAGAGTAGAAGATGAACAAGTATTTAATACTACCCATGCTCTAATTTTAGAAATGTTAAAAGAGGAAAAATTTACAGGTCTGAGAATCGATCATATTGATGGACTGTACGATCCTGCTCAGTATTTAAACAGACTGAGAGAAAAAGCAAATGCTCCTTATATAGTTGTCGAAAAAATTCTTGAACCTAGCGAAGATTTACCTGTTAATTGGCCGGTTCAAGGAACTACAGGTTATGATTTTTTAAACTATGTTAATGGTATTTTTTGTGACCATTTTAATGAGGAAGAATTCGACCAAATTTATTCTCGGTTTATTCAAGGTACTTCTAACTATGGGCAGCTAGCTGATGAAAATCAAAGGCTGATTATTAACAAACATTTAGCCGGAGATATTGATAATTTAGCTCACTTACTTAAAGATATTTCTAGTAAATATCGGTATGCCAGTGATTTTACTATTTTTGGTTTGAAAGCTGCTTTAGTAGAAGTTATGTCGGTGTTTCCGGTGTATCGGACTTATGTCAGTAGAGAAGGAGTTAGTAAAGCAGATCGAGAATGTATTCAGAGAGTAATTGCTAAAACGAAAGAGAAAATTCCTTTCTTTATCAATGAACTTTTGAATGAATTGAGTTTTATTGAGAAGTTTTTGTTATTAGAATTTGATGAGCATTTAAATCAGGAAGATAAAGATAAATGGCTACATTTTGTGATGCGGTTACAACAATTTACCGGACCTTTAATGGCAAAGGGCGTAGAAGATACTGTTTTATACGTTTATAATCGACTTATTTCTCTCAATGAAGTTGGTTCAACTCCTAGTAAATTTGGAGTTTCAGTTGAAGATTTTCATGGATTTAATCAACATCGTATTGCGTATTGGCCTCATACTATGAGTGGAACTTCTACTCACGATACAAAACGTGGGGAAGATGTCAGAACGCGAATTAATGTACTATCAGAAATTCCTGAAGAATGGGAAAGTTATCTACAGAAATGGCAGGAAATTAATGCTCCTCAAAAAGATTGTGTAGCAGGTTTAGATGTTCCTGCACCTAATGATGAATATTTTTTATATCAGACTTTGTTAGGTGCTTTTCCTGTTGATGAAAGTGAATATTCAACTTTTGTCGAAAGGATTAAAGAGTATATTATTAAAGCAATTCGAGAAGCAAAAGTTAATACAGGTTGGTTAAGACCGGATGATGACTACGAAAGTTCATTGATTAAATTTGTAGAACATCTACTTAAAAACTCAGAAAATAATGAATTTTTACCAGCTTTCCGACCTCTACAACGCAAGGTTCAATATTTCGGAGTTTTTAACTCTTTATCGCAGGTTTTTCTGAAGCTTACTTCTCCTGGAGTTCCTGATATTTATCAAGGTACAGAATTATGGGATTTGAGTCTTGTTGACCCTGATAACCGTCGTCCCGTTGATTTTGAAAAAAGAGCAGAGTTTCTGAAGGAAATTAAGACAAAAATAGAGTCCGATATTTTAGGATTGATTGAAGAACTTTTGCAAACTCCAGAGACTGGTAAGATTAAAATGTTTTTAATTTACCAAGCTTTACAGGCACGCCGAGAGTATTTGGATTTATTTCAAAGAGGAGATTACCAAAAGTTAATTGTTATGGGTAGTTTGAAAGATCATATAGTTGCTTTCTCGAGAAAATGGGGAGATAGTACAGCGATTATTATAGCTCCCAGATTATTAACTAAGTTGATTCAAGAAGGAGAAAATCCTTTAGGAGAACAAGTATGGCGTGAGACTCGAATATGTTTACCTTCTGGTTCTTCTTTGGTGTGGAAAAATGTAATTACTCAACAAAAACTTAAAGAAGAGAAAGAGGATACTTTATGGATTAGAAATGTACTGAATCATTTTCCTGTAGCATTATTAATTAATGAGCAGGGTGAAACAAATAATGATTCTGAACCAACAGTAGATTCTCAAAATTAAGTGTATTTTGATTTTGAATTTTTAGATTTTCTCAACTTAAAATTTAGTCCGCCAGAAAACTTTCAGAAGGCGAGATTATTTTTCACCAATTCACGGAATAGGGAATAGTAGAATGAAATAATTGATAAATAATATCAAGTCTCATTAATTAGGCAAGGGTAAAAATGTTCAACTCTAGAGAGAGAATATTTTTTCCGTCTCTTGGTGCGCTACCAGGTGCGACTTTCGTCGTCGCGGGGTCGCACCGCTTTTTCATGGGGAACAAACAAACTTCTTTTTGTTCCCTACTCCCTACTCCCTACTCTCTAAATTTTTCCGAAGTGGTTATTTAAAGAGACATGATATAAGAGTGCAATAATTGATTTGATTTTTTATTATAGGAAATGTTTACTTACCAATGGATAACTGATAATTGATAATTAATAATTAATCGAATTTAGGTTTAAAAATTCTCCTTTTTAGGAGAAAAAGAAATAAGATTTATGCAAGCCTTTCAATCCTCTCGGTTTTAACCAGAGGTAACTATCCATTATCAATTAATGAATAATGAATAAGGTTAGCTTTTTACCTTATTCTTGACTGCGGAATGCTGCGCAAACATAATTTTGAATTCTCCTTCTAAAGATAATAAGTTTCAATAACTCATAACTTCTTTTATTTAGAATAGCGAGTATCAGCAGTAATCTTTTCCTCTTTATTCAATAACCGTTCACAAATACCTAATAAATATGATTTATTATTGATGGGCGATCGCGGCAATGGCTTTTGATTATCAGGCCAGTGAGGTAAATCGAAACATGGACAACAATCTGGGGGAATTCCTTTGACACGAGATGGGATAGGCATCGAACAACGGGCACAATCACTAATGTCCCACTCTGGAGATAATAATTCTGCAATTGTTTGATGTGTCCCCTCTAAAAAACAATCTCCCGATCCAGAGGATAAAATTTGTTGCCAGCATGATTCAAAATCTTGACTGTAGCGATCGCCTAAAAGTACGATTTGAGGTTTTATAGCTGCTTGGCCATTTCTCATTAATACCTTCTTACCTAACTGAAACCAATAGGCAATATATTGTTTGACTTGATCGTGAGATGCCATAATTTTTAGCTCCGATATTTTCCGTTTCATAGAACTTCAAAGCTAATAAATAGCCTCGTTCATCTACCTTCATTCTAACTTTTCCATCGTTAAAATTGGGGGAGTGAAGCTAATACTTTATTCCTTTAGAATAAATTAAGAATTAAATGTTCAAAGGTTTGCCTAAAGCACTAAGATTCAAAACATGACCTCCTGTAACTAGATAAACAGACTGAGAAATTACTCCAACTCGACGAATCAGATGACCAAGGCGATCACGAAATAGTCGTCCGATAGGAAACGAAGGAACTACTCCCCAACCTGTTTCTTCACCCACTAAAATTACATCGCTACTAGCTTTTAATAAAGCTTCAATCAAAGCTGCTAAAGTTTCATTCCAAGCTGGTTCATCTTGTGACAAAATATTAGCCAACCAAGTACCTAAAGAATCTACCAAAATACAACAGTCTTGATGTGCATAAGTAGTCAAAGTTTCTGATAGTTTCACAGGTATTTCTAAGGTAGTCCAATCAGGAGGGCGACGGTTTTGATGTTGTTCAATTCGAGTTTGCCACTCTAGGTCTTGACCATCAACTTGAGAGGTAGCTATATAAATTACTTGTTTGTGAGAACTAATCGCCAAATTTTCAGCCCACTCACTTTTACCAGAGCGAGCAGGGCCTGTGACCAAAATTAGTTTCTTAGAAGTAGCTTGAGGAGAATTCATGGGAATACAAACAAATAATACTATTTCTCAAAAACTTTTCTACATTTTCTTGAATCGGGGAGTAGGGGAGTAGGGGCGTTAGCTGCCGCTAACGCCCCTACAGATAAGTAAACATAAGAATAATTAACATTAATTGGGATACTAATTAGCAAAAAGGTGTTGCACAATAGAGAATGATATTCTCGAATTTTATGGAAAAATGGATTGTCCTGATTGTCAAAGCCATAAAGTAGTGAAAAATGGTGATCGTCAGGGAAAACAGAGTTATCTGTGCCGTGACTGTGGCCGTCAATTTCGAGAAAGTCCCTCTCCTGCGGGTTATCGTTCTGATGTTAAAGAGCTTTGTGTAAAAATGTCCTTTAATGGCATGAGATTGGGAGCCATTGAGAGAGTGACTGGTATTTCCCATAACACAGTGCTTAACTGGGTACGGCTTGCACCAAGCACAGATTCCTGACCATAACTATGAAATACCTGAAACTGCTCACCCTAGATCAACTGCAAACTTTGATCGGCTCAAAAAAAACCCAATTTGGGTCTGGACAGTCGTGAATAGCCAAATGCCAGGAATTATTAAGTTTGTCGGGGGGCGTTAGGGAAGCTCCTCTGTAAGAGGCTCGCTCCGCCGTTACCTTGACAATATTATGGCAGATGATTCACGGTTGGGCAAGTTTTTCTCTATATTACAGATGGATACAAGGTTGATCCCTGTTGAATAGAGGATTGCGATCATCTAGTAAGCACCCGCAGCGATGACGAGAGTAGAAGGAGAAAACTGCCGTCATTGACACTACGCACGCTAGGTTACATCGTAAAACTTTGTGCTACTCCAAGTCCATTTATCTGCTGTATAGATCAATTCGGCTCCTGATCTATTATTTGAAACATCGGCAAATTCCTCA
Organism: Okeania sp. SIO2C2; assembly: GCF_010692625.1. Classification (NCBI taxonomy): domain Bacteria; kingdom Bacillati; phylum Cyanobacteriota; class Cyanophyceae; order Oscillatoriales; family Microcoleaceae; genus Okeania; species Okeania sp. SIO2C2. Next base: position 100,851 of record NZ_JAAHGM010000013.1, read on the forward strand.
ATTCTCATAATCATTCGTCACTGTGCAACGCCAGCAAAAAAGTTGTTTTGCCTAAGTTAATTACTTAATAACTGAAATCTTACCTAAGTATATCATTACTTTTGAGAATTGGTATAATCCAGTGTAAACTGAAAATAAAGGATAATAAATTAGAATAAATTAGTAAATAGTAAATTCGGCCAAAATCCGTGAAAACTCCAAAATAGTAAGAATTAACTATGGCCAAAATATCTGCTATTATCTGCACTCATAATCGGGACAATTACTTAGGAGCTGCCATAGATAGCCTACTTGGACAGGATTTTCCTGGTAGCTTTGAAGTAGTAGTAGTAGACAATGCTTCCACTGACCGCACCCGCGAAGTAGTAGAAGCAAGATATCCTAGTCCCAATCTGAAATATGTATATGAGCCAGTCACAGGATTATCTGTGGCCAGAAATACAGGGGCAAAAGCAGCCAGTGCAGAAATTTTAGCTTATCTTGATGATGATGCTGTTGCTAGTTCCCAATGGTTAAGGGTATTGCAAGAAGCTTTTCAAAGTAATGAAAAACTAGCGATCGCTGGTGGTAAAGTTACCTTGATTTGGCCAGAAGGAATTACCCCCCCAAAATGGCTTTCTCCAGAATTATCAGGAAACCTCGGTTACTATGACCTTGGTGATTCTGTAGTGTATATTAATCAGCCTGGTTTAACTCCTAGAGGTTTAAATTATTGTATTCGTCGTACATTTCTCGAACAAATTGGTGGTTTTGATACTAACTTAGGTCGAGTAGGCAAAAAGCTGTTGTCTAATGAAGAATTACACACCACAGAATTAGCAATAAAGCAAGGTTGGCAAGTGGCTTATTTACCTGAAGCTCTAGTTGCTCATAATGTAGCTCCTGAAAGGGTTAGACCTTCCTGGTTTATTGAGAGAGGTTGGTGGCAAGGCATTAGCGAATGTTATCGCGAACAACTAGCTGGTCAGGCGGGTCTTAGACAAATAAGAAAGGGGAGCGATAGAATGATTAGGGGTGTGTACAAGTCTCTAAAAAATATAGCAGACCCGGCCAAACGTTTTGATAATTTTGTCTATGCTTATGCTCAAATAGGCTATCTAGGTGCAGCTATTCAGGGCATGATATCTACGAAGTAGATTTTAGGTGGTAGGTAAAAAAAGTCGATCGCCCTGCCTAAAAGCTAACCCAAAGCTACTCAAAATCTCAGGGCATGAGATTTATGAAGTAGGTATTATGTGGTAGATTTTAGGTGGTAGGTAAAAAAAGTCGATCGTCCTGCCGAAATGCTAACCCAAGTCCACTCAGTCTCAAATCGTACTTACCTAAAGGTTAACTCAAGGCCACTCAACATCAAATCCTAACTATCTAAATGCTAACCCAAGGCAACTCAATACAAAACTATTAGTGCCTTTGAACTATAGCGATAATAAAATAAGGTAATACCCATCTATAAAATTCTGAACTATGACATCATCTAAGATACCAGTTTCAGTTCTCATCCCGGCTAAGAATGAAGAAAAAAATTTACCCGCTTGTCTAGATAGTGTTGCAAGAGCAGATGAGATATTTGTAGTAGATTCTCAAAGCAGCGATCGCTCTGGGGAAATTGTAGAAAGTTATGGAGCAAATTTAGTACAATTTCATTTTAATGGTCAATGGCCAAAAAAGAAAAATTGGTCTTTAGAAAATCTGCCATTTCGGAATGAGTGGGTACTTATTGTTGATTGTGACGAACGTATTACTCCTGAGCAATGGGATGAAATTGCTGTAGCTATTCAAGACTCAAATTACAATGGTTATTACCTTAATAGACGAGTATTTTTTCTAGGTAAATGGATTCGTTATGGGGGTAAATATCCTGATTGGAATCTGCGTTTATTTAAGCATAAAGAAGGTCGCTACGAGAATTTAGGAACTGAGGGAGTGGCCAATACGGGGGATAATGAAGTGCATGAACACGTTGTTTTGAATGGAAAGGTAGGCTATCTGAAAAATGATATGCTTCACGAAGATTTTCGTGATTTATTCCACTGGTTGGAAAGACACAATCGTTATTCTAACTGGGAAGCGCGAGTACATTATAATATACTGACTGGTCAGGATGATGATGGAACTATTGGTGCAAGTTTATTTGGGGATGCGGTACAGCGTAAACGTTTTCTGAAGAAGATATGGGTAAGATTACCGTTTAAACCGATATTGAGGTTTATTTTATTTTACTTTATTCAATTAGGGTTTTTAGATGGTAAAGCAGGATATATTTACGGTAGGTTACTGAGTCAATATGAGTATCAAATAGGTGTTAAACTTTACGAACTTAAAGATTGTGGTGGTCAGTTAAATGCTGCTCAGAAAATAGAAAAAACTCCTAAACCTCAGCCAGTTGCTCAGGTAGATTCAGCAAGTAGTAGTTAGTAGTCAAACTAAGTTAAATAATTAAAATTAATTATAGCAATTCTCATATTGGTGAGGTAGGCGCATTCGTTTGTTTTAGGGAGTAGGAAGTAGGCAGTAGGCAGTAGGGAATAGTAATTCCAGAAACAGGGGATAGAAAAAAAGAAAAACAACTGTATCTCACTAATTTGAGAAACGCTATATTAATTATTAATTATGAACAATTATCTCTTCTTTTCAAGGAGAGGATTGACTCAAAGGAAAATTTTTTCTTGTTTCTCCTTTAAAGGAGAGACTTTAAACCTTAATTATTCGGTAGGAAAAATATCTAAAAATATTTACAGGGGTGAAAAGGGTAATTTCAGTTATCAGTTATCAGTTATCAGTTATCAGTAAAAGTATGAAAGAAGCGATCGGAAAAACTTGGTTTTACTGCTGATGATTCTGATAAATCGATAACTCTAAATTTATCCTCATACTTGAGTTGATAGCTAGAATTGGTAATGCCAAAAATGTAGCTAATTAATCTGAAATTCACCGAACATTTAAAGGAGGTAGAAAGAGGAAAGTCAGCCTATTTTCTACTTCCTTATTTTGATTTTTATAGTATTAACTAGCTATCAGCATTTTCCGTACCGGAATGCTCCGCAAACAGCATTTACGGACTGAAAGGCTTTTTAAGGATTCTAGGCATTAAGCGAAGATATCTTATACCAATTCCTAAAAGTAACGCTTATTAATTAATCAAAACAGTTATAATCACCCTGTTGCTAAAAATAGCCCAGTTAATGTTAATTATTCTTACTTTTTACTTCTCCCCTACTCCCCCACTCCCCTATTTCCCCTCCTGGGAGGGGGAGGGGCGAGGGGTAGGTCCCCTGCTCAACAAAATGTAGAAAAGTTTTTGAGAAATGGTATTATTCCTAATTTCCTTACTCCCTATTTCCTACTCTCAAAAAGATGTAGCAAGACTTTTGAGATTTGGTATAAAGTGATTTTCAACTATCAAATAAGATTAAAATATTGACTAAAATATAGCTAGCATTCTGTAAGGGTTTGGTCTCCAAGCTCCTACTTTTGCTGTGGCAGTATTCTATGTTTAATATTTTGTTGATAAATGGTCTCTGAGAATTTTTATTCTATTATAATATCCTTGAAATATTTGCCAAAAATACAGATTGATGGAATTTAAGCACTATTTACAAGAATTAGATAAAAATCTGGAAAAAGGTAGTGAACGTACTCATTATCCTGCTTTAAAAAATCTGATTGAGGGTGAAATTTTGGGAATTAATGCCAATATTGAAGAAACTGGAAATCAAGCTGGCATCCCAGATTTTACAGTTAGGAAAAATAATAATTTACTTGGCTATATAGAAGCTAAAAAAATTAGTGAAAATTTAGAAAAAATCCAATCAACTGACCAGTTAAAACGTTATGTAGAATCTGACATTGGGAAAAACTTAATTTTAACTAATTACTTAGAGTTTCGATGGTATAAAGACGGCAAGCTCAAGCTAAATACAAGTTTAGGGAGTCTCAAAAATAACAAGATTACTGCTAATGATAATTTAGAAAAAACTGCTGAGTTAATCAAATCATTTTTAAATTATCAAGAGAAAGTTATTAATAACTACAATGATTTAGCTCAACAAATGGCGAATAAAACTAAAGTCATTCGTTATAGTCTGGAAGAAGCATTAAAAATTGAAAATGAAACGGGAGAGTTAACCGCGCTTAAGCAAGTTTTCCAAGAATTGTTATTGCCAGATTTGGATAATAATAGTTTTGCAGATATGTATGCTCAAACTATTACTTATGGATTATTTACTGCCAGAGTTGGTCATGCTCAAAATCCGGGTAATTCTAATTTTAATCGTCAAACTGCAAGTATTTATATTAGTGATAAGATTCCTTTTTTACAGGGTTTGTTTAGTACGGTTATTGCCACAGATATTGTGAGTAAAATCAACTGGGCGATTGAAATTTTGATAGAACTTTTGGCTAAAGTTGATATTGGGAATATTCTGGAAAATTTTGGTCGGGAAACTAGAAAGGAAGACCCGGTTGTTCATTTTTATGAAACTTTTTTAGCTGCTTATGAAGTATCTTTGAGAAAAAGTCGAGGAGTTTATTATACTCCTGAACCTGTGGTGTCTTTTATTGTCAAAGCAGTTAATCATATTTTGGATAAATATTTTGATTTAGAATATGGTTTAGGTAGTCGAAAAGTAACTATTTTAGACCCTGCTACGGGTACTGGTACGTTTTTATATCGGGTAATTAAACAAATCTATTTTAACTTTGAAAAATATGGCGCAAATCGTTGGAATGAGCTGTTAAGAGATTCACAAGTTTTAAAGCGGTTATATGGTTTTGAATTATTGATGACTCCCTACGCTATTGCTCATTTAAAGTTGGGATTATTATTGGAGACTTTGGGTTATCGTTTTGAGGAGAAGGAAAGATTAAATATTTTCTTGACTAATGCTTTGGATGAGGGAATAAAAAAGTCTAGTTTGTTATTGGGAGAATATATTTCTGAAGAAGCTAATCAAGCAGCAAGGGTTAAGGAGGAAAAACCGATTTTTGTTGTGTTAGGAAATCCTCCTTATTCTGTAAGTTCGCAGAATGTTAGTAAGCGGAAAAGAGTACTAGAGGAAGATGCTAAATATTTGGCAGATGTTAAATATAATGGTTTGACTTGGGAGAAGATTTATAAAACAGGTAAAGCGGGAAAAGAGATAACAGAGTTAACTTATATTGGTGAACTTTTAGAAAGATATAAAGGTAGGGTGAGATTGGAGGGAGAAAAGAATATTCAACCTCTTGATGATGACTATATTAAGTTTATTCGTTTTGCTCACGACCAAATAGAAAAAACTGGGCATGGGGTAATAGGTTTGATTACTAATCATTCTTATATTAATGGTTTAATTCATCGCGGAATGAGAGAGGAGTTGATGAAATATTTTGATAGTCTTTATATTATGGATTTACATGGTAATTCTTTGTTAAAAGAAACGACCCCGGATGGAGAGGTTGATGAAAATGTTTTTGATATTCAGCAAGATGTGGCAATTTTAATTGCAGTGAGGCAAAAAAGTGAACCTGATGCTTTTTCAGTGGTTTATAAAAAGAGAGATGGTGTGAAGTTACCTGCTGGTGTTTTTTATTTTGATTTATGGGGAAAAAGGGAGGATAAATATCAGTTTTTAGAGGATGTAAATTTTCAGGATGTTGACTGGATAAAGTTAAAACCTTCTCAGCCTAATTTCTTTTTTTTGCCTAAAAATTTTGATTTGAGTGAAGAATATAATCAAGGATGGAGTGTCATAGATATTTTCCCTGTTAACTCTACAGGAATTAACACTCACAGAGATAATTTTGTCATAGATTTTGATAGAGATGTGCTTCTCAAACGAATCCAGGATTTTCGATATTTAACCATAACTGATGAACAACTATCTAATAGATATAATCTTAAAAATACTCGTGATTGGAAAATTGAAGTAAATAGAAAGTTATTGTGTAATAATTCAAACTATAAAAGTTATTTAACTACTTGTTTATATCGTCCTTTTGATACAAGATTCTGTTTTTATTATCAAAATATTGTTGAATATCCGAGGAATGAAGTGATGGTAAATTTACAATCAGACAATCTAGCGTTAATTTCATGTCGTCAACAAAAAGAGCTAGGATTTAGACATTGTTTAGTGACTGAAGATATAGGAGATGGAAACTGTATTTCAATTCATTCAAGAGAAAGAAGTTATTATTTTCCTCTCTACATTTACCCCGATACAGAAAGCGGACAAACAAATTTATTTGTGGAAAAAACAGCCAACTTATCCTCAAAATTTTTAACTGTCATCCAAGAAAAATTAGGATACATCCCTACACCAGAAAATATCTTTTATTACGCTTATGCCATATTTCATTCCCCTACTTATAGACAAAGATACGCTGAATTTTTACAAATAGACTTTCCTCGCCTTCCCCTCACAAGCAATAATCAATTATTTGAACAATTAACAACTCAAGGAGAAGCATTAGCTAATCTACATTTACTCAAAAATTTACCAGATTTACATCCAGAAGAAAAAACCACTATTGATTATCAAGGGGATGGTAAAAATCTAGTCAAAGAAATTAAGTATGACCCGACAAATGAAAAAATATGGATTAACAAAAATTATTATTTTACAGGAGTTAGTCAAAAAGTATGGAAATTTAAAATCGGTAGCTACCAAGTTTTAGATAAATGGCTTAAAGACAGAAAAAAAGCTAACCGGGAATTATCCGATGGAGAGATTAATCGCTATCAAAAAACTGTTCTTGCTCTGAGATAAACTAGAAAAATAATGACAGAAATATATGAAATTATTCCGACCTTTCCCCTCAGATAGTCAGACAGTCAAATTGAGGATAAAAAGTTCATTTATCTATATATAGTTGTCATCCCATCTAACTAGATATGAGGTCGGAAAATTTGCCAAAATTTTCTCAACTTTTCCCAAATAACTATTTCTCTCCTCCACAACCGATGAGTGGGCACAAATTATTATTGCCACTAGATTAACCAGAAAAGTCATCACAGAAATAGATGAAATTATTCTGAGCTTTCCCTCGAATAGTCACATAGTCAAACCGAAGATAAAAAATTCATTTATCTATATATAGTTGTGGTAGAAAAATTTATCAAAATTCTCTCAATTTTCCCTCGTAACTATTTATCTACACCATAACCGATGAGTCGGCAAAAGTTATTTTTTGCATCAGACAAACCAGAAAAATAATCACAGAAATAGATAAAATTATTCTGGAGATTTGCTCTTTTTATGACTCAATTTATTAATCTATTCCACAGTCAAAATAAATTGAATAAACCTTTGAAAATTAACTATTATATGCTAATATGCTAATCAAGGTATTATAGGGAATTTATGTAAATTTCACTCTAAGTCTATAAAAATCACTATTTACCTAGTTTATATATCTAAATGGTATAAAATGATAAAATTAGAGTCAAGCCTAAAAAAAATTAACTCTCAATGATAAATAACCAACAAACAGAATCTTGGGTCGATCTTCGTAAATACAACCAATCTTGGTATGACCGAGGTAAACCAGGTTGGTTTGTACTGTTGTGGTGGTTCGTACAAGCAATAACTTTCCCACTAACTCCCCAACCTCTATATGGTTTGAGAAGATTAATATTAAGTCTCTTTGGCGCCAAAATTGGTCAAGGAGTTTTAATTCGCCCCACTGCCAGATTTACCTACCCTTGGAAAATAGCGATCGGCGATTATAGTTGGATTGGAGACGACGTAGTTTTGTACAGTCTTGACCATATAAAAATAGGTCAACATTGCGTTATTTCTCAGAAAAGTTACCTCTGTACTGGTAGCCATAATATGGAAGACCCCACATTTGCTTTACAAACAGCAAGTATTAATATTGGTAATGGTGCCTGGATTGCTACAGATTGTTTTATTGCTCCAGGCGTTAATATTGGTGCTAATGCTGTTATTGGTGCTAGGAGTAGTGTTTTTAAAGATATGCCACCAGGTCAGGTTTGTTTAGGAACTCCTTGTCAACCTCGTTACCCAAGAAAGATTAAGGGTAGTCCTGCATGGTAATGGTGAAGATATATATTTTTTAATTTCTCCCACACTCCCCATCTCCCCATCTCCCCATCCCCCCACACTCTCTTTACCATTACTATGTACCACCACCAGATTAAGATGTAATACCGTTTCACCGAAGTCAGAACTCAGAAGTCAGAAAGTTAGATTTGATAGACTAAAAACTTTTATCCTACAATAATTTGACATTTATAAGGAGCGAAACTATTTGTGACATCCTTAAAGTGAATTGGTATCATAAAAGTTATACATAAATATAGTCATATATAGTCAAGTGATATCAAATATCTTCGTTGATTTATACAAAAGAGCTACTAAATATTTGACAAAATTTAATAACTCCAAGGCCAAAGGTTTAATAGTATAATGAAATTGGCACTTGAGTTTCAGACTAAATAATAATAAAAATTCCGAAATCCTCGAATCCTAATATAATTTTAACCCCTTGATTTATGAGATTAGTTGAGAGACATATCCCATACAAAAAATCATCGGTTTTATCCTGAAATTGACCGACTGTGTTTCTTGTCTAAAAATCTCTATAACTATTCTAATTATTTAGTTCGTCAGTCTTTGATATTTGAAAAGACAAATAATTCCTATTATGACCTGCAAAAAACACTCTCTACTCAATCAGATTATCAAGCAATTCCAGCTAAAGTGTCTCAACAAATATTGATGATACTAGATAGAAACACCGAAGAGTTTTTTAGCAGCGAATGAAGTTGATAAACACCAAGGCATCAAAGTTTAATGCTCGTCCTCGTATTCCGAGATATAAAAATCAAATAACAGGAAGAAATCTTGTAGTTTATAGGACACAAGCTATCAGTAAAAAACAATTAAAACAAGGAATTATTAATCCTACTTATACAGGGATTTATCTAAAAACATTAGTACCTACTTCACAAATTAAACAAGTTCGTCTTGTCCCGAGACTCAACCATTATATAATTGAGGTGATTTATGAGAAATGTGAAAAACAATACGAGCTAGAGAAAAATCGTTGTGCCAGTATTGATATAGGATTAAACAATCTAGCTACATTAACTTTTAATAAGCGCCGGAATAAAACCAAAGAGTGATAAATGGCAGACCGTTAAAATCTATCAATCAATACTATAACAAAGTGAAAAGCTTCCTACAATCTCAACTCCAGGAAAATAGATCGAGCAAAAGACTGAAAAAACTTATGCTAAAAAGAGAATTTAAAATCAATGACTATCTTGCGTATTGCGTCTCGTTTAATTATTGATACTCTAATTAATCAGAAAATAGGAACTTTGATAATTGGGCACAATGAAGAGTGGAAGCAGAAGATAAGTTTAGGGAAAAGAAACATTTCATATTTTGTCTGTGTTCCCTATTAACTTGTTAATTGAAATGTTATCTTATCAAGCCAAGATGGTAGGCATAAATGTAATTATTACAGAAGAATCTTATACCTCCGCATCAAGTTTTATAGATAATGATTTGATTCCTGTTTACAAGAAAGGTCAGAATAATCAAGTCACTTTCTCAGGAAAAAGAATAAAGCGATGCAGCGCGGTCTTGGGGGTTTCCCCCATGAGCGACTGCATCAAGACAAAGAGGAATGCAATTGTACCGCAAGCATTGGATTAATCAATGCTGATGTGAATGGTTCTTTGAACATTATGAAAAAAGCAGCTCCCTTTTGTCTTTGACTATGGGATAGAGAAGCCAGTGCGTTGGTCGGGTTTCCCGACTTGAAGCAACTGGCGTGGTGTTGTAGTTCACGAGCGTCAGAATAACACCTGCGATCCGAAGGATATGTCATATTTGACCATATTTTTATGAACTATAAGACATTAAATTCTTATTAATAAAGATATAAATCAAGTAAAAATTGACTCAATAGAGAATATTATATTTTAATGTTATACTGTTTTTCGTTCAGGAAATAACCGATCTGAGGAGTATTATAGTGGTAGAATTCAATAAAAGATTTTCAAAAGTAGTTATTGTGGGGGGAGCTGGTTTCGTTGGTAGAGAAATAATTGTTCAGTTTCAGCCCATAGCCGATAATATTGTTGTGATTGACAATATGCGTACCGGACTCAGAAACAAAAAAGAATTAGAATTAGTTGAACTAATCGAAAATGATATTCGGGACTTGGGAGGAGATTGGCCAAGAGCTTTTAGAGGGGCTGATTTAGTGATTCATCTAGCAGCAAATATTGATACTCCCTGGAGTGTCAAGTACATGAATGATGATTTTAGTCTCAATGCGCTAGGTACAAAAAATATTGTTAATGCTTGTGTAGCAGCTAGTGTTCCTAAAATACTTTATGCTTCCTCAGCAGCAGTTTATGGTGCAGTAACAGAAGACAAACTGCCAATAACAGAAAATATATACCCAGAACCAGCATCTCCCTATGCAAAAACTAAGTTTCAAGGCGAAATAGAGGTATTGGCAGGTGCAAGAACCTATGGATATACAGCACATTGTTTGAGGATGTTCAACATTTATGGTCCCTGGGAAAGTCCGGTAACACTTGATGAGGTTCTTCTATATACACTTTATGTGTTAAAAAATCAAGAAATTTCTATTTTTGGTGAACCTTCAAATCAAGTCAGAGATTATGTTAGTGTAAGTGACATTGCAAGGGCTTATGTATTAGCTGCGCAATCTGAAAAACAAGGAGCATTCTTTTATAATATTGGTAGTGGCAAGGGAACAAATTTTGCTGAGTTGCTAAGTATTATTGAAAATGTAACTGGAATTATACCTCAAACCAAAATACTCCCATTAAGGCCTGGTGAACTGACTAAAAGCTGGGGTATTTATGAGCGAGCCAAGGAAATAATACAATATGAACATCAAGTAAATATTGAAGAGGGAGTTAAACAAATGGTTGATTGGATTAAAAATGCTCCTCAGGAAGTGCTTAATCTATATAAACTTAGCTAAGATTAAGACTATATTAATATTAACAATTCAGGAATTTTTTGATAATTGATATTACTCATTCATATTCTTGTAAGTTGCCACTGCAGAAGGCGAACTACGGTTCAAGTAACGGAATATCCAATACTTAAAAACAGCATCTAAAATCACCGGAAAAGTTGCAATAAACAAGAAATTAAAATCTCTACTTTCTGCTACTCCAAAATGTCTAGCAACATTTTCCAAAATCACTTCCCAACCATGAGGGGAGTGAAACCCCACAAACATATCTGTTAACAAAATCAGGATAAATGCCTTAGCACTATCACTAAGACCATATATCACATCATCCATAAAAGACTTTAAAATCTCAACATCTCTTCTATTAGCAGAAATAATGCCAACAAAAGAAATCAAAGATATCAGGTCACAAAAAATATTTTTAATAGCATTATTACTTCTATTTTTATATTCCGAAGCTATTTCTTGAGCTTTTTCTTCTACTTTATGCTCAATCAATTCTTCTCTTTGAAGCTTGGGTATTTCTGAAACTTCTTTTCCAGCTTCATATAATTCTGGGAATAATTCAGGACTATGGCCTAAATAAATTTTAAAATGAAGTTCTTCCTCATATTTGCGCAACTCCATCAAAGCTTCTTCTTCCAAGTCGCGGTTAATAAAAATCTCTTCTTGTTGACTAGAGCTTGGCATAAAATTATCGACTAAGTAACCCACAAAAGTTATTTTTGATAACTGGTGAATTAGTAGAGGCACTAAAATCAATAGTAAAATAAATCTAACCGAAGTAATAGTCTTAACTTTAGATTTTCTAAATTTCTTAATTACATCTTCTTCAGCTTCTGGGTCTAACTCTTTCTTGATTCTTTTGAAAGTATTTAATAATGAACGGGGTAAAAAGCTAGTTTCAGGTTGATCTCTTTTTAGTGTTTCTGTAGTATTTATAGCAGAATTAGATGATATATTATTAGTAGAATTATTAATATTATTCTCTTGACTAGATATTATAGCTAAAGAAGATGAAGTATCAGGCACTTCTACAATTGAATTAGATTTTTGAATTGGAGATTTTGTTTGTTTACGATATCGACTAGCTACTTCATCAATAAACTCTAATTTTCCCAAAATAATTGATGGTCGATCCTGAAATTCTTGCCGATAATATTTATTGAGTTTATCCTCGCTATCGCCAAACTGATTTTTCTCAAAAATACCTACAACTGAAATACTTGCATTAAACTCAGCTAATCTAGTTTCAATAACTTTTAAATATCGCTTCAATGCAGAATTAAAATAAGACTTAACACTATCACCATAACTAGCTGATGTTAAAGAAATCTGTTGACCTTCAAAATGTTGATCTTCAATCGCCTTAATATTGAGGGCAGCATCATAAGCCATATCCAAAGCTCTTTCAGGAGTTTCTCGGAACCACTCATTAGCACTCACAACAGAGAGTTTAAATTGCTTCCAGGAGTAAATAGCCATATTGATTATTTTCTGATAAGTTCAATCAGCTCGCCACTATTTATTACATTTAGAACTGATAATCTCAAGTTAGTAGTTTAAAGAGCGAGTAATGAACATTTGTATATTTGATAACAAGCAATTTCCACTTAAAAATAATATCTTTTTACTATTATCAACTTAGCTGGTATATTAGCATATTTTTGCTTTTAATGTGAGCATAAATATGATATTCAGCCAAATCATAATTATGTCTATTTCTTCAAGAATATTTAATTAAACTTAGACAATATTCTCTAAGCGTTCAACTAACTGTTGTGCTTGTATAACCCCTTCTATCTGTTCTACTGGCTGACCATTTTTAAACAAAACCAAAGTTGGCAAAGCTTGAATGCCATACTTTGATGCCAACTGAGGATATTTATCTGTATCAATTTTAACTATCCGCAGTCGATCTTTCATTTTTTGATTGACCTGTTCGAGAATAGGGGCCATCATTTGACAAGGGCCACACCAAGTTGCATAAAAATCCACTAGAACAGGTATTTTTGAACTAGCAAGTAATTCATCAAAACTATTAAACTGCTTTTTAATTGCCATCTTGAGAAAATATATACTTAACCTATAAATTATAGCGCTATGCATTAAGGTATTTAAAATGAATAAAAGCTGAAACCCTTTTGTATTCCCCTATTGCCTGTTGCCAGATGAGCTGTTGCCTCGCGCGTAACACTATATTAGCTTAACTCAACAAGCCATAATCCCCTAAGATAAATTAGTTTAAACCATATAGGAAAGGATTTGATTATGGAGGCATTACCCGAAACATTACAGCGTTTGAAAGGACAAGTAGCAATAATCACAGGTGCATCTAGAGGAATTGGTCGAGCAGCAGCTTTAGCATTAGCAATGGAAGGGGCAAATGTAGTTGTTAACTATGCTAACTCTAGTGGAGCGGCTGTGGAAGTAGTGGCAGAAATAGTTGCTGCGGGAGGCAATGGCATGGCACTTCAAGCAGATGTTTCTAAAGCTGAAGAGGTTGATACCCTCGTCAAAGAAGTGATGGAAAAATGGAGTCGCATTGATATTTTAGTAAATAATGCTGGTATTACTCGCGATACTTTGCTTTTGCGGATGAAACCCAATGACTGGCAGTCAGTAATAGACTTAAATTTGACGGGGGTTTTTCTCTGTACCCGCGCCGTTAGCAAAATTATGCTCAAACAAAAGAGTGGTCGTATTATTAATATTGCTTCTGTAACTGGGCAAATGGGTAATCCTGGTCAAGCTAATTATAGTGCAGCTAAAGCAGGGGTTATTGGCTTTACTAAAAGTGTAGCAAAAGAACTTGCTAATCGTGGCATTACAGCAAATGCTGTTGCCCCTGGGTTTATAACGACTGATATGACTAAGGACTTGAAAAATTCTGAGGAAATTATCAAATTTATTCCTCTCGGTCGTTATGGTACACCAGAAGAAGTAGCGGGTATGATTAAATTTTTAGCTGCTGATAGTGCTGCTAATTATATTACAGGTCAAGTATTTAATGTGGATGGGGGAATGGTGATGGCTTAATACCAATTTTCGGCGTTGCTGAATAGCGTGTATGATATTAATCTTAATTACTTAGGAGTCAACCCACCCCTCGCCCCTCCCCCTCCCAGGAGGGGTACTCATGAGAACTGAGTCAGGAGGGAAGAAAGAAGAAGAAACAGGAGTATAAGGAGAAAGTTTTTTGAACGCCCTCTCATCCGGACATGATATCATACCTCAAATCACCAACGCCCCAATTTCATATAGAAGCCATTTGATATCTTTGCAAGCGGTACGGGTTTTTGGCACAGGAGTCAGGAGTCAGAACTCAGGAGTTCGAGAAATAGAATAAGGGGAAAAGGTGTAAATTTGTCTCCAGATTCACCATCTACCCACACTCCCCCTATATTTTTAAATAGAACCCAAATGGGTTCTATAATGGAACAGCGGTGCGACCCCACGTCGGCGACAGACACAAGTGCTCGGAACCCGGCGTTTTGCTCCGCAAGATGTTTGCGCAGTACTCGGTAGGAAAACGCGCAAGCGTCCCGTAGGGAATAGTTTCCTCCCCATGAGAATGCCAAGTAACAGAGAGAATGCGCACTCCTGTGAGAGAACAGGGAATAGAGGTATGTCCTACTAATAATGTACGAAATTGTCTCCAGCCTAAATCACTAATAGCTCTGGACAATTTCCGATTTTTCATCATACCTGAAACGTTTAAATCTTCCAGAATAATTGTTTGGTTTTCACGAATTATTTCTGTGGATAATTTATGCAGGAAATCTGTTCTAGTATCTTTTAATTTACTATGTTTGCGCAGCATTCCGAAGGAAAATTTAGCTACCCTGAGTCTGGCTTTTTCATATTGTTTAGAACCATTACTTTTTTTTGATAATGATTTACTTAATTTTCTATACTTTTTAATTCGTTTTTTTAATGGTTTTGGTGCATCTACTTTTTTACCATTGCTGAATAATGTAGAAATGCCTAAATCTATGCCTACTGATTTGCTGGATTCTGGTAGTTTTTGTGGTTGAATTTCTACTACAAAACTCAGAAAGTATCTATGGGCTGAATCTTT
The DNA here is from genome assembly GCF_010692625.1 of Okeania sp. SIO2C2. Lineage (NCBI taxonomy): Bacteria > Bacillati > Cyanobacteriota > Cyanophyceae > Oscillatoriales > Microcoleaceae > Okeania > Okeania sp. SIO2C2. The sequence goes on from NZ_JAAHGM010000013.1 coordinate 115,906, forward strand.
GATTACTGTTACTGATGATGGTTCTCCTGGTAAGGGTCTTGACCACACTACTTTGAAACAACCTATTTTGGCTAAGTATACTTTGTCTTCATGTAGTTGAAATCCTCTTAAGGTAAACCAGGCAGTTTGTTTTGACCTGCGTTTTTTGAATCTGGGAAGTTTAATTGCTTTACCTTTTCTTTTACCCTTAGTTGAATTAAAAAAGTTTTGGTAAACCTGGTTTAAGTCATTTAATGATTGTTGTAATGGCACTACAGACACTTCTGAAAACCATTCTCTATTTTCTGTTTTTTAGCTTGAGTAATAAAGAGTTTTTGTAGGTCAGATTCAGCACCAACAAGTTTTTCAGAACCCAGATCGACATACATATCAACTCCACCAAATTCTATGTATAGAGGGTCGTCGGTAATAGTCCAGCCTTCTTTAATTAAGGCGTTTTTGACAGCATCATGGAATATATCTTGAGCTGGCATAATTATATATTAATACTTGACAATTATTTGATACTATTATTATATCTGAATTTGAGGTTTTACCTATCGGTCAAATATTATTTAAAAATCAACGACTGAGTTTAATAACTTTTGATGCTAAACAGGAGGTTATTTGTTCATGGATACCATAAATAATTATCATCAAATTATTACTAAAATCCTGGGAGAATATGCTAATGAGCCTGTCAACTAATTTTATAATCCTTTTATGGTAAGACTTCTAATTCCTTGCCTAGAAAATTATGCTATACCTTTGATCAACTATTTTTAATAAATAGTGAAAGCTGAAATGGTGTAAATTCGTTATCTAGTTTGTGATTGCAGAGAGCTTGGCACACTCATAACAATTACTCTAGTTTTACGCCTAGTATAACTGCATATCCTCCTTAAAACTGGAAATAGAGTTATATAGAACTTATCAATTGAAACTATAATACTAGAGTTTAGTCCCAAACTCCAGGTTGAAAAATGGATGAGGTTAAAATACTTTGCAAATCACCATTCTTTATACGATAAATCGACGTGCGGAATTTGTATTACTAATAATGGAGAATAATTTAATGGAGATTGAAAAGTCCAAAAACAGTCGAATGAAATGTCTTCAAAATGTAATCACTGAAAATATTTTACTTTATGAATAAACCACCAAGACAAAAATTTCCTCCTCCTAGAACATTAAATACTTCTAAGTCTATGCTCAACATTGAAAATCCGATAAAAATTGGTATCGCTGCTTTACTGGGATTATTTGGTATAGTGATGCTCCGCAGTACGTTCTTAATTCTTCAACCTGGTGAAGCCGGAGTTTTGCAGGTACTCGGTTCTGTCCGTGAGGGAGAGCCTATGCGTGAAGGACTTCATATCATACTTCCTTTTGTCTCTAAGGTTAACAAGTACGACATTCGGGTGCAAAAACACCAGATTAATGGCTTGACTGCAGCCTCTAAGGATTTACAAGATATCACCGCCGAGGTTGTGGTAAATTATCAAGTACAACCCAGTGAGCTAGTAAATATCCTGCGTGATGTAGGAACCCTTGATAATGTTAAAGAGAAGTACGTTGAACCTCAAGCGCAGGAAGCCTTTAAAATTGCTTCAGCTAAATTGAAAGCTGAGGAATCTGTGACTAAACGAGAAGAGTTGATGGAGACTTTTAATGCTTCCATAATTGAGCGTCTCCAGAAATTTGGTATTAGGGTAGTTGCCACTGCCTTAGTTGATGTGGATTTTTCTCCAGAGTTTTCTAAGTCAGTTGAGGAAAAACAAATCGCGGAACAGAAAGCTCAAAAAGCCAAATATATTGCTCAAGAGGCCGAGCAAGAAGCACAAGCAATGATTAATCGTGCTAAGGGAAAAGCTGAGGCCAATCGTCTAGAAGCGGAAAGCTTGAAAGCACAGGGTTCTGAATTAGTCATTCAAAAACTGTTCCTAGAATCATGGGATGGTAAGCTTCCTTTGGTGATGAGTGGAAATGAAGATACTCTTCTGCTCGATATGAACAAGCTAGTGGATAGTGATAAGAGATAAAAGACGAGACTGTGCCACAACGGGTTTATTGTACGCGCTCGGAATTAGGCGTAAAACTAGAGTCATTGTCATGAGTGTTTCAAGCTCTCTCTTGATTTACCTTTAATAATATCTTAATTCATAGCTTGATTCACCAACGCCTGAAATTAATATCCATCGGGTAGGAAAAGACTTTCCCACCCAACTTTTAACATTAATCTCCCAAACAAATACCCATACTCCGAGCAGTTTTAACTAAAGTATCATTAGGATCTACCGCTCTGTATTTAGATATCGCATCTGTAATTGGCACAGGGATCGCCTGTCGATTTTGCCAAGTTACCATGTAGTCGTATTTTTCTTCAGCAATGAGGTCAACTGCTGCTACCCCAAAAGCTGAAGCAATTAAGCGGTCAGTCGGGGAAGGAATGCCGCCACGTTGAATATGACCTAAGACGGTGACGCGAATTTCCGCACTACTACAAGCAGAGATTTTATTAGCTAGATATTGCCCAATACCACCAAATCTAGATTGACCCAAAGAATCATTAGTTGTGACTGCTTCTCCTGTTTCAGTACGCACTGCTTCTGCGACAATTACCAAAGAGTAATTTTTGCCTAAATCTTGGCGTTTACGGATGTAGTCACATATTCGCTCTATTTGGTAAGGAATTTCGGGAATCAATATTACATCTGCACCACCTGCAATACCAGCATTGAGAGCAATATGTCCCGCATCTCGCCCCATTACTTCCAGAATCATAACTCGACTATGACTAGCAGCAGTAAAATGTAAGCGATCTAGTGCTTCTGTGGCAATTTTGACAGCAGTATTAAAACCGATAGAAAGTTCAGTACAGCTGACATCATTATCAATGGTTTTGGGAATACCCACTAGATTCAAATTTCCTTGTTGAGCAAGTTGACGGAGAATAGCTAGACTGCCATCACCCCCAATACCAATTAAAGCATCAAGCTCTAATAAACGATACCCTTCAATAATTTCTTCAGAGCGATCGCGAACAGTTTCATCTGGCATCGGAAATGCAAATGGGTTACCCTTATTAGTAGTTCCTAAAATTGTACCACCTGCTGTGAGTAAGGGGTCGATTTTTTCAATTTCAAGTTTGATTGCTTTTGGTGGACGTTCCATCAATCCCAGGGTAGCTTGCTGAATGCCAAAAACTTCCCAATTATAAGTTCCAATTGCGCGATATACGACGGCCCGAATTGCTGGATTTAAGCCTGCACAATCTCCTCCACTGGTAAGGATGCCAATACGTTTGTGTTCTACCATAATTATGATTTTCTCTACAATAAAGAACATAAATTTGTAACAGTTTCTACTCTGAAGTTGAAGCTGTCTATCGGATTTTACCAGTCAATTGTCAGTATTTATATTTATAGGATTTTTCAGTTGGATGATAAAAGGTTTTTTGGTGGTGGTGCATTGTAATGGTGGTCTATTGTAATTATTTTTTCAAGGACAAAAGCAGTGGGAGCATCTTGCTCCCTTGCTTGTATCTTATATCATGTCCGGTAGCATCGGTATTGTATAGCAAAGGTAGGCAACAGGCAACAAACAGGAAGGCAACAGCTCCGGAAGGCAATTGAGCAAGAAAAAAACTTAAATTTCCTGTAGATATCCACGCTAACTTTTACACAAACGATACCAACGGACATGATATTACTCCCATGAAGCACCGTTGTTTATCCTCATCTACCATTACCGGAGCAGGACTAGCGGTTTTTTGATGGAGTTATCAAACAAGTTAAATTAATTCACCAGCTAAAGTTAAAATTTGACCATTTGCGCTCGGTAGTAGAGAAGTGAGCAATTTTTTGTTTTCAAATAAAGAACCGATCGAATTAATTTAATACTATAGAAAATATAATTAATTCATAAATTAATTTATCTTTATTCGGCGTTGGTGATTTGAGGCATGATATCTTGTCGGGATAAGAGCGCAAATAAAAAACTTTTCCCGGTACATTTAAAGCACCACCCATCCACACAATTTCTTGAATTTTTGACTCAATTTCTGGAGCAATATCTAAAGCTACAGCAACAGTTGTTAAAGGACCAGTTACCATTAATGTTACAGGTGCTGGTGCTGATTTTAAAACTCGTACCATAAAATTTTGACCAGGTTCTGAAACTAAAATAGTATCAATAGTTTCCTTCTCATTTAAAATCGGAAAATGGTCTACAGCAAAAGAATCTCTTCTAAATAAAACTGGAAAAGGATTAACACCACGTTCGGAAAATGGTCTACAGCAAAAGAATCTCTTCTAAATAAAACTGGAAAAGGATTAACACCACGTACTGTGCTTTCTGCCACTGGAACATCAGAACATCCCATTAAATCGAAAATTTTTCGAGTAGCATTAATTGCAGGTTCAATATAACAATCAGCAGGGGTGACAATTACTCCTAAAGATTGAACATTTTCCATGGTCATTAGTAAAACAGTGGAGAGAAAATCATCTACAGCACCATCATGATCCATCAGTACAAGTTTTTTGGACATCAACATTAAAGATTAGATTTCAATTAGAATTATATGTGATATTCAGATAAGTTTAGGAATGTTCATTGAGATTTTATCTAAACCAATGAGATAAACTATTAACAGAAAACGTCATCAAACCTTTAGTAAATAATTGAGTTGAATTATGTACACAGAATCATCAGCAAGGAATAATAATATTAACAACAATATTGTGCCAGTAGAAAGAGTAAATAAATTACTGTTTCAGTCAATTGATACTTTAGAAGAAATTCTCAAAAATCAACAACTTCCGGCACAAGAACGAGCAACAGTAGCCCTGAAAATTCTAGAAATGACAGGTATTTTGTCTCAAACCAACCCTCGATCGCCAAGTACATTAATATCTGATGCTCAACAACAAATAAACCAATTAAATACAGATAATTTAACAAGAAATATTTCTGCTTATACACCTAAAATAGCACAAGTAAAATCTACATTTTTACCTGCTGTTCATGTAGAACTTCAAAACTTTTTATCTCCCGAAGAAAATCAAAAAGCTATAGAAATTGCCATTCAAAAACGCGACCAATATATTGAATCAACCACTACCACTAAAGCAGATCGATATCGGCAGTCTTATGTACTATTTTCACAATACTTTCCCGAATTATCAACACTTATTCAAAGCAAAATATTACAAACCTTGCCAGAAGTATTAGCTCAACTAAATTTTCGTCCTTTCGAGATATCAGAAATTGAAGCGCAACTAACAGCACATAATGATGGATGTTATTACAAAATTCATAATGATGCGGGTAGCGAAAAAACAGCAAGTAGAGAAATTACTTATGTGTATTATTTTTATCAAGAACCCAAAGCTTTTTCTGGAGGTGAGCTAAGAATTTATGATACTGAATTAAAAGCTGGTGGAGTAATAACTCATGAGAATTTTCAAACTATTACGCCTGCTAATAATTCCATTATCTTTTTTAATAGTCGTTGCAGACATGAGGTAATGCCTGTAGTTTGTCCATCAAAAGCATTTGAACATAGTCGGTTTACAGTTAATGGTTGGATTAGAAGATTAGTAGCATAAATAGTTATTTTACTGAAGTAAAGCAGGGAATAGCGGTGCGACCCAGTGTTGGCGACAGACGCATCTGGTAGCGGACTTCTGTGAGGGAACAATAGGAAAAACATTTCCCCCTATTTAATTGATCATCACTCTATACCCTAATGTCGTAAACAACTAGTTCTTTGCTGTACAAACAAATTTTTTGTCTACTCAGTCATCATGCAATATTCCTTCTGTATCAAAAGGGGGAATATTTTTTTTTAAGTTTTGCCAACTATCTAGAGACTATAAAAAAAAGCCCACCATAATATTAAAAACTCCAAAAAAAGTGATGTACTGATACAGGATATGCTAATTGCTATAGCTTTTATCATATTAATGATATACAGTATTTTTTCTACTTATTACTTTCTAGAGTTTTGTATCTCACCAATTTTATAATTACTATATAGCGTTTCTGAAGAAGCCTTAGGTACAGTTTTTTTTTAACTGTTGCCTACTCCCTAGAATTTTATCTCTCACCAATTCGACAACTTCTATATAAGAATTACATACAGCTTGAATATTTCTCATTCCGTAAAGGAAAAAATACTATATATTGCGTAAAACCGTATTTCTTAACTGAAGAATAATTTATACAACGACATTAATAATTAAATAAAAAATTATTCTGATTATTTTTGTCATAGACATCTATTTGCAATGAATTATAAATATACCTCTTGATAATTTTTTGCTTCTACTACACCTGAATTTAAAGTTTCATTTTTGTGATTGAGAGGTGATTGTTATGTACAATAAAAATGATTTAATACTATCTATATTGACATTAATTGTAGTAGTAACAATGGGATTGCCTACTATAGAAATTAACAATAATCTGGTAGAACGATATTCTGATGAATTAGGTGAAGAAGTTTTTCATCACTTTGTGAGTTCTTCTGATGAAGACCCTCCTGTTCCCTATAAAGGAGGAACAACCCGTGGCTAAATTTAGCAGATAATTTCATCAAGTTAAATTTGAGGATTTAGATATTTATTAAGAGCTGATTTATAAAGTAAATTTTACAGCGCTTTTCAAATGGATGAATCACATAATCAAAAACAACCCCAGGCTTTACCACTACATTGCGCAGGTCAAAGGAAAGACGTGAGTCGCAAGCAAATACCCTCCCGAAGCACTCATTAAACTACGCTCTAGGCTGGAATGGAACTCTTGCCAGAGCGTTCGCGGGAGCGTCGCGCACTAATTGAAGAAGCTTCTGCCAACTATGGTGTGTCATATCAAATCCCCTGACTTCGGAGTAATTTGAAGAAGGAGACAGGAGACAGGAGACAGGAGACAGGAGACAGGAGGAAAATTACATGGGGATTCGCTCCCCCAAGTAATTTTGAACACCCCCGTTGACGGTGGGGTATTAAACCCACAAAGAAAATGATAATTTCTAGCGTCAGTAAGGGCAAACGGCCGTTTGCTTCTATAATATTGACTTTTATTACTAAATGTTGAATTATACCAATGCTACCGGATTTGATATCAGTGGATACTCTATATCCTAGCTTAGGAAGACAACAAAACCCAAAGCAATTCAGCGTTCCGACAAAGTAAAAGACTTACTAAAATTAAAAAGGGATAATTTTGAGGTTTTTAGGGGCGATAATGTTGTGCTTTGCGATCGCTGTTTGAGATCTGCCAAAATAGATAATGTATTTTGGAGATAATTTCTCGAACTAGCTTCTGACCCTATGAACTTAGACCCAAATTCAATATACTCTTATCAAGTCGGCGGTAGTCTACCTGTGGATGCTCCCACTTATGTCCAACGACAGGCAGACGAGCAACTTTTTGATGGCCTAATGATGGGAGAGTTTTGTTATGTCTTAAACTCCCGCCAAATGGGTAAGTCTAGTCTGCGAGTCCAAACTATGCGACGTTTACACGCATCTGGGGTTGTTTGTGCCGCTATAGATTTAACGGCCATCGGTAGTCAGGATATTACTTCGGAACAGTGGTATGCGGGAATAGTCTATAGTTTGGCCAGTAGTGTAGACTTATTGGATCGGTTTGATATTTTGAGTTGGTGGAGCGATCGCTCTTTTCTTTCTGCTTTACAACGTTTAAGTCATTTTATTGAGCAAGTATTGCTGAGAGAAATTCGGAAAAATATTGTAATTTTTATTGATGAAATTGATAGTATCCTCAGTTTAAATTTTAATGTTGATGACTTTTTTGCTTTGATTCGTTTTTGTTATAATCAACGGGCTGATAATTCTGAATATCAACGTTTATCTTTTGCTTTATTGGGAGTGGGAACGCCATCTGATTTGATTAAAAATCGGCATATTAGTACGCCTTTTAATATTGGTAAAGCTATTGAGTTAGAGGGGTTTAATTTTGATGAGGCGAAACCTTTAGCTGGGGGATTTTCTGGTGTTTTTAATGATGGCATGGCAGTCTTGAAAGAAGTATTAAATTGGACTGGTGGGCAACCATTTTTAACTCAAAAAGTTTGTCAAGTAATTTTATCTTACTGTAGAGAGGTTAAGTTTAATATTTCTAGAGAAAATGAGGTAGAGTTAGTGGTAGAAATTGTTCGGTCACAAATTATTGAAAATTGGGAAGCAAAGGATGAACCTGAACATTTAAAGACTATACGCGATCGCTTACTTTACGGCAGTCATAGTCAGGGTAAGTTACTATTATTATATCGACAGATATTACAGCAGGGAAATATTAAGGCGAATCATCAACAGTTTCATAGAGAATTACGACTGACTGGGGTGGTAGTAAAACAGAAAGGAAAGTTAAGGGTTTATAACAAAATTTATGCAGAGGTTTTTAATCTGAATTGGGTGGAAAATAAATTACGCGAAGCAGGTTTATTTTTAGAAGAAAAAGTAGAGGCGGTATATTCAGAAACTGAAATTAAAGAGATTGATAAAATTACGAATGATGCTTTATCAGAGTTTGAATTTAATCAAATAGAGGCATTAATTCTAGCAATACAGGCAGGACAGAAGTTAAAAAAATTAGTTTGGCATAATTTGTCTTTAAAAGAATATCCGACTATCGCCCCAATATATACTTTACAAAAAACTCTCGCTCAGATTAGTCAAAAAAATCAATTTATTAGTCATCAAATTGGAGTTAAAGATATCAACTTTAGCCCAGATGGAGAATATTTAGCTGTTGCAGAAATCAATGGCACAATTTTATTGCAGCAATTATTAAATCCCCACTCAATACAACTAAAAGGTGACGAAAATGAAGTTTTGTGTGTGAAATTCAGCCCCAATGGTAAACACTTGGCAACAGCAGGAGAAGAAGGCATAATTCGAGTTTGGAATTTACAAGGTCAACAGATAAATCAGTTTAATGGTAATCAAGGTGCAGTTAATGAAATTAGATTTAGTCCAGATGGAAAATATTTCGCAACAGTAGCAGAAAATGGAGTACAACTATGGAATATTTCACGGCAAACGCATTCGCGATCCGGAACATCATCCCTCAAGCAACGAAATATTCATTCAAGTTGGAAAACTACTGTAAGTTTTACCCGCGATGGTGAATGTATTGCAGTTTCAGTCAGAGAAAATACAGTCAGACTGTGGAAGGGATTAAAACGACAACCTACAGAATTGAAAGCAAATTACATTGAAGAATTTGGTCTGACAGATGTAAAAATGAGTTGGAGCGGAGAATACCTACTTTGTATTGGTAAAAAAGGAATTTTGCGACTCTGGGATTTTCCCAAACGGCGGTTTTTTGATTGGGAAACCGAACAAACAGAGATTAACAATATTTGTTTTAGTCCCAGCGACCGCTATATTGCTACAGCAGGAGCAGATGGAATAACCAAAATTTGGGAATTATCTGGAAATTTATTAACTCAGTTTCATGCTGACCGTAACTCAGTTACAGCTATCAGTTTTACCTCAGACGGAAAACAAATTGCCACGGTGGGTGCTGACGGCACAATTCGCACCTGGAATATATTTCCAAAACAGCAGACTCAATGGAAAACTCAACAAGGCACAGTTTGGTCTGTTAGTTGCAACCTCACGGGAAAAATAGCTACCGGAGGAGAAGATGGCAGCGTCAAAATTTGGAATTTGTCTGGTCAAATATTACATCAGTGGAAAAGTCGAGGTAGACTCACTAGCATCAGTTTCAGTCCTGATGGCAAATATCTAGCTACAGCAGGGTGTAATAATATTTCAATTTGGAGTGAAGAAGGGCAACTTATCAGTCAATGTCACCCCCATCAAGACCTGATATTAGAAGTAAAATTTAGTCCCAATGGCACATCCCTAGTAGCAGTGGGAGCAAATGGCACAGCTATATTACGCAACTTGCAAGGAAAACAATTAGCGATACTAAAGCGCAGTAATTGGAGAATAATTGCCAGTGTTAGTTTTAGCTCAGAAGGCGATCGTATTGTTACAGGTGGGTGGGATGGAAAGGTCTGCATCTGGAATCTGTCTGGGCAACTTTTAGCAAATTGGAATGCTCATCGGGATAAGGTCAGAAGTGTTAGTTTTAGCGCTGATGGGGAGCAAGTTGCTTCTGCGGGTAGGGAGAGGGTGAAAGTTTGGAATGTATCTGGGCAACTTTTGACTGAGTGGAGGGTGCATCAGGGAAAATTGGTGGATGTGTGTTTTAGTTTGGATTGGCAACGAGTGGCAACGGTGGGAAGTGACTATACTGTTATATTGTGGGATTTTTCTGGGCGCAAATTAGCACAGTGGGATACTCCAGAAATGGAATTAACGAGTATTACTTTTAGCAATGATGGTAAATATTTGGTTGCTGGTGGAGAAAATAGTATGGTTTGTCTATGGCGAGTTGAAGGTTTGGATGAACTTTTGGTGCGGGGTTATGAGTGGTTACAGGATTATTTTGTTACTCATCCTGAAGAATTGGAAAAGTTGGAGGTATCTGAAAATCAAAATGGTGTGGTTGAAAATGTCGATGTAAGTAATGTTGTTTCTCTAGGAATAGATAGCTCACCCGCAGATATTCCTGTTAGTGTTAGTCTTCATTCTAATTATGAAATTAACTATATTCGGTTACGGGATTTATTATCCGCAGGAAAATGGCGAGAAGCAGATTTAGAAACTACTGCTATTATGCTGAAAATAGCTGGTCGAGAATCAAAAGGTTGGTTAAGAGGGGAAGATATTATCAATTTTCCCTGCCATGATTTACTGACAATAGATAATCTGTGGGTGAGATATAGTAATGGTAAATTTGGCTTGAGTATTCAGAAAGAAGTTTGGCAAAATTGTGGTGCAACTCAAGATAATAGTTATCAAATTAATGACCTGGAAAATTATAATAATTTCCGTGAAAAATTAGGCTGGAAAATAGGAGATAAACTTTTAACTTATGAGGAATTGAATTTCGATATAAATGCCCCCAATGGTCATATCCCTGGAGGAATATTGAATTGGTTATGGTTTAGTTTTGATCTAGGAAAATCTAAGCTTTTCAGCGAGGAAACTATTTGGTGGGATATTCTTTCTGCTATAGCAATGAAATTAGATATCTGTCAGTCTGACAAATTAGTAAAAATTTATCAATCTGATCAAGAAGGATTTTTAGGTGAATTTTTAGTACATGACAAAGTAGTAAAAATTTATCAAGGTGATATTACTAACTTAGAAGTAGATATTATTGTTAGTTCAGATGACAACTACCTGACTATGGGAGGTGGAGTTTCAAACAGAATTATAGAAGTTGGGGGAGAAGATATTTATAGAGAAGCGCAAAAATTAACACCTTTATCTTTTGGGGAAGTTGCAGTTACAAATTCTGGTAGATTACAAGCTCAAAAAATATTTCATGGAGTAGTAATTGATTTTGACGAAAAACAAATAATGCCGTCCCCAGAGATTATTAAAAGAGTAGTACATACTTCCATGAAAAAAACCAAAAGCTTCAGTTTGCAAAATATTGCTTTTCCTCTACTAGGTACAGGAGTGGGAGGTTTCCCACTTCAGGTTGCTTGGCAAATTATCTTGTCACAAATAATCCAAAGTTTATCTGATGAAAATCAAACTGTGAGAGAAGTTATTATCTGTATATATAACCGAAAAATTGTAGAAGAAATTGACGTTAGAGAGACACTAAAACAAATTCAAAACTTAGGTTGGGAATCGTTATTGTAATGGTTAAAAATTACAGCAGTTTTCTAGTTGATGAGGTACAAAGTTTTATTGCTCTAGGCAACAGGCAACAGCTCATCTGGCAACAGGGAATATAGGAATAAATAGTCTTATAGCTGTACCTTACTATCCTCAAAAGTGCTGTAATATAGCAGGGAACAGGGAACAACAAACAAATGAATAAAAATTATAGATTAGGGCTTGCTGATTAAATCTAAAAGCATTTACAGATAAAGCTTTTAGCCTTTTTTTGTCTTGAAAAAGTACCAGGTTTTTAGCTCTTCATGCTCAAAAAGTTAGGATTTTGGGGTGAGGGGAGCAGAACAATCACTCTTGCTATCATGAGCGATCACCTTCTCTATAACTCCCATTTCTCCTGACTCTTAAGTAAGTAGACAAAATTATTTGTATATAAATTTATTGTTTATCCTTTGATAGCTCTATGACATAGCAGTCAAAAATGCACAATTAATTCTGTCCAGGTACTTAACTATTCCCTATTCCCTATTCCCTGCTTCAGCAAAAAGACTTTATATCATGTCCGGTAACATCGGTATTGTATAGTGAAGTAAGGAAGAAGGAAGAAGGAAGAAGGCTTAAAAGCTTGAAAAAACCTAAATTTCCGGCATTGCACAGTGACGAATGATTTGAGATTTTTATTGAATTAAATTTTGGATTTGAGAATTGCTAGAATGATTAATTAATGGTTTTTTTTAGTCACAATCTAAACTAATTTTTGGCAATATCATTCCATAATGTGCAACCCCAAATTTCCTGTAGATATTCACCCTTGATTTTACACAAACGATACCAGCGGACATGATATTATTCAGCAAACCCTAGATTAGTCTTAAACTGTACCTAACGATCCTGAAATTTTCTGTATTCTTTTTTAAAACTGGTATAATACCAATTTAATAAATGTTTGCTACAAATAGCTAGGCTATTTTTTATGAGTTATATCATGTCCGGATAATTAGTGATAAAAAAACTTTCTCCTTCTCCTGTTCTTCTTCTTCCTTCTTCTTTCTTCCTTCCTGACTCCTGAGGACTGACTCCTGACTGCTCCGTCATTATTTATTTATAACTGTTCAACCGGACATGATATTAGGAGTCAGAATGAATAGTTTCAATACCAGTTTTGAGGTAGGAAATTTTCTTTTTTGTCAAAGGGACATTTCCTGAATTTGTGTTTTAATCGCACTTATTGTTCGTAACATTCTTTTTTAACGCTGAGAAACGCTATATTATCAATCCACTCTTTTTCGCTCCCCAACTAATATTGATTGCTTCGGTATTCCCTAAAAGTATACAATATCCAACAACTCAAATTAAGATTACTATATGAAAAACTTAAACATTTTCAACTCTGCCTATTTCTGGTATTTCTGCTTTACCGTAATTTTCCTCCTCTCCCTAGATTTTTGGTCATGGAAACAAACAATTTATTTTTCAATTCTCCATCTACCACCCTGGGTTTTCTATTTTATTGCTTTACAAATTATTCTCGCTTGTGCTATTTTTGTTTTCTCCCAAACATTCTGGAAAACTGAATCTAAAAAGGAGAATAAATCGTGAGAGAAAACCTAATTCCCTACTTAATCATCAGTATCTATTTACTCTCAACTCTAGCCATCGGAATTATCAGTTATCGCAGCCAAGAAAATACCCCAGAAGATTACTTTCTCGCAGATAGAAAAATTAACTCCATAGTTTTATTTTTCACTCTCATTGCCACAAATTTTAGTGCTTTTACCTTCTTAGGATTTTCTGGTGCTGGTTATCGTATTGGTATCAGCTATTATCCCATGATGGGATTTGGTACAGCCCTCGTAGGAATTACATTTTATTTTATTGGTTATAAAGTTTGGCTTTTAGGAAAAGAAAAAGGTTTCATTACCCCGTCAGAATTAATTGAAAATCGCCTCCCGAGTCAAGCACTAAAATTATTATTTTTAGCCGTAATGATAATTTTTACCATACCTTACTTAACCCTACAACCAATCGGTGGAGGTTATATTATTGAAAATTTAACTAACGGACAAATTCCTTATTTTTGGGGAGCAGCTTTTTTAACCTTTATTATTGTACTATATGTATTTTTAGGAGGAATGAGAAGTGTAGCTTTAACCGATGTTTTGCAAGGAATTTTAATGTTGGTTTTGATGATAGTAGCAGTAGTAGCGATCGCTCAAAGTCTCGGAGGTTTTTCTGAAGCTAATCGCACTGTCTATGAACTCAAACCAGAAATTTTCTCTCGCTCTGGAATGAATAATTTTTTCACTCCCCATAAATGGTTTAGTTATATGTTGCTTTGGGGTTTAAGTGTACCGATGTTTCCGCAAATGTTTATGCGATTTTATACTCCTAAAACTGCTAATTCCCTAAAAATTTCTGCTAGTTTATATCCCTTAATTACCGCCTTAATATTTATTTGTCCTGTTTTAATCGGAATGTGGGGTCATATTAACTTTCCCGACCTAGTAGGAAAAGAAGCAGATAAAATTTTTCCCATGATGTTAGGAGAATATACATCTACTGGCATTGCTTCATTAGTAATGGTAGGTGCTTTAGCAGCATTTATGTCAACCCTTGATTCTCAACTTTTAGCATTAAGCTCCATGATTACTAGAGATATTTATATTGTTTATATTCGCCCCCAAGCTACTCTTGCAGAACAAACTTTTGTCGGTAAAATATTAATTGTTATTTTAGCAATAATTGGTTTAACTCTTGCAGCAAACCCCCCGGCTACAATTGCAGCGATCGCCACTCAATCTTTTACAGGTTTAGCAGTATTATTTCCCACAGTTATTGCTGCTTTATATGGAAAAAATATGTCACCTATGAGCTGTATAATTTCGATTATTTTTGGGGAAATAGCGGTTATTGGTTTTCAGATAGGTATGATTCCTCAAAGTTTTACTTTAGGATTTTTGCCCGTGGTGCCGATAGTATTAGTTTGTGCATTAATAATTGTAGTCGGAAGACTAATTAATTTGCCAAAAAATTAGTCTATAACAGGGAACAGGAATGACATTTCTTTTATCCTTTGTATTATTATCTTAATCCTTGTTGTTGGAACCAAGTATCTGCCCAAGCTGCATCATTTTCTGATAATTATGGTACTGGTTTTTGAGTGTAATCTATTTTTAAATCGTAACTGCCAACATCATAAATATTATTTAACAAAGCTTGTAAATCTATAATTGGTTCTGTATCTTCTGGGCGTAATGGTAATGGAGACTCAGGAATTTTATTTGGGATATTAAAGGCATATAAATCAGCTTTTGTTCGTTGTTTTCCGCGACTCACTAAAATCTGATAATGACTTTTATTTTTATGATCTAAAATAGGCATTCGTTGACCGCGACGCAGTAAATCTATTTCGATAAAATTAGTCAGACTATCTAAAATTTTTTATCGTTTTTTTAGATACATTTTCCTACCTTTGCCACCTCTTTTATTAGAAGGAGATAATATTTCTATGGTAGTTACAACTTCCTTAGTTGCTACTTCTTGAATTTCCAAATATCCTTGGCGAATAGTTATTGGAATTGGTAGAGTTACTGTTGTAGGTTTTGTGGAAGGTTCTATTACTGCAACTTGAGATTCTGTAGAATTTGATGTGTTAATTTGGCTTTTTTTGACACCACTGAAACATCAGGAATATCTGCAAATAAAGATTCTATATCTTTTTATTCATACATTCTTACTTGTAGGGAAACAAAATATTTAGGACTTAGTTGGGGAGATAATAAGTCAGCCATTTTCACAGTTAAATATAGATGTAATCCCGGCCATAAATCGGGATGTTCTAAATATGAGTCTATACCTGGAAATGGGGATGGCATAATTTTTTTCTCCTTATTAATCTGAAACTTGGTTTTTATTCTAGTGTAGCACCTTATAACGCAGAAAAAAGGGACGTTCCATGGAACTTCCCTACTGTAGGCTGACGCGAACGCAACACTAACGCCAACAACACAAAGTTATTATTAGCCCCTAGTGCTTGCCAAACCTACTAGGTTGACTTTTGTCTCCTCAAGATTAATTTCCACTGGAAGTATTTCTGAAGCGCTCTCTTCTTCTGGCTCCACAGGGAATTTTTTACCCTCAAATACACACCCCCAAATACCAATATCTTTGAGTATTGGTCTTGTATCTGTTGGTTCATCATCAAATCGTTTTACGTCCATTGGGTCATGCTCCAGAATCGCAAAGTTAGCTTTCTTTTGAGGCTTGATGCTACCAATCTCATTTTCTAAACCTAGGCAGTAAGCAGATTCAATAGTTACTGCACTGAGCGATCGTTCTATACTGATACATTGGTTGGGAGCAGCTACTCGATCCTCTGTGACATTAAGGCGTTCTGCAGCACACCAAGCCAGGAATAGGGGATCGGCGGGAGCCATAGGCATATCAGAATGGAGAGACAGAATCATACCTTTGGATGCGACAGACCCTAAACGAACCATATTGTCAGCTCGTGATGGGCCCAGTCCAGATTCGGAATACTTATCCGCCAGGGCATTTACATAGTAGGGATTAGCAGTAACAATGGCTCCTAGTTCTCCGAGTGCCTTTACCTGCTCTTCAGTCGAGACGGCAAAGTGAACAACAGTAAAGCGATGGTCTTTACGGGGAAACCTTTTCATATTTTCTGCTAATGTTTCTACCACTACGCGCAAACCCTCATCCCCATTAACATGAGTGTTGATTTGATAACCTGCTTCCCAATAGAGCTTAAAAGCAGCCTTATAGTCTTCTGGTTCAGCAATCCACTCCCCTTGGTGTCCATCTAGGTAGGGGTCTTGTAATTGCATCAGTTGCGAAAAAATAGCCCCATCAGCAAATAGCTTAATCTGTTGTGGCAACCAATCAACTTTCCCTTCCCCTTGATTCAACCAGCTTTTGGTATTTTGGATCAGCATCCCTAGATTATTGTTTTTCTTGTGGGTGTCGTAAAGGACTCGACCATCGGGGATAAAGTAAGTCCGAAAAGCTGCATTGGGATCGTTCAATACTGTGTTCCAGACATCTTGAATATCCTTATTCATTTGAGTTCCAGGTTCACAGATAGTCGTAACACCTTTGGATATCAAATACTTCCTCAGCATATCGACTCCGTTATTGATTCGGTCCTCACTCAAAAAGTCTCCGGCAATCTTGCCCAAAATCACTTCGAGTCCTTTTTCAAAGAAATGTCCATTCTCCACGTCTGCTTGACTTTTGGTTAACTCGTCTAAATCCTGAAGAAGTGTCTTGTCTATCCCGTATTTATCTAATGCCGCAGTATTAAAAATGAACTCGTGACAGGAGCGATGCCAAATAACAATGGGGCGATAGTCTTTTGGGTCGATATTTTCTTCATAGGGGATCTTTTCTTTGCACAACGCATCCAGTTGATGGCGATAAAGCGGTTGATTTTCACTGTGGAAATACTGGTGATACCGTTCTACTAAACTTACCCAAACTTACCCATGAATGATTGCATGAGCTTTGGAGCTAGCTTCCTGTCTCACAGAAGACCACTGACCGCAGTCTGCAACTTATCTTCTCCACAGGCTTCAAATCGGTGAGAACTTCACCTACTTATTCACATAGTTTTCTAGGTTGACAGCAGCATTAAAATCTCTGTCAGCAGTGAAACCACATTCACTACATTGATAAGTTCTCACATTCAACGGCATTTTCTGTTGATGCCCACAGTTTGAACATATTTGAGAACTTGGATAAAATCTAGGAGCTATGACTAATTCACTGCCGTACCACTCACACTTGTATGTAAGTTGACGCTTAAATTCATAAAAGCCACAGTCTGCTATGGCACTTGCCAGTTTATGGTTTTTGAGCATTCCACTTACATTCAAATCTTCTATGACTATGGTGCTGTGGTTCAAAGCTCGCCCATGTTGTCAGTTGATGAAGTGCATCTGCTCTGATATCTGCTACTTTTTTGTGTAGTCTTGCTAGCTTTTTGATGGCTTTGCCTCTGTTTTTTGAGCCTGGCTCTTTTTTGTTGACACGGCGCTGATAACGAGTTAGTCGTTTTTTGGCTTGCTGATAGGCTTTACGGTTGGCAAAGGGTGTGCCATCGCTACAAGTTGCTAAAGTGTTTATTCCCACATCTACACCGATAACATCTCGTTTGCTTGGTGCGCTACCAAGTGCGACTGTCGTCGTCGCGGGGTCGCATCCGCTTTTGGCAGTATGGGTTGGTTCATTATCATATTTAAAGCTGATGTACCAATTATTTGCATGTTTAGATATTCTCACATTTTTAACTATTACAGATGGTAAGATTTCGTAAGTTTTTACTATTCCTATTCTGGGTAACTTTATATAGTTTCCTTGAATAATTTTGATACTACCTTCTAAATAGAAACTGTCTTTTTTCCCTTTTTTCTTAAACTTCGGGAATCCACGTCCGGGAATAGTTAAAAAGTTTTTGAATGCCCTTTCTAAATCTCTTAATGCTTGTTGAGGGGCACATTTTGATACTTGATAGTACCAAGGATTGATTGGCTTAACTTCAGCTACTAAACGTTTATGCAAAGTAATTGCACTAGGGCGTTTTTTGGTTTCTTGATACTCACTAATACAAGTTCCTAATCCCCAGTTGTAAGCGTGCCTAGCTACACCTGCGTGTTTAGCAAGTATTGTTTTTTGTTTGTTGTTAAGTTTTAATTTAGTCTTTATTGATTGCACAATGGGTACTATACCTCCAATAAATCTATGACATTGATTCTATTATATGACAAAGAATGTCTATTTATGTACAATTTTGTCCAATTATTTGACTTCAGTAGTTAGCCCCCAAGTGAAAAGTGTCTCTTTCTGCTCTGGATCATTTTGATCCATAAGTTTATGAGCTTGTACCAAACGATCTTTATAATCCTGCTCATTATGTGCGGCTTCAGACTTTTTCCCAGGCAATGTCCAATCTTCGATAGAGATAACTTCTACCGCCATAGTCATAGCGCCCAATAATGGATGAAGGTGATGCTCCACAAATCCAGGCATGATGACTTTGTCTCTAAAGGTACGATCAACAATTTTATCCTCATCAAATGTCTTACCGAGTTCCCTCAGTGTATTCTTTACCTGGGACAGAATACCCACCGCTAAGATAGTGTCCCCTTGTACTGCGACTGCTGGCATTCGTTCTTCACTTATGACTCCGCCTTCGGGAGTTGTGGCTGGATTTATTTCCGGTTGAGCTGCTTCCATCGTAATAATCTTCTGGGCTATATAGATTTTCAGTTCCCCAGAGTCAGACATCGTTGAAATGTCTGGATTGGCAGTATCAGGGAGTGTTGAAGTTGGATTGTTTACTCCTTCACCTGAAGTGTTATCTACCTGGATTTTAGATGATTGCAAATTACTTCTGAGGATCGCCTCAGAGAAAGCTTTAGTCCCCTCGAAAAATTTACGACGGAGAAGTTCGATCAGAAAGTGATTGAAAATTGGGCTACAGCAACTGCAGTTTCCATAAGTTATATACATTTTTCTTAACTACCTTATACTAATTTCAGCATTAGACACATTAATCTTGCTAATTTCAAGATACAGTTAAAGATAATAGATCTTTAGAGGCGATCGATTGTAGCTTAACATTTTTTTTTGATAAACTTAACATTACTTATTAGACATCTGACAAATAAAAAATAGAATCAATTCTTATCCAGAAATCATCAATTACTTTTCCCTGTTCCCTGTCGCCTCTTTTCTGGAGATGTCTATTAACGTACCCTAATGGACTGCTATTGCCAATATGGATGGCAAAATCCTACTCTCCAAAAAGGAGTCCTCTGTACAGAAGAGCGATCGCTTTTTGATACATTTAGATTATCCGTTAACAAAAAAATAATATGAGTGGTATCGACCGCAAAATCTATCTGGAAACTAGAACCAGTTTAATTGATAAGCATCTCCCTGGTACGGAAAAATCCCAAAGAGAATTAGAAACAGAAGGAATAGTCTATCTATTCAGCGATCGCGAAACAATGGAAAGAGTCGCATCTGAAATCTTCAAAAGAGGAGAACGCACGGGAGCAGAGGATATAGCAGACAAATACGAACGCTATGGATTATTTTTTGCCGAACCAATAGGTTATCTACTAAAATCAGATGGAACTCTAATTCCTCTTTATTATATAAAATCCGGTTTAAAAGTTGTCATTGCGACGATAGGAAGCAATCTCCTAACCCCTTGAGATTGCTTCCTTCCACTCCGTTCCAGTCGCAATGACGCAGGCTATAGTAATTATCCGGATTTTATATTATGGGGAAATAAAAATCAAAAAGACCACAGGTAAATACCATGTCATACCTCGCACAAGAACGCGCACAACCAGATGAACTAAGCCAAAAATATCAATTATCCACAGAATGGGAGTTTGCAGAAATTTGGGTCGATCCTTATCTTTCTCCACCCTATATTTTAATGCTAATTAAAGAGCAGTCGGGCAAATTTTCCATACAAAATCCAGTGGAAAACTACAGAACAATCTTTACAGGTGACACCTACGAAGAAGCACAAATGTGGTTGCTTGAAGATGAATACGAGCGAGTAACTGGTCGTTTTTGTCAACCAGAGTAAAAATTCGTAGATTTCCATTGTCAAAGAGTTAGGGTTTAGAGACCAAACCCCTACTGGAGTGCTTTTCCCAATATTGATGGTAAAATCTTATTCTCCAAAAAAGACTCCTCTGCACAGAAAAGCGATCGCTATTCCCACCAAAATTTACAAACGTTCTGGCCACTTTCTAGCACCATGAATAACTGCTAAAATCTCCAAGCGATCGCCCCTAACTCGATACGGTACAATAAACGGCGTACCTGTAACAACCAATTCTCTCGTACCCGCTACCTGACCTAATCTACCCATCTCAGGATACTGAAGCAACCTATTTATTGAATTTTCAATCCGCTCTATGGTATCTAGGGCAACATCAGGATTATTAGCTGCAATGTATTCGTAAGCATTGTTGATATCCTCCAAAGCAAGGCGAGTCCATATTATCTTCATTGTCGCCACCTTGCTAGAGCGGCAGCAATTTCTTCATCACTGGCAAACTCGCCAGCATCTGCCTGACGTAAACCTTCCTTAATATGCTCTACCTGCCATTCTTGCACTTGCAAAGGATCGTCACTTGCGTCATTTTCCACCACTCTCCCCCCCTCATTCAGCATTTTTTGCAATGCTTCTAGTAATCTCAGTCGATCTGTATAGGAAAGATTATATACTTGATTTAGTACCTGCTCGTAAGTAAACATAGACTATCAATTTATTTTTAAGTTTAGCCATTTCCTACTATATCATTTATTTGCTAAAATTAAATAATTAAAATGTCACAATCAAATTATTATGGTAAACAAGAACCAATTACTCAACCTACCATCAAGTTACGAATTACCTGATTCAGACGACAAACCCGTTGATCGCGAAATACAAATTCTAATTCCTAACCTGCTAATGTTAATTTTAAATCAGTTATGGGGCGATCGCTATGATTGGTTTTTTGGCGTAAATATGGGAATTTTCCACACCACCGGGTCAAGTCCTAGAGTGGCTATAGTTCCTGATGCTTTGCTCAGTCTGGGAGTTCCACGACTCAAAAATAATAAATTGCGATCCTCCTATGTTCTTTGGGAGGAAAATTATGTTGTTCCGATATTCGTATTGGAGATTGTTTCTCAAACTTATGGGGGTGAATACGATGAAAAAATGATTGATTACGCTCGGTTGGGAGTATTGTATTATGTTATCTATAACCCAGATTATTCCAAGCGAGACAAACACGAACAATTTGAAGTGTATCACTTGGTAGATGGAGCATACCAACGTTTAAAAGGAAATCCTGTGTGGATGCCAGAAATTGGTCTGGGGATAGGAACTGAAGTTGGTAATCATTACCGTTCCGAACAAGAGTGGTTGTATTGGTATCACTCTGAAGGGAACAGGTTTATGACTCCAGAAGAGGAAGCACTTCAGGAACGACAAAGAGCTGAACGACTTGAACAAATGTTGCGTTCCCTTGGTGTTGATCCAGAACAGTTGTAGCTATATCTTAAGTCATATCATGTCCAGCAGCATCGGTATTTTCAATAATTGATAATTGATAATTAGGGTTTGCTGAATAAAATTGTAATCAATGTCTTTCAACAATTAATAATGAATAATTACCTCTCCTTGAAAAGAAGAGGATTGACTAATAATGAAAAATTTTTTTTATTATCCCCTTAAAAGGGGAGGCTTTAAACCACAATTTTTCGGAAAAGGTTTCTAGGGTTTTTTATTTTGAAAAAGTGCAAGGTTTTTGGCTGTTGTCGCCTCAAAATGCTAGTACTTTTCCCCTGACTATCAGAAAATTTGGCCGTAGTAGATAGTCTAAACTGTTGCCTCACAGGAGTGCGCTACCAGGTGCAACTAGCCTCCGGAGGAGGAGCTGCGCTAACGTCGTCGCGGGGTCGCACCGCTGTTGCCTGTTCCCTGTTGCCTATCATCACCATTAGACTTTTTCAGCAAACCCTAATTACCTCTCCCTAATTATCAATTATCCATTATCCATTATCCATTATTGAAACCCTACTACAGCTAATTAAACCAAACTTTGAGCAGGTTTATAACTTTGAATTGCTTTCATATATTGTGCCCTTTCAAATTTACTCTCATCAGGACAATTAATTTGACTCATACTACCACGCATCTGCGCTATTGATTCATATTCATGTTCTTCCATCCAATGAATTATCTCATTTTCGATAACTTGAATATGATTAATTCCATGACGTAATAAAGTACCCACTAGCTGAGTTACATTCGCACCTGCCATCACCATTTTAATCACATCTTGCCCTTTTTGTACGCCGCTAGTTGCTGCAAAATCAACTTCTAATCTACCGTACAAAATAGCTATCCAACGCATAGGTAAACGCATTGCTTGTGGCGTACTTAATAATACATTTGTCACCACTTCTAGCTCTTCAATATTAATATCTGGCTGATAGAAACGGTTAAATAAAACTAATCCATTTACCCCTGCTTCTACCAACTTTTTCGACATATTTGCCATGTTACTAAAGAAGGGGCTAAGTTTAATAGAAACCGGAATATTTACCTCAGATTTAACAGCTTGCAGAATACTAATATAATTCTGTTCTACTTGTTCCCCGGTCATATCCATATTAGTAGGAATATTGTAGATATTTAACTCCAAAGCATCTGCACCAGCAGTCTCTAATTCTTTAGCATAATGAGTCCAACCACCAATAGTTGAACCATTTAAACTGGCAATAATTGGCATATTTACCATTTTTTTGGCCTGACTAATATGCTTTAAATATTCCGAAGCACCGACATGAAAGACTTCTGGTTCGGGAAAATAAGTTAGAGCTTCTGGAAAACTTTCTGTGCCGTATTCTAAATGATGTTGTAATTCCAAACGTTCTTCACGAAGTTGTTCTTCAAATAAAGAATGTAAAACTACTGCAGCAGCACCAGCATCTTCCATCCGTTTGAGATTATCTAAGTCTTCGGTTAAAGGTGCAGCAGCTCCTACAACTAATGGGGAACGTAATTGTAATCCTAAATAATTTGTCGTAATATCCATAATGTTTAATTCAAAATTCAAAAGTCAAAAGTCAAAAGTGAAAAAGGCGTAGAAGGCGTAGGTTGGGTTGAGGAAACCCGTTAGCGCAGCTCATCCGTAGGATAAATCCAACAAACACCTATTTGGTATCGAGCTGATTACAAATTCTAGCCCATAAATTGTAAGGTGCTGTGAGGAAAAAGCCAGAACTTTGCGAATCCCAACACCGAAAAAAATAGACCAAAAAAGATTACTAAGGCTGCAGCAATACGGTTCAAAACAACCAGATATATTTGGTTTAAGACTTTTTTCAGAAAACTGAGGAAAGTCACTAAGATTAACCACCAAAGGGCTGAACCAATGAAAATACTGGATAGGATTACAGTCAATAAAAAAACTTCATTATAGTCAATCATGTTAAAAATTTCTGACTCAGTTATTAGGATACTCGCTACGATTATACTTTTAGGATTTGTTAGGGCAAAAAGTGTCGATCCTAGATAAGTTTTGATTAATCCTGACTTTTGCATATTATCTGCATTGATATCAAATATATCTTTGCGGATACTAGAAACTCCAAAGTAGCAGAGAAAAAAACCACCCATGATTTCTAATATTCCAAGGTAATTTGATAATAAGGATTTAACCGCAACGAGTCCTGAAAATCCTATAAAACTATAGGTAGTATGAGCAGTAGCCGCTCCTAGTCCTGTAGCAAGGCCATACTTGCTACCATAGGATAAAGTATTTTTTGTACAAAGGACTGCGTTACCACCAAAAGGCAAGGCAATAAAGAAACCTATAAAGATACCAGATAGCAATAATTTTGTAATCATTAATCACCTATTTAACACATTAAAGTTATAGATTCACAAATTAAAGAAGTGGTTTTACTAAAACTTCTTCACACAAAAAAGGAGCCGGAACATAATGCTCCCCAAGGAAAGAAATAAATTTTTGCAAATTAGATTGATCGTTAGATGCAACAAGTTCATAAAAATTAGTGCTATTCCAAATCATATACGCATATTTAAAGTGATAACTTATAGAATCTACTAACTCATCTAAGGTCACTTGACATTGCTCCATCTCTTCGAGTATCTGCGAAACTTTTTGATCAATGTCAGCTTTAGTAAAGTAATGGGCCTTAAACAGGTTATCCTTTAGATGTTCTCTCCTTTCATACTCATCACGGACAGGATTAATCAGCTTTTCACAAAAGATCATTAATCCATCACTTTTAAGTACTCGCTTCACATATGCAATTTGAGCTTTACGATTAGGATGATACATTTGAAATGTTGTATTTTCATAGATGACATCAAAACCATATTTGAGATCAGGACGATCATTTCTTGCTGAAATATACTCAGGTGTGATGTCTACAAAAGGTCCGATATAAATATCGGAATAGCTGTGTTGGCAAAGCTTATGGAAATTTTCTCCATTGGCTGGATTTGGAGAGTCAGTTAAAGTGCTAATCATACCTTGCGAATATTCAGCCAGTGTTCTTGCATTTGTGCCATCTGCTGAACTTACCTCATAATAAGTAAAAGGCTTTTTCTCATCTTTTAGTCGGTGTTTTGCCAACCTTTGTAGAGCTACACCGATTCGGCATTGCTCTTCTATAATAAAGGGAATACTGGCACAGAAATGTTGATAGAATGTTCCTATATTGCGTTGAAATACACTGTGATATTCCCGATCTTCATTGCTTTTACTTAAAAAGTCAGAGGTTGCATATACGCTTTGTGTAGGTGCTTGAGAGATACCCGCAGCAATATTCTCAAAATGTTTCAGGAGAGAGGTTACACGAGGCCCTTTAAGCATAGTAGCCCTGATTTTATCATAGTCAAATACTTTCATATTTAAAAAATACCAGTCGAATTCTATCTATGATCCCTGCCACTATACCACAAAGGGGGTTGGGGGGTTAGATTTTTTTCATCCATAGTTCTAGACTAGACGTGCTAGTAGTTTGGGTTATAAATATATAGGGTTTGCGCTCAAAAGTCTTATGGGTAAGGGTAGGAGACAGGAGACAGGAGACAACCCACCCCTAACCCCTCCCAGGAGGGGAGGGGAAGACAGGAGGAACGGGGAATGAGCGAGGAGGTAGGATTCATTAATTGATAATGGATAATGGATAATGGATAATTACCTCGGATTTTAACCGTTACGGAATTGAATATAAGGAAATATCCTAGCAATTTTTCCCCTTAAAAGGGGAGGCTTTAAACCACAATTATTTAATTAGTATATGTTGATAATTCTATAATTACTTCAAGCCTTTAATCTCCCCCACTCCCCTACTCCCAACTATACAATAACTATTCAACCGGATTCTATATTAGAACTCAAAAATGCGTAATTCCTCAAACTATATCTTGTTGTTGGGTTAAGCGCAAGCGCTTAACCCAACCTACAGTTTTATCCCTCGGAAACTACTAGCTATTAGTAGTTTTTTCTGGTGTTTTCATAGCATCAGAATTACCGTTACCGTTACCATTGGAAATTTCTAATTTTCGAGCTGCCAAATATTCATACATCGCATAACGAGTATTGACATCTTCCTGCGCTTGTGCTAGTAACTCTTTGGCATCAGCAGGTTTACTCTTGGTGAGCATTTTGAACCTGTTCTCCTGATACATCGACTCACCTACTGGTTTCTTGGGCGATCGCATATCCAACTGCAAAGGATTTTTACCTTGTTGTACTAAGTCTGGGTTATACCGATACAACAACCACCGACCGCTTTCCACAAGTGCTTTTTGATGACTCATGGCAGTAGTCATATTAATTCCATGAGCAATACAATGACTATAAGCAATAATTAAAGATGGTCCGTCATAAGCTTCTGCTTCCAAAAATGCTTTCAGGGTATGTTCGTCTCGCGCTCCCATTGCTACACTGGCAACATAAACATTGCCGTAAGTCATTGCTATTAAACCTAAATCTTTCTTGCCTGATGGTTTTCCTCCTGCTGCAAACTTAGCAACTGCTGCGCGGGGAGTCGCTTTAGAAGACTGACCGCCAGTATTAGAATAAACCTCCGTATCCATAACCAAAATATTCACATTTCGACCGCTGGCGATAACGTGGTCTAAACCACCAAAACCAATATCATACGCCCAACCATCACCACCAACTATCCAAACAGATTTTTTCACCAGATAATCTGCTAAAGTCAGCATTTGCTTTGCTTCTGGCGAGTCTACCCCTTGCAATTTTTCCTTGACTTGGGCGACTCGCTCCCGTTGTTCCCAAATATCCGCTTCAGATTTTTGGGAGACGTTCAGAATGGCATCAACTAAATTATCTCCCACACTTCCCGCCACTTTTTGTAAAAGCTCCGCAGCAAACTGACTATGTTTGTCGAGAGACAGACGGAAACCTAAACCAAATTCGGCGTTATCTTCAAACAAACTATTTGACCAAGCGGGCCCGCGACCGTCTGCATTTTTTGCCCAAGGAGTTGTAGGTAAGTTACCGCCGTAAATAGAAGAACATCCAGTCGCATTTGCCACAACAGAGCGATCGCCAAATAATTGACTGACTAATTTAATATAGGGAGTTTCGCCACAACCTGCACAAGCACCGGAAAATTCAAATAAAGGTTCTTGCCATTGTTGTTGACGGATGCGGTCGAGATGGAGGGAGCGACGGTCGGGGTTAGGTAGACCCAAGAAGAAATCCCAATTTTCCCTTTCCTGTTCCCGCAATGGTAACTGCGCTTCCATATTTATTGCTTTGCGGGATGGCATAGATTTATTTTTCGCCGGGCAAATATCTACACACACACCACAACCAGTACAGTCTTCGGGCGCAACTTGAATGGTAAATTTCTGTCCGGTAAAATCTTTATCCTTGACACTTATAGATTTAAAAGTTGCTGGAGCATTATCTAACAAAGTCTCCTCATAAGCTTTACCACGGATGACCGAATGAGGACAAACCATAATACACTTACCGCATTGTACGCAAACATCAGGGTCCCAAGCTGGAATTTCTTGAGTAACGTTACGTTTTTCCCATTTAGTTGTTCCGGTGGGGTAAGTTCCATCACATGGTAAAGCGCTGACTGGTAGTTGGTCGCCTTCCCGAGAAATCATTTTGCCCAAGACATCCCGGACAAATTCTGGCGCTGTATCGGGAATGGGTGGTAAACGGTGGAGACTACTGCTAACTTCCGTGGGAATTTTAACTTCGTAGAGATTATCCAAAGTATTGTCAACAGCTTGTAAATTCATATTGACAATTTCCTGACCTTTTTTGCCATAAGTCTTTTGGATATATTTTTTAATTTGAGCGATCGCCTCTTCTCTGGGCAAAACATTAGCTAAGGCAAAGAAACAGGTTTGCATTACTGTATTAATGCGTCCCCTCATCCCACTGTCACTAGCAACTTTATTGGCATTGATGACGTAGACTTTTAAATTCTTGCGGATAATTTGTTCTTGAATTTCTACAGGCAACTGTTGCCAAACTTCATCGGGAGCGTAGGGACTATTCATCAGAAAAATAGAACCATTAGCTGCGGAGGTCAGAACATCTAATTTTTCTAGAAAACTCCATTGGTGACAACCGACAAAATTTGCTTGGTCGATCAGATAAGTGGAACGGATGGGGTTTGCACCGAAGCGGAGGTGGGAAACAGTTACAGCACCAGATTTTTTCGAGTCGTAAACAAAATAACCTTGGGCGTAGTTATCGGTTTCTCCCCCAATAATTTTAATGGAGTTTTTATTCGCACCGACAGTACCATCGGAACCCAAACCGTAAAACATTGCCCGCACCACATTATCTGGTTCGATAGAGAAACCTACATCGAAAGGTAAGGATGTGTGAG
The DNA here is from genome assembly GCF_010692625.1 of Okeania sp. SIO2C2. Taxonomy (NCBI): domain Bacteria; kingdom Bacillati; phylum Cyanobacteriota; class Cyanophyceae; order Oscillatoriales; family Microcoleaceae; genus Okeania; species Okeania sp. SIO2C2. Next base: position 144,090 of record NZ_JAAHGM010000013.1, read on the forward strand.
AAAGGTCGTCGTTAATACCAACGGTAAAATGATTTTTTGGTTTGTCAGCGCTAAGGTTGTCAAAAACGCTCTTCACCATTGCCGGGTTAAACTCTTTAGAAGATAAACCATAACGACCCCCGACCACTTTTGGCATTGCCCCTGACCATTCTTCATTCAGAGCAGTAACTATATCTTGATAAAGAGGTTCGCCACTTGCACCGGGTTCTTTTGTCCGGTCTAACACGGCAATTTTTTTCACAGTCTCAGGTAATGCTGCAACTAACCTTCTAGCATCGAATGGTCTATATAGTCTCACTTTCAATACCCCAACTTTTTCACCATTTGCAGTTAAGTAGTCTACAGTTTCGTGAACCGTTTCACAACCAGACCCCATCAGAATAACAACCCTGTCTGCATCAGGTGCGCCGTGATATTCAAAACATTGATATTGTCGCCCAGTCAGTTCAGCAAATTTATCCATTGCTTTCTGAACAATATCCGGAGTTGCAGTGTAAAAAGGGTTAACACTTTCCCTAGCTTGGAAATAAACATCCGGGTTTTGAGCAGTACCCCGTAAAACTGGTCGGTCAGGAGTCAAACCACGAGCGCGGTGAGCAAAAACAAATTCATCATCGATCATTTCCCGCAAAACCGTTTCTGGCAGCAGTTCAATTTTCTGTACTTCGTGGGAAGTGCGGAAACCATCAAAAAAATGAATAAATGGCAGTCTTACCTCCAGAGTAGCAACTTGAGAAACAAGTGCCAAGTCATGAGCTTCTTGTACCGAAGCAGAACACAACATCCCAAAACCAGTAGCACGGGCAGCCATCACATCACTGTGGTCGCCAAATATAGAAAGACCTTGAGCTGCCAGAGAACGAGCTGCCACATGAATAACACAACAAGTCAGTTCCCCAGCAATTTTATAAAGATTAGGAATCATTAATAATAATCCCTGAGATGCTGTGAACGTGGTAGTTAGGGAACCTGTTTGCAACGAACCATGTACTGCTCCGGCAGCCCCACCCTCACTCTGCATCTCAACCACACTGGGAACTGTACCCCAAATATTTGGCGTGCCTTGAGAAGACCAAGCATCGGCCCATTCACCCATTGGTGAGGAGGGAGTGATGGGATAGATGGCAATGACTTCATTGAGTTTGTGGGCAACACGGGCAACTGCTTCATTACCGTCCAGTGTTGCAAAGGTTTTGTCACTCATAAATATTCTCCTGTGGAAATTCTCTGTTTATTTACAAATATCGTGGATTTGTTTAGTTGTTAATTTAATGGCCAAATGCTAAAATTCTACCTCTTTATTTACTTCTATAAATCTACATTTTTTTACCGAATAATTAAGGTTTAAAGCCTCTCCTTTAAAGTATAAACAAGAACATATTTTCCTTTGATTCAATCCTATCTGTTTTAGGGAGAGGTAATTATCAATTATCAATTATCAATTGTCCATTATTGAACAAGCCAAACCTTTGTGTTTTATATCACAACAATTCTTTTTTTAAGAGATTCGATCGAAAATTTCTGTATAGTTTTATCCCTTATTCCTTAATTAAGTTAATCCTCTCAGCTCTTGGTAGGGTGTGTTAGCGGTAGCGTAACGCACCACAGTGGGTAAGTCCTGTTTATCAAAAATTTCTGTATAGTTTTATCCCTTATTCCTTGATTAAGTCAATCCTCTCAATTTATAAAATAGAGGCTTAAAAATCCTCATTCCCTTCTATGGAATAGATAAAGGAAGGTTAGATTTTTCGGCGTTGCTGAATGGTAATGATTTTTAGATTAAGTATCAACGTAAAACATAAGTTTTTCAATTTTACCTTCAGCTACTTACCATTACATTTCAGCAACGCCGATTTTTCAGGTCTATCAGTTTGATAGGATATTTCTCAAATAACCTCTTACTTTTATTATCCGATCTATTTCTTCCTAATCGGACGATGACTTAAAATTTTTTTACAAAACTTGACTTTTGCACATAACAAAAACTTGAAAAAATAACTGCTAAATTAAAACTTTTTTCAATAAAAATTTTAAACTTTATTTAACAACAATTTGTTGAATTTGTGTTAAAGCATCTGTAATTCCTTGGGTTGTTTGTGAAGAAAAATTTTCCCCAAATTCAAAGTTGACTGCGGGTATTAATATCCACCAACTCGGAGGCACATTTTTATAAACAAATTGACTAAGAGCAAGTAGCGATCGTGGCTCCCCCGTATGCCCTATATTCAAACGCTGACTCTGCTCCACTCTCCCCCTTTCTAACTGGGTGTGGGGAGGGTGGGGAGATGGGGAAGTGTGGGGAGCGCAAAGTTGATAAACCTGTAAACCTTGTTCAGAAGTTGCCGGATAAACATCAACAAAAATAACTAATTCTGCTTGAGATATAGGTTCTGCCAATTCTGGAGTAAGTTGATGAACTGGGAGCGATCGGATGTTCTGAAATTCCCACTCTGCTACTAACTCTGCCACCCGTTGACCAGCACCATCATCACTGCGGAGAGTATTACCGTAACCTATTACTAATATTTCAGTCATAATTTATAAGTATTTTTGTATTGCAGTAATTAAATTATAAGTAGACATCTCCAAAAATAAAAATATAGCAATGTGCGCTGGCATATTTACAAATTGTAGGAATTGTCCAATAGCTAAAAGTCTTATATTATTCCAACGGAGATGCTGCGCAAACAGATTTTTATTCCCCCTATTGCCTCACATACGAGAACGTCAAAAAGCTGAAGCAGCAGTAATTAAAAAATCTCAAGAATTAGAAACAGCGCTAGAAGAATTAAAACAAGCTCAATTACAGATGATCCAGAGTAAAAAAACGTCGGCACTGGGTAATTTGGTTTCAGGAATAGGCCATGAAATGAATAATCCTTTAGGTTTGATTTCTGCTAGTATCGAACAAGCTAAACCTACTATTGCAAATATTATTGAACATTTACAACTATATCAAGAAAGTTTGACCAACAAGAGTAATGAAATTATTGACTATGCAGAAGAAATTGATTTGGATTATAGTTTAGAAGACTTACCTAAAATAATTGATTCGATGACTATAGCGTGGGACAGATTAAAAAATATTAGCACTTCTCTGAGTACTTTTTCTCGTGCAGATAAAGATTACCAAGTATCTTTTAATATCCATGAAGGTATTGATAGTACTCTGTTAATTCTCAAACATCGCCTCAAAGCAAATCAACATCGCCCTGGGATTGAAGTAATTACAAATTATGGAGATTTACCAAAAATTTATTGTTTTCCCGGTCAGTTAAATCAGGTATTTATGAATATTATTGCCAATGCTATTGATGCGTTAGATGAATCAAATACAGGTTTAAGTTTTGCAGAAATTGAGGTTAATCCTAACCGAATTAAAATTACAACTTCAATGGAAAATCAAGGAGTTAAAATTTCTCTTGCTGATAATGGTCAGGGGATGAATCAAGAAGTTAAAGCCAAGATTTTTGACCACTTATTTACAACTAAAGATGTGGGAAAAGGGACGGGTTTAGGATTAGCGATCGCCCGTCAAATTATCGAACATAAACATGGAGGAAATCTTTATGTGACTTCAACTCCTCGAGAAGGAACAGAATTGACAATTGTTCTTCCTCTTGAGTCAACAATTTCCATAACCTCATTAAAATGTCATTATTTTAAATAATACAACCTAAAAACATGAAATAATAACTGAAACTGAGTCGAAATCTGATATCAAATCCGTGGGCTACGGTTCCCGAGAAATCGGAGTAATATAATTTCTTCGATCTTCATACAATGGGTAAGGGCGAATGGCCATTTGCTAACGCCAAGCTGCCGCTAACGCCCCTACAATAGACATCTCCAAAAATCAAAAATCAAATCAATTATTATCAAGAAATTATCAATTATTCCTCCCTGTTCGCTGTTTCCTGTTCCCTATTTTCTGGAGATGTCTAATATAGACTCTGATCTTTAAAATACTGAATAACATGGATGCTACCGGATTTGATATTACTAGCACAATTCTATCAAACTTTATTTTAATACTAAATTTTAACACTAATTGAGGAAACAATGGCAGGAAATATTGCAGAATCTTGGAACTCACATAGAAACAAACATCGGTGGAGAACGACAATTGTTTTGCTCTGCTTGCTGTTGGCAGGGTATATGGGTAATTACTTCAAAATTCCCATAATTCTTCATATCGACTGGCTGTTTGGTAGTATTTTTACCATGCTGGTCGTCAGACTGTACGGGTTCGGTTGGGGCACGATCGCTGCCGCGATTTCCAGTTCCTATACAATTTTGTTGTGGCACCACCCCTCTGCCTTTATTCTCTACACCCTGGAAGCGATTTTTGTCGGTTGGGGACTGCGACGGCGCAGCAGCAACTTATTACTCCTTGATGTTTTTTATTGGGGAATTATCGGATTTCCACTTCTGTGGTTCCTCTATATCGTTGTCGCTAAAATTCCCCCTGAAAGTGTTTTATTCATTTCCTTCAAAAATCCACTCAACCAAATTTGCAATGCCTTAATTGCCAGTATGATTCTAACTCACACACCCATTGCTCAATGGTTTAGCATCAAGAATAAAACTCATGCCTTTGAGCAGACCCTCCTTAATTTGCTAGTAGCTTTTGTCTTACTCCCAGCAATGGTACTGACCATGTGGAACTGTCAGGATGCTACCTCTGTTCAAGAGAACAACGTTTTAGTTCGCCTAGAAGAAACCAGACAAAATGTCAGTACCGATATACAGAACTGGCATCAACAAAACCTGGAGAAGTTGGAAGCACTCGCATCCAATATTCAAGATAGCGTTCCGCTGTGGAATCGCTCAAACCGTTCCCAGAACCAGGAAACAATTCAAATTGCTCAACAAACCGTTCCCGATTTCCGCAATCTTTATATTACAAACACATATGGGCAGATTCTCAATTCAACCACTGTCGAAAACGCTAATCAAAATGTTACTCAACTAAACAGTTTACCACTTCAGGGTTTGTTAACAGCAAAACAGCCAATGCTCTCTGAGATGATAATGATATCCGATTCGCCAACGATCTTTCAGAGTATACCCATTTGGCAAGATGACAACCTAGTGGGTCAATTTGTTGCAGAAATTGATGTAAATAACCTGAAAAAAAGATGGCTATCCAGTCAGTCTACATCAACTCGGCTAGTGAGTTTACTAGATATACGAGACCGGGTCATTACTACCACTCGCGAAGATCTGAAAGTAGGGCAACCCTTTGATCGAGACCGGAATGGTGAAATTTATTGGATCGATCAAAATAGCTACCTTTGGGTACCGAATATTCCCAACACTGCTAAAGCCGTGCTTTGGAGAAAGTCATTTTACGTGCACAAGAGTGCTATTGACGGCGAGCTTCCATGGATAGTGGCGATCGAAACACCGACTGCTTACCATTTGGTAAAACTTGAGGGATTTTACACCAAAAGCTTGGCTATTCTGATGGCGATCGCTATCCTAGCACCTCTTTTAGCAAAACCCATTAGTAGTAGTCTAGTTAAACCCTTACTGCAACTTGCCAATCTCACCAGCAATTTACCCGATAAACTCACAGAACATCAATCGCTACAAATTCCAGCCAGTTCAATTACTGAAATTGAAACCCTGTCTAGTAACTTTCAATTTATGGCAAGTGTTCTGCAAGATAAATTTCAGGAAATTCAGCAAGCCAGTTTGGAACTTCAGCAAGCAAAAGAAACTGCTGACAGGGCCAACCAAGCCAAAAGCGAATTCCTCGCTAACATGAGTCACGAGTTACGCACTCCACTTAATGGTATTCTTGGCTATGCCCAAATCTTAAAACGCAGCGAACCTCTCACCCAAAAAGGGCAAAACGGCATTGATATTATTTACCAATCCGGTTCTCACTTGATGAACCTAATCAACGATATATTGGACCTCGCCAAAATCGAAGCCCGAAAATTAGAACTGCATCCCACAGCCATCCATCTGCCTTCCTTCCTGCAAAGTGTTGTTGAAATCATCCGCATTCGTGCCGAACAAAAAGGGATTACCTTTAATTTCCAGGTTAGCTCTCAATTGCCTACGGGTATTTGCGCGGATGAAAAACGTTTGCGTCAGGTTTTGATCAACCTTCTGGGCAATGCCATTAAATTTACCGAACGCGGTAGCGTGACTTTTAAGGTTGAATCCATTGGGGCAAAAATTCGCTTTCAGGTAGAAGATACTGGGGTGGGGATGACTCCAGAACAAATCGAAAAAATATTTTTTCCCTTTGAGCAAGTTGGCGATCATAAAAAGCAAGCAGAAGGCACGGGACTCGGACTAACTATTACCCGTCAACTTGCTGCGTTGATGCAAAGTGAAATCCAGGTTCAAAGTATTTTAGGTGAAGGCAGCACCTTCTGTTGGGAAGTTGAACTGCCTGAAGCAGAAGATTGGGCAGACACTTTGAGAGTCATGCAACAAGGCGTAATTCAGGGTTACAAAGGTGAGAAACGCAAAATATTGGTTGTTGATGACCGTTGGGAAAATCGTTCCGTATTAATTAATATTCTAGAACCCATCGGCTTTGAAATGATCGAAGCTAACAATGGAAAAGAGGGTATCGAACAGGTACTAAAAACATCGCCGGATTTAGTTATTACTGACTTATCTATGCCTATAATGAATGGGTTTGAGTTTTTACATAAGTTGCGTTCAGGAACTGACTCCGAAGGAGTATCCCATCCCCAACTGCAAAACAAAATTGTTCTCGTCTCTTCCGCCAGTATTTTTGATATTGATCGCCACAAAAGTCTAGATGCTGGGGGAAATGATTTCTTACCAAAACCAGTGCAAGCTAAAACTTTACTAGAACTGCTGCAAAAACATCTACAATTAGATTGGATTTATGACGCAAATAACACTGAAAAACAGAAGATTGAGGTTGTTGCCGATGAAATCCAGCCACCTGAAACAGAAATCTTGCAGCAAATCTGGGAATTAGCCCAAGATGGAGAACTTGATGGCATCATAGAAATCGCTGAACAACTTCAGGATAACAATACTGCTGCCTTTACCCAAGAATTGATCCGCCTTGCAGAAGCTTGCGAAATCAAACAAATGCGAGCATTTATTCAAAACTACCTCGTTTAATAAGGAGCAGAAACCCATGCCAGATCCAACCCAACCATTTATTTTGATTGTGGATGACAAACCCACTAACTTATCTGTGTTGTCAAAATCCTTAAAAGCTGCGGGCTATAAAGTCCGCATGGCAGTTGATGGTGAAGATGCTCTAGCCCAAGTACAACGCCATCACCCAGACATGATTCTGCTGGACATTGATATGCCGAAAATAGATGGTTTTGAAACCTGCAGTCGTCTTCAGGCAAATCAAGCAACTAAAGGGATTCCAGTCATTTTTATGACAGCTATCGCTGATACCGAAGACAAAGTCAAAGGTTTGTCATTAGGTGCAGTCGATTACATCACCAAACCCTTTGAAGAAGCGGAAGTGTTAGCTCGCGTCAAAGTCCACTGGCGATTAAAGCGACTGACGGATACTTTAGAACAGCAGGTGAGTGAACGGACTCAGGCGCTGCAACAAGCTCAAGTGCAATTGGTACAACAGGAGAAACTCTCGGCGCTGGGGCAATTAGTGGCTGGGGTTGCCCATGAAATTAATAATCCAATTGGTTCCATTGTTGGTAATGTCAGTGTTGCACAAGATTACATCAACGATCTATTAGGTATCATCGATCTCTATCGCGAGAAATTTCCTCAACCCGGTGCAGAAATTGAAGAAGCACTGGAAGCAAGCGACTTAAACTATATGCGAGAAGATTTACCAAAGTTAGTTAAATCTATGAAAGACGCTGGTGATCGCATTCAATCAATTAGCAGAAGTCTTCGCACCTTCTCCCGCGCTGATAGCGATACAAAAAGACCTTTTGACTTACATGAAGGGATTGATAGCACTATCCTGATTTTACGCCATCGCCTCAACGCTAACGAAAATCGTTCCGCCATTGAAGTTGTCACCGACTACGGCAATATTCCGGAAATTGTTTGTTTTTCTGGACAATTAAATCAGGTGTTTATGAATATTTTAGCCAATGCCATTGATGCTTTAGATGAATCCGATCGGGGAAGAGATACAGAAAATCAAGCTCATTCTAATCTAATTACCATTAAGACGCAACTGGTAGATGAACAGGTGAAAATTGCGATCACTGATAATGGCAAAGGAATGTCACAAGAAGTGAAAGCCAAGATTTTCGACCATCTATTTACGACTAAAGCAATAGGGAAAGGAACAGGATTAGGATTGGCGATCGCCCGTCAAATCATAGTCGAAAAACATGGTGGAGAGATTGACGTTGATTCTATACTAGGAGAAGGAACTGAATTTATAATTAGTTTACCTACAACAGCAAACAGAAAAATTTAACTAAGCTGGATAGCAAAAGTCATCTAAAGATGACTAAAGGGAACTGACTATTATGATTAATTAACTAGGTATCAGCTTTTCGATCCGGAATGCGACCCTTGCCAGCATTTAGCTGGAGTGCTTGAAATTCGAGGGTAACGGTCCCCCACAAGAGCTTGAAAAAATTAGTGGTGCGCCTTTTATCCCACATTCGGAACTTCAAGAGCGTATCATTAAAAGTAGTATATGAATCTGTAGCTTGGTAGATATTTATACTATGCAAATCATCTCAATACTTTTTTCGTTCATCGATCTTCCTAGTAAAAAATTTACGCATAAATACTTGCTCTGATGATGACTCAATCACGGCAGCTATAATTTTCTTCTAAAATTCTGTCTCCTGTTTTCCCCTCCTGGGAGGGGGAGGGGCGAGGGGTGGGTTGTCTCCTGACTCCTTCTTCGGTTGCTACATTTTGTGGTGCGGAATGTGGGTTTATGAGGGGAAAGAATCCCCCATTATACAACGTGAAAAGCTGTTTTGCTACGCAACATGTTTGCGTAGCATTCCGCAGGAAAAGGCGGTAGCCTTGGGTTAGCAATATGCTGTTAACGTTTGCGCAGCATGACCTAGGAAAGTTCCTCCGTAGGAGGCTAGCTGAGTGCTGACTGCTACTTCAATGAGACTTGATATAAAGCCTTCCCTCTTTCTTCTTCCTTTTTAAATTATAACTGTTAAACCCAATATGGTATTATTGAACTCCGCTTGACTAATATCGGATAATTATGGAAGCAATTTGGCAAATCATCAAAAATCTCACAATTCTGAATATACCAGTAGGAATAATATTTTTTATAGTCCTGGTTTTAATAGCCACATTAGCCTTAAAACAATTATTAACCACAATTGTAATTAAGCGAATTGAGGCTTTAACTCGTAATACAAAAACAACCCTTGACGATCAATTAATTGTAGTTATTAAAAAACCCATAGGATGGTTTGTCTATTTAATGGGATTGTGGATAATACAATCAATACTGACAGATTATATTACTCCTCAACTAAATCAAACAATTACAGGAATTATTAATTTAGCAATAGTAGGTAATGTAGCACTAATTGTTTACCGTACATCTCCTATTTTAGGAGAGCTGCTACAAAATTTATCAGCTCAAACAGATACCGAATTAGATGATATTATTAGCCCCTATATTCCGAAGCTATTTAGGTTAACTGCTATCGTAATTTTTGGTCTAAAAGCAGGAGAAATATTATTGGGAGCTTCTGCCACTGCAATTGTTGGTTTAATCGGCGGTGCTGGTCTGACATTAGGTTTATTATTTAAGGATATTGTTGGTGATTGGTTAGCAACAATTGTCATTTATAGTGATAGTTTATATCGAGTAAATGACTGGCTTTTATTACCAAGTGGTAGTTGGGCAGAGGTAAAAAATATAGGTATTAGAAGTACAACAATTTATATTGGTTTTGAAGGAGCTATTCAAAAAATTCCTAACTCTAAAATGATTGATGGTAGCATTAAAAATTTATCTCAACAGCCCAACGAACGGAAGAAAGCAGCTATTAATTTATATATTAAGATTGACGGAATTTCATCTAAAAAAATAGTCGCTCTTAATGAAAAAATTCGAGCAATTTCCCAAAATATTGACCTTTTATATGATTCTTGTATAGTCAGATTTAATGGTTTGGAAAGAAATGCTCGTGTGATTAGAGTAATTGGATTTACTAATGATTTAGATAATTATTCGAGAGCTTATGACGAATTAAATTTAGCAATATTGGCTTTATTGGAGCAGGAGGGAATAGATTTATTTTATGTGAATATTCTTAGTGACACAGAAACTTATAAAACTTGGCAGTATCGTAAAAATTAGGCAATAAATATCTAATATTATGTTCAGTGCTCAGTTGCATTTAATCCTGGCTCAAATGTTAATCTAGTTGGAATTAATTCTGGCTGAAAAAGTTCCTTATTCCTAGTCCACGGCTTTCTTATTGCTGGTCGCTACAATTTATAATCAAGGAGCAAATTTCACTTCTGTGATCGCTTAGTTCTAGGGAGTATGGCAAAAAAAAAGAAATGGAAATTAATTACCCAAAATATAGGTAAACAATTTGTATTTATTTGCTAAAATCTTGCTAATTAAAGAAAGAAAGGTCTATTCTACCAAAATTTGTACTGAGGGCTATTTGCATATTTTCCAATACTTTGACTAACCATTGAACTTTTTTTTGTGTTGAAAATTGGTAATGCTTAAATAAGAGTGCAAATCGTTTTTCTAAGTTAGGTTTAAGTTGTTGACAAACTAATAAGATTTTTAGTAGTAGTCCTGTTGTGATTACAGGTCCTAAATTACCAATCAGATTAATAAAAAAGAAATGCTGTGACTTCTTTGAACTATGGACAATAAAAAAGCTTAATAATTTATGGCAAGTCTTCATCATTAAAGATTCATTTAATAACTCATCATTACGTTCAGACATAATGCTTCTTAAATAGTGGTAGAGTTTATTCTTAAAGTGAACTTGAATATGATGAGATTCAACATCAAATGATGAACTTAGATATTCATAAAAACTGTGTTTAAAAAGGTGATATGATTGGGGAACTGTGGTATAAGCTAAAAACCGTTTAGCATAATTTCGATATGTTTCATTCCCTTCTACTTTTCCCACAAATTGTTTGATAGATAATAATAGTTCATCATTAGACAATAAGGTAGGATTTTTAGCAGATGTAGACTTTTTAACTTGACTAACTTGTAGTCTAGCTTGGTGACTAACATAATGGGATAAATCAATTTCATATTTTTGCTGTTTTTCTACTTGCATTTTTCTGATAGCTTGTTGATGTTCTTTACTGCTATTTGGAGTAATTAATAAATATTTATATAAATAAGGATAGTGGGAATTAAGATTTTTTAAAGGTTGATTTAGAGGATCGTGGGTATGATTTGCAGATGATATATTTATTACTTCTACCATCCGTTTTAAACTCAAATACTGTTGGCTTTGAGTAAAACCTTTGACAAGTTCTAACATTTTTTTTGTTAGGCGAGGTCTGTCATAGGAAGAGTCAGATTTATCAATTGCTTGCTCAAATAAATTCATCAGTTGTTTTAAAACATTTTTTTTATCTTGAGGTAGTTGTTGATGATTAATCAAGATATAACAACAACGATTCAGCAGATAATTAAATTTTTCTTGGCATTCTGGGAGTTGTATGATTTTCGAGAGTGCTGTAGATATTTCTGGAATTCGGTATGGGGAACATAGAATAAATAGTATCCGAAATCTCTCAATTATTTGATCGATTGATTCAGTTAAAACCAATTCCAAAAAGTGATGATAAATCTTTTGTTCTTCTCTATAGATTTGTTGATCATCAAAATCTGTAGTGATGATTTTTTTTCCTGTAGATTTCATAGAAATTTGCCTCCCTGAAAAAAGAACGTTATTAGTGACTAGGTATAATATACACTAACAATCATTTATTGGTTAGAAAGTTAGGTTTGTGACTGGATAGTTTTAGATATTGTATTATGTACTTCTATCACAGCCTTCACTCCAGTTATCAAACTGTAGCATTGGTTTGTATCCTGAATATAGTCGTTTAACTTAAGGATGAGACAAAAACAGAGTAAAATTTTCAAATAGAATTGAGAGTAGTTTAAAGTAATGACTTATAGTTTAGATATAAGACAAAAGGTAATAGATTACATAGAAAGTAAGAGGTTGATAGATTTTTCCCCAGTTCTAAAACTTGCCATATTTGCTTAAACCAAGTAGGAAGTTTACCTCTTGATGTCAGACAGTGGACTTGTGAAAATTGCCAAACAACCCATGACAGGGATATAAATGCTGCAATTAACCTCAGAGACGAGGGACTACGAATTTTGACCTGTGGGACGCGGGACAAAGCCGATCGCCAGACTGTAAGTCGTAGTAATAGAGGACGTAAGAAATCTACTACTACGCTGGTCTCTGGGTAGGAAGCTCGCGCTGTACGCTTGCGTCAGCGCCGGGACAGTTCACCCAGTTGCATTTGATTTAAACAAGAAACGCCATAAAGTTCCAATACCTGATACATTAAGCCAATATCGGTAAGTAAGATTCAAAGTAAGTTTATGAAAGTCCTAGTAATTGGTGGCGATGGCTACTGCGGTTGGGCAACCGCTCTTTATCTTTCCAATCAAGGTTATGAAGTGGGTATCCTAGACAGTATGGTTCGGCGACACTGGGATATGGAAATTCAAGTAGAAACCCTCACACCTATTGCCCCGATCCAAAAACGTATCCAACGTTGGAAAGACCTTACAGGTAAAACAATTGACCTATATATAGGAGACATTACCAACTACGACTTCCTTAGTAAAACACTACGTCAGTTTGAACCAGAATCTATAGTCCACTTTGGCGAACAACGGGCAGCCCCATTTTCTATGATTGACCGGGAACACGCTGTTATGACCCAAGTTAATAATGTTGTTGGTACTCTCAATATTCTCTATGCGATGAAAGAGGATTTTCCAGACTCCCACTTGGTAAAACTGGGAACTATGGGAGAATATGGTACTCCTAATATAGATATTGAAGAAGGTTACATTACTATTGAACATAATGGACGTAAGGATACTCTACCTTATCCGAAACAACCAGGGTCTTTCTATCATTTAAGTAAGGTTCACGATAGCCACAACATTCACTTTGCCTGCAAAATATGGGGCCTCCGTGCTACAGACCTCAATCAAGGTGTCGTATATGGTGTTGCTTTAACTGGCCTTCTAGATGATGAAATAATCAATGATGAAATTCTGATTAACCGTCTAGACTATGATGGAGTTTTTGGTACAGCTCTGAATAGATTTTGTATTCAAGCAGCAATTGGCCACCCACTAACTGTTTATGGTACAGGTGGACAAACTAGGGCATTCTTAGATATTAGAGATACTGTCCGTTGTATGGAAATAGCGATCGCTAACCCCGCAGAATCAGGTAAATTCCGAGTTTTTAACCAATTTACTGAAATGTTTAGTGTTCAAAAACTAGCAGAAATGGTAAAAGAAGCGGGTAAGACTATGGATTTAGATGTGCAGATTAATCATTTGGATAATCCTAGAGTAGAATTAGAGCAGCATTATTTCAATGCTAAAAATACGAATCTACTGGAGCTTGGTTTAAAACCTCATTATCTTTCTGATTCTTTGTTAGATTCTTTACTCAATTTTGCTATTAAGTATAAAGAAAGAGTGGATAAAAACCATATTTTACCTAAAGTATCTTGGCATCGAGAAAAAACTCAACAATTAGATACTGTAGAAAGTACATTAATATCCAAAACTGAGGAAAACAATAAACAATCAGACGCTGTAAAAAGTACATTAGCATCTAAAGCTGAATAATAACTCTATCTAAAATGGAGCTTTGAGAACTCCCGGTATAATCTCCGATTTACCGGGAGATGAATCATGACAAAAATAAAAATAGATACTGACCAAGACTAGCAAGGGTCTAACTTAACATCACACTCAGATAGAATTATGTGATAATAATGTGGATATGCTCATACTGAGCTGTCACTGCTGTCGGGCAGATCGTAAGAATAAATTGACTGTGTAGGGGTACTGTCAGGGGTTGTGTTCAACCTAGATAAGTGCCACTCAAGCAGTAAACCTAAATTGTGAGGTTTGGGAATCTCCCATTATATTCTTTGATTTAACGGGAGAGGATGTCAAAACCAGGATGGTTTGGGAGAGGTTGAAATTACCTTAGCTCACGTTAAAAAAATCATCCGACTGAGTGCTTAGTGCCGATCGCTTATTTAATAGATTTATATTCAGTAAGTGTAGTAATTTTACTTGTGGTTGGGGTTATATATAATAAATTTGATTATACTTTAACCTGAGTTTTATCTAAATATTCAAATAAGAGGCAATAGATTTACTTATTACCTCTTATTAATCTTGATAAATTTAATTTGTGTGAATTCAAAGATTTTGCTAATTATATAGATATAAAAATAGAATAATTTCAAATAATTTTTACTCATATAAAGTCAAAAAAACTCATGTCTATCAGGTTTACCTAAAAACTTAGTTTTTTTTCTTCATAATCATTGAAAGATGTTCAACAATTAATGATTAATAATTAATAATCACCTCTCCTTGAAAGGAAAATTAATTCATTGTTTATCCTTAAAAGGAGAGGCTTTAAACCTTAATTATTCGCTCAAATAAATTAAAATATAAAATTACTTAAGACTACTACTGAGTTAATATGCAGCTAGCCACAGAAAACTACTTAATTCAAGTTAGTAATTGGCCAGAAAAAGGTAAACATATATTAGCGCAATTTGATGAAAACTCTATAGTTGTCTATCAAGCATATAGACCAGAAATAGCTAGTTTTGCAGCTTCAAAAGGTTATTTTGGTGGTGAATTTAGCCTGAGTAGAATGAGTTGGATTAAACCTAACTTTTTGTGGATGATGTATCGTTCCGGATGGGGAACAAAAACAGGGCAAGAAGTTATTCTTGCTGTAACTATTAAACGTACAGCATTTGAATTTCATCAAATGCTGTACATTCAAATTTTATTCCAACTATTTATAAAACTCAAGAAGAATGGAAAAAAACTTTAAAGCGATCGCCTGTAAGATTGCAATGGGACCCAGATCATAATCCCATGGGTCAAAAAGTGGAACGACGAGCAATTCAATTAGGACTGCGGGGTGAAATTTTACGCAATTATAGCCGAAATTGGATTGTCAAAATAGAAGATATTACAGAATTTGTACGACAGCAGCACAGTAATAAAGAATCAAGTAAATGGACTGACTTAATCACACCGAAAGAAAATGTTTATCCAGTAGATAATTCTGAGATAATATACAAACTGGGATTATCGATATTGTAAATAAACTAGATAAATAAGTAGAAACAGCTAGAAAAAATACGTTGCATTGCTTCAGGCAAAAAAAGTCTCAAGTAACTTACATAACTAACTTTTGAACTTATTTACAACTTCATACATAGCACACAAAATTTACTACCCTCTACCTAAACTTATTACTAAATCAAAAAATTAATCAATCAATATTATTGCTAATATTTTTCCAGCTAATAAATTTATATTTTTTATACTTATGAGGATAGCTCTTTTTACCGAAACCTTTTTACCAAAAATAGATGGTATAGTTACCCGTCTATGCCACACTGTTGAACATCTGCAACGTGCTGGCGACCAAGTGCTAATATTTTCCCCCGAGGGAGGACTAAAAGAATATCAAGGAGCAAAAATTTGTGGCATTGAGGGTTTTCCCTTACCCCTCTATCCAGAATTAAAATTAGCAATACCCACTCCTACCATTGGCAAACAGCTAGAGCTGTTTCAGCCAGATATAATTCATGTAGCTAACCCAGCAGTATTAGGCTTAGGTGGCCTCTACTATGCTAAAAAGTTGAATATTCCACTTGTAGCGTCCTATCATACTCACCTTCCTCAATACTTACATCATTATGGTTTAGGAATGCTCGAAGGTTTACTATGGGAATTACTAAGATCTGGCCATAATCAAGCAGATTTAAATCTTTGTACCTCTACAGCAATGGTAGAAGAATTAAGCAACCACGGCATTGAGCGAGTAAACCTTTGGCAGCGCGGAGTTGATACAGAATTATTTCAGCCCCACCATGCTAGTCAAGAAATGCGCCATCGCCTCAGTCAAGGAAATCCAGATAGTGCAATACTACTATACGTTGGCCGTTTAGGTGCAGAAAAAGAGATTGACCGTATTAAACCAATCCTGGAGGCCATCCCCAATGCTTGTCTAGCTCTTGTAGGAGATGGACCTAACCGAGAATCCCTAGAACAACATTTTGCAGACACTCCCACACACTTTGTGGGCTATCTCCGGGGTCAAGAGCTGGCCTCTGCCTATGCATCTGCTGATGCTTTCATCTTTCCCTCTCGCACTGAAACTTTAGGATTGGTACTTTTAGAGGCTATGGCCGCCGGCACTCCTGTAGTAGCAGCTAATTCTGGAGGTATTCCTGATATTGTTACAAATGGAATAAATGGCTATCTATTCGATCCTGTTGATGAAAAAGGAGCGATTAAAGCTACTCAAAGCCTCTTAGCTCATTCACAGGAACGAGAAACTCTACGTCAAAATGCCAGAGCTGAAGCAGAATCTTGGGGATGGTCAGCAGCAACTCAGCAGTTAAGAAACTATTATCAAAAAGTTATCTCTGCCCATTCTATACCATCAGCAGCATAACTAAGACTATTTGCGATCGCTAACTTCATCTAAATCAAAAGGTGCTATGGATGGAAATTTTTGATGGTAGGGAAAAACTGGAATTTATAGCAGGTAACAGAAAATTTTTCTTGTGAAACCTCTAAAGGAAGTACATTAAATACCAAAAATTTGATGATTGCTAGATATGCTAAAGAGAGTCAACTTTCTGGCTATTAGGGTTGACAAAACAACTTTACATAATTTATTGTCCAGATTACCCATATCTAAAATCTATGATTTAGATATGGACTGCGGGATATTAAATTCATTTGTGATAATTAAGTAGACTAAAACTAGTCTTGACACTCTCCCGTTAAATCCCTCGATTATAATGGGAGATTCTTGTTTCACTAGCGCAACGCTACGGAAACATATATTCTTAACTAGGCAACAAATCAAATAAACTGAGTTGCCAGACCGTCTCCACAAGGATTTTTGCTCCGTCTTGACGCTGAGGTTTCCTCCGGGTAGGCGGTGCGCTTTTCTCTGGCTTTGTGCCCAAGGCTATTGATATAATTATTTATAACACCAAAAATGCGGGCGCGTATTGCCCAATTATTTTTCTGGTTGAAAATTATTTTTCTGGTTGAAATTTAGGCGTTGGTAATTGGTAAGATGATTTTCTGGTAAGGGTAACACCCCTTGCCTACTTTGGTTAGGTATTTGAAGCTATCACAGAAGGATGACCCTTAAAGTTTCATCTCGCTTATTTACCAACGCCGAAATTTATCTCTAGGTTGTCTGCGTAGATTTCCCGCACAGTAGTTACGCCCCATGTCACTGTTAAATCTCGTGATTAAAACCGGAGTCCTCTTTCAAAATTTATGATAGGATTTAGCTAACCATATAATTGTCCTAACTTTTCTAGATTTTTGTATTTATTGGAATAAATATACTTAAATATAGTCTAATTTAGTATAATAACACTTTTTTTGTAAGTAAAAAACTTTATCTACTTGGAAAAAATTAAACCCAGAGAAAATATAGACTTAAGTTGGAGTAATTTAAATTTAAGATCAAGCAGTTCAAATGACATTCTCTAACGCTGCTGGTAGTATTCTGGCAACATTGACTCAAGTTGATCGTATGGGTCTACTGGCAACTCGCGTGAAGGATTTGCCAGTAGGAGAGTTTGTTTGTCTGCTAGACTTTATTACTGCTGAATTTCATCAATATCTACGAGCTATTGACTTAATTAACAATCAAGGTGTTGAAACTTTACTAGAACAACTATTAGATGCCTTTACTATCAAAATTGGTCAAATCCTGAAAGCAGATCAAACAACTATTTTCTTAGTTAACCAAGAGAAAAAACAACTTTGGTACAAGACTGTTCTCGAAAGTACGGGTAAGTCCCAAGAGTATCACTTACCAATCAATGTTGGTATTTTAGGCCATGTGGCCACAACAGGAGAAGCCCTCAATATTGCTGATGCCAAAACTCATCCACTCTTCAGTGAAGAAGTAGACCAACCTCCAGGCTATGATACTCGCACCATCCTCTGTATACCAGTTTTCAGCATCACCAGCTCTAACAAACCAGTAGCAGTAGTACGACTACTTAATAAAGCGAATGATGTCCCTTTTGACAAAGAGGATGAGCAACTATTCCGTTCTTTCGGTGATTCAATGGGAATTATTATAGAAAGTTGTCAATCATTTTATGTAACAGCTAGGAATCAGCGAGGGGTTTCAGCATTACTGAAAGCAACCACAACTTTAGGTCAAAGTCTAGACTTGGAAACAACTTTAAGAGCTGTAATGGATCAAGCTTGTAATTTAATGCAAGCGGACCGTAGCACATTGTTTCTACTTAGTAAAGAAACAAATGAACTTTGGACTAAGGTAGCGACAGCAGATGAAAAAAAAATGGTGGAAATTAGAATTCCTGCCAATCGAGGTATAGCTGGTTATGTTGCTTCTACTGGAGAAACTCTTAATATTCCTGATGCTTATATAGATCCTCGTTTTGACCCTAGTACAGATCAAAAAACAGGTTATCAAACAAGAAATATTCTCTGTATGCCTGTGTATAATGCTAAGGGCGAATTGATTGGAGTAACTCAGTTAATTAATAAAAATCAAGGTAGTTTTAATTCTTCAGATGAAAAATTTTTGTTAGCTTTTAATGCTCAAGCAGGTATTGCCCTTCAGAATTCTCAACTTTTTGAAAATGTTTTGGTAGAAAAGCAATATCAGAAAGATATTCTACAAAGTTTGTCTGATGTTGTAATTTCTACAAATATGCAAGGCAGAATTGTGACTATCAATGGAGCAGCTTTAGAAATGTTAGGTTGCCCTATTGATAAAGAAATAAAAGGTAAAACAAATAGACAACTTTGGGAGGAAAAACTAATTGGTAGATCTGTATGGGAAGTTATACCAATTGAAAATTTACAGTTTCGTTTAGAGGATAGTTTACAGCATGGTACTAGACAATATGTTCCGGAGCAAAATTTACGAGTAGGTTCTTTTATAAAATTTGAAGGTGAAGAAGAAATAGCTTATATTTTAGCAGTTCCTGAACTAAAAAATCCTAATATTTTTATTCCTTGGGGAGAACAAACAACGACAAATTTACAGGCAAATTTAGTTCAAAATAACCACATGGATTTGAGCAGATTAATAGATATATCTGAATTAGATCGAGTCATTGAACGTAGTTTGAATCTAACAGTTAATCCCCTAACTAATCCTGAAGGTGGTGTGCGTGGTGGATTGGTAGTTCTTGAAGATATTAGTCAAGAAAAACGCATGAAAAATACCATGTATCGCTACATGACTCCAGAGGTTGCAGAACAAGTAATGGCTTTAGCTGAAGATGCTTTACTTGAAGGAGAGCGTAAGGAAGTAACTATTTTATTTTCTGATATTCGAGGTTATACAACTCTTACAGAAAACCTAGAAGCTTCTGAAGTAGTTAAGCTTTTAAATCAATATTTTGAAACAATGGTAGAGGCAGTATTTGACCATGAAGGAACTTTAGATAAGTTTATGGGGGATGCTTTAATGGCTGTTTTTGGTGCACCATTACCTTTAGAAAATCATGCTTTAATGGCTGTTAAAACTGCTTTAGATATGCGTCATCGTCTCCGAAAATTTAATGAGTCTCGTCCCGATAGACCACAATTTAAAATTGGTATTGGTATTAGTTCAGGGGAGGTAGTATCTGGTAATATTGGTTCTAAAAAACGAATGGATTATACAGTAATCGGTGATGGTGTAAATTTGAGTTCCCGTTTAGAATCAATTACTAAACATTATGGCTGCGATATTATTTTAAGTGAGTTTACTTATGAACTTTGTCGTGATCATATTAGGGTCAGAGAATTGGATAAGGTTAAAGTTAAAGGTAAGCAAAAATCTGTAAGTATATATGAATTGATTGGTGCAATTTCAGATAATATTGACCAGGAAACAGAACAGTTTTTAGAACTTTATTCTAGAGCTAGAAAAGCTTATATGGAAAGGAATTTTGCTTTGGCTGTTAGTTACTTTAAGAGAGCTAAAAAAATGAGACCTGATGATGAAGCTGTTGGTACACATATTCAACGATCGGTTAAGCATATAACAAATCCACCACCATATGATTGGGATGGAAGTTATACTATGATAACTAAATAGTTAAACGAAGGCAGAAGGCAGAGGGCAGAAGGCAGAAGGGAAAGAAAGGTTCAAAGGAATAAGGTTTTTGTTATCACTGATTATCCGGACATGATATAAAAATTCAAAAATTCGTAACATTCTTTTTTGAAAATGGTATTACCGAATAATTAATTATTAATTATTAATAATTAAATAATTCTGGTTTAAAGCCTCCCCTTTTAAGGAAAAAAAAAATAATGCTTCCTTATATTCAATCAAGAATGGTTTTAACCAGGGGTAATTATCCATTATCCATTAATGAAAGGAGCTACTGATAACTGATAACTGAAGTGCCTATTTCCTATTCCCAAAAAACAGCAATATTTTGGACACGAATAAAATCATATTGCTATATATTTATTTGACATTGCAAGTAACCTAAAGTTAAATGATCAAGGCACTTTATTAATTTTTGGAGATGTCTATTGTTTTAAATTTGTCTGTCTAAAAAATTTGGATGTATGATAAATTAAGCAATTATCTATATAAAGTAGATAGACAAAATTATTTGTATATTTACTACTCAGATATATTTTCTGTTCACTTATTCTCTATATCCTCAAATACTGAATATGAAACTGACAATATTAGCAATCATAATGATTTTATCCCAACTTGGCTGGATAAATTCAGCAAAAGCAGCTAATCCAGCAGCTATTAGAAGATTATTAGAAACTAATGAATGTTCGGGGTGTGACCTTAGTAAAGCAAACTTATATAATGCTAATTTGATTGGAGCTGACCTTGAAGGTGCAAATCTTGAAGGTGCAAATTTATCTGGGGCAAATCTTGCTGTTACTAATCTTATTGGTGCTAATCTTTCTAATGCCAATCTCTCTAGAGTAAAAATGAATGATGCAGATCTTCGAGGTGCAGATTTAACAGATACTTACCTAGTTAATGCTAATTTATCTAGAGCTTATCTGACAGAAGCAACTTTAGAAAATGCTAATCTATTTGAAGCTAATTTGATTGAATCTGTTGTTAGTGGGGCTAATTTTTCTAATGCAAATTTGCGTCAGTCATATTGGTTGAGAGCTAATTTAGAAAATGCCAATATGAGTGAGTCCGACCTTTTTAATGCTGATATGCGTCAAGCAAATTTGAAAGATGTAAATTTTTCTAATGCTAACCTTGCTAAGGCAAAACTAATTGAAACAAATATAACTCTTGCTAATCTTAGTGGAGCTAATTTAGAAGGGGTTAATTTGCGTGGTACAAGCATAGGTCCAAGTGTATGTTTACTCACTAATTTTATTGCTTGTGCTCCTGAAAAAATAGTTCCTGAAGTACTTCCTGAAGTAGGTTCTAAAGTAGTTCCTGAAGTTCAAGAAGAAGGTAAAGAAGGAATAAATAAATATTTTGGAGTCAATTAAGTTATCAGTTAGCCTTCTCCAGAGGATCTGCAGACTTCAGTTATCAGTATCGCCTGAAATAGGAAGGCAAGAAAATGCAGAATTTTCTTTTTTATCCCTTTAAAAGTGGAGGTTTGATAACTTATTTTTGTGATCAAACTAATATACAGTTCTAAGTAGTTTGAGGATGGTCAGTATTGACAAGAGAAAATGAAAGAAAATGAATTTTTCTCACTGCTTACCATCCTATTGGATTATATTTTTTTTTCACGTTCTCTTTACCAAAACTTTAAATAAATAGTAATAAATAACAAGGGAGCAGAGGGAGGAGTTATACCAAATCTCACGCATTTTTCCTACATCTTCTTAAGAGTAAAGAGTAGGAAGCAGGGAGCAGGGAAATTAGGAATAAGATATGTTAACTTAATTTCTATAATCTTTAAAAATATTACTGAACTTACTTATTATCTGAATAACTGAAGTTTTGAAGAAGTATAACATTATTTTTGGGAATTGGTATTAGAAGTCAGGAGCAGAGAAGAAGAAGGGAAAGTTTTTTGCTATTGGTGCATAGTAATGGTAAAAATTAGGGGGAACCATAATTTTTTCACGACTTCCTCTGAAAATACTGTTGAATATCTTGGAGAATAAATATTTAGGTATAGCAATGTGCGCTGGCATATTTACAAATTACAAGAGGTGTCCAATAGCTAAAAGTCTTATATTATAGGTTTTTTATTCCCCCGGATGAGCTGTTGCCAGATGAGCTGTTGCCTGCGCACAGCGCTATAAATACTAAATTAAATTTTGTTCTTAAACATTACTATGCAGGACTACAAGTTTTTTTTCATAGCAGTTGAAGAAAACCTGATGAAATATCAAAAGCTTAAAACTCAGACAACGCAAGATTTTTCCTTCTCTCCTAGATAACTAAAGCCTTCTTCCTTCTACTATATTGCTAATTATCTGGACGCGATAGTAACAATCTATTATGGACGAACATTGGTTATGGTGTCTAAAAATTTCACCTAATAGAAATCAAAATGTTCGCCAAATAAAGTCTTGTTGCTCAACTTAAATAATTTGGATGATAAATTTTGCCAAGGGAATGATCAGAATTAATTTCTATGATTAAATCTACTAATTCAGTATTTTTTATCAGTGGGTTAATAAATAATTCTGGATGTAATGCTTTCCAAAAATACTCCACAAACTTTTCAATTTGATCGTTGCTCATTCCCGACTTTCCAGAAGCAATCATTTGTTGTTCTGCTTGTTGTCGCCATTGTTTAGAAAAGCGATAATCAGTAGGGTATAAAACAATTAATTTATCTAACTTTTGCCAAAGAGGTAGATAGTCTATTAATTTTCGATTCATATCACGAGCAAATTCCCGGTCTGTTTCTGTAATGATAGGTGGTGGTGCAACATTAAAAACTTTCTCAGACTCAGAAATTGGTCTAACTCCAACAAACCAACCTTCAAATAAAACAATATCAACTTTACTTACCATCTCAGGTTCAATTCTATCTCCAGCACCATTAAAAAGAGATTTATTAAACCTGGGAATTGGAATTAAGTTATCGGAACTTTGATTGTTAGATTGACGTAATTTATCTAAAGTTTCTATTCCTAAACTAACATCATGGGTTCCTGGAGGACCGCGCCAAATTAATCGGGAATCTTGTTTTTGTAATAGTTGACGTTCAGCGTAAGTTTTATAAATATCATCAATAGAAATAGATATTGTATTGTAGCCAAGTTTATCTAAAATCAAGATTAAAATTTTAGCCAGAGTAGTTTTACCTGTTCCTTGTCCGCCTAAAATACCTTGAAGTAATGGATGACCTAAATTTTGATATTTATCTGCTAATTTTATCCCTAAAGGCAACCAAAATTTCCATAAATGTTCTAAAGTATTGTTATCCTTCAAGGGTAATTTATGATAGTCAGTAATCACAGATTGAAATATAAGCGATCGCTCTCTAATTACTTCTCTGACATTTTCTGAAGTAATGTTAAAAACTTCGGCTCGTTTTCGGTCTATTAATTCCTGGGTTTCTAATATTTCTAATTCTTTTTTTTCTAGAAACTTTCCTAGCTTTAAAGTCTGTAAAATTTGTACTAGAGATAAATTGGAAAACTCCATAAAAATTAAATTAACTATTGAATAAGGTTGTAGGTTTTAGGTTAAAAAAGTTAACCACCTCACCTTAGGAGGATAGTGAAAATATTAATATAACTCTATAATATAAAATCCGGTTGAATACTTATCTTATGTTTGGGGGTGGGAAGTGTGGGGAGGGTGGGGAGTGTGGGGAGAAGGGGAGGTCGAGAGATTGAAGGCGAGAAAGTGTGGATAGAATTATAAAAATATACTGTATAACCGGATTCTATATAATTTAGGAAATGTAGATATTTGTTTAAAGAGAACATGAAACACAAATATATTAATCATTACTTTAAGCAGTAGTCAGCAAGTAAGCAGTGAGCATTTAACTTATATTTATACTGAAACCTATAGAAATGTCATTTCAAAAGTAATTTCAACCCAAGATGATAATTGAAAGCTAGTTAACTACTAAGTAGTCGGACAAAATTAAAGTTTAGTATCTCACAACTAAAACTTCAAACCTACCACCCCAAGCTGAAAGCTAGTTAAGTGCTAAATAGTCGGGCAAAATTAAAGTTTATATCTCAAACCTACCTAACTAAAACCTACGACCCCAAGTTTATAGCTGAAAGATAGTTAACTGCTAAGTAGTCGGACAAAATTAAAGTTTAATACCTAAAACCTAAAACCTACGACCCCAAGCTGATAGTTGAAAGCTAATTAACTGCTAAGTAGTCGGACAAAATTAAAGTTTAATACCTAAAACCTAAAACTTCAAACCTACGACCCCAAGCTGATAGTTGAAAGCTAATTAACTGCTAAGTAGTCGGACAAAATTAAAGTTTAATACCTAAAACCTAAAACTTCAAACCTAAAACTTCAAACCTACGACCCCAAGCTGATAGTTGAAAGCTAATTAACTGCTAAGTAGTCGGACAAAATTAAAGTTTAGTATCTCACACCTACCACCTTAACGTAGAGAAAATCTAAGAACCTAATTTGAAAGCTTCTAAAAATAGACCATAAGTAAAACCAATTTTAAAACCATTCAAAATATCTATTCCCAAAGAACGTGCTATTTTACCCTTAATACCATAAGTAAACCAGTTTAATAATTCAGTAATCAGCAAACATATTAAAGCATAAATAACATCTAGGTAACCTTCTTGCCCAGCGATCGTAGAAACCGCAGTCCCAGCAAAATTACCAAATAACAAACTAATAACTAGTAGAGAAATTCGACGCCAAGGATTACTCAACCATTGCCTAAACCTTTCACTAATAACATTAAATAATCTATTGATACGGGTACTTTGCATAGATATTGAAGTTAAATATATATATTTTTTTGGACTTTTTAAGTCAATTTGAAAGTTAAAAATACTCTAGGTAGTCTAACATAGCAGAAGAGCAAGCTGTAATTTATCAGGTTAATTGAACAAAATCAGGATGCCTAGTTAAAGAATTAAAAGAAAGAATTAAATTCAAATGAAACTCCAAGCTTATAGACAAACTATTATTACTTTAATATTTTTTTTGTTAGGATTAGTTATTGGCAGATTTCAGTTAAAAATATTTTGGGAAACAAATGATTCTGAGACATTTTCTGAATCTCTGTTATTAAACATTCCTACTCAGAAACCCCTACCAATATCTCCAACAAAACAGATTCAAGAATTTAGTCTCCTCATAACTACTTCTCAATCATCAATCATTCGTGGGTCAAAACTGATAAAGGAGCTTTTCGAGTTAGCAACTGTACAGATCGTCCAGTTCGTCTAGCACTACTAGCTAAATCCTCAGACCAATCTTACCAAAAATCTGCTCACTGGGATTTTGCCCCAGGGGAAGGTAGTAATAGAGGATTAATACTTTCTTTGCCAGAAGAAAAATTAACCTTGAAACCAGGAGATATCCTAGTTATCTTTGCCCAAGATGGCTCTCGTTTATACTGGAGACCTTATGTTGCAGGAGAAACAAAATTTCCTACTTGGAATAGAGAAACATTAGAATGGCTGTTAATTTTAAAGCCTTGAAAAATATTGTTAATGGTCCCTCTTTCAATAGAGGGAATAGGGAATAGGGAATTGTTGATTTCATATCTGGAATTAATGTAAGTAAAACTTTTGCAAGAGGTCTAATACCAAATTGATAAATGTTTGCTACAAATAACTTCCTAGGTATTAGGTAGTAGGTGGTAGGTGGTAGGTTTTAGGTGTTAGAGCTGATTTGTAAACTTAGCTGAAAGTCTTATATTACAGAGCTTTTAGTAATTTAGGACTTAGTGGACAATAACTCGCTAAACCAAAGTTTAGTAAGGAATTCAGCTTCTTAATATTTATTTGATAAATCAGCTCTTAGTTGATAAATCAGCTCTTAGTTAAATTATTAATTGTTAGTTATTGTTAATTATTTACTAGCCAGTTTATTTGTAACATTCTTTTTTCAATTTTGTCTAATTTATAGCTAAATTAGGGTGGAAACTTTTAAGACGAACAAAGGATAACTAAATCTGAATGAAATTAATACAAGAATTAGAAATTATCAATTGGTTTAAAACTCAACCAAAAAATCATCTTTTAACATTAGGACTGTCTATTTTATGGCTTTGTTTACTTTCTTGGTTAGCCTTTTTTTGTAATTTGGGAAATATTGGTTTAATTGATGAAACAGAGCCACTCTTTGCTGAAGCTGCTCGTCAAATGGTAGAAACTGGAGATTGGATTACACCTTATTTTAATGGAGAAACTCGCTTTGATAAACCACCTTTAATTTATTGGTTAATGGCGATCGCTTATCATCTTTTTGGTATTAATGAATGGTCTGTCCGTCTCCCTTCAGCAATATCTGCAACTGCCTTAATGTGTTTTGGTTTTTACATCCTTTATAGATATGGTTATTATCAACTAAATTCTCAGATCAATCCTAAAAATAAGTTTTTAATGGTGAGATTATTAATAGCATGGATTGGTGCTGCGATGATAGCTTTAAATCCAGAAACTATTGCTTGGGGACGCATTGGAGTTTCTGATATGTTATTAACTGGCTGTATGTGTTCGGCACTATTTGCCTTTTTTATGGGATATGCTTCACAAACAGAAAATACTCATATTCCTCAGCAAAAGAACAGCAAAATACTGAGACAAAATGTTTCATCTGCGCCAGATAAAAATCAATCATCAAAAACTACAAAACTTCCCATCTTTAACAAGTGGTATTTGACTTTTTATATACTAATATCTTTAGCAGTTCTCGCCAAAGGTCCGATTGGAATTGTTTTACCCGCACTGATTATTGGTTCCTTTCTATTATATGTAGGTAATTTTTTTCAAATCTGGCAAGAAATAAATATTCGGCGTGGCATTTTAATTTTTTCAATTATTACATTCCCTTGGTATTTTCTCGTTACTTTAGTTAACGGGAAAGAATATCTTGATAGTTTTTTTGGTCATCACAATTTTGAACGTTTTACCAGTGTTGTTAATCATCATCAAGCACCCTGGTACTTTTACTTTTTAGTCGTACTAATTGGTTTTGCACCTTGGTCTATTTATCTACCAGTAGCGATCGCTAAAACTAAGTTTTGGCAACTCGGTTATTGGCGTAGTCAACCTAGAACTCAACAGTTAGGTTTATTTGCTTTTTTCTGGTTTATTTGTATATTTATTTTCTTCTCCATCTCCGCTACTAAATTACCTAGCTATGTCTTACCATTAATGCCCGCAGCAGCAATATTAGTAGGATTATTTTGGAGCGATATTATTATTAATGGAGATTCTCTATCTAGTCAGACTAATAAATCTGAAAATAATTCTACTCAATCATCTATCAACCCCACGGTTAACGAAGTCAGAAGTGAGAAGTCAACCCACCCCTCACCCCTCCCAGGAGGGGACGTCAGAAGTGATTTTTGTAATGAGGATTTGAGCAATTCTCCAAAAACATTTCCCTTTAAAAGGCGGGGTTTTAGACCCAATTATTTTGATAATTCTGTTGAACCTGTTCCCAAATTAGAGAGAAATACTTCTCAATCAAAAAGTCGATTTTTATCTTTCTCAGTTGTCGCAAATATCATTTTTTTACTAATTTTAGCTCTAGGAATTATCTACAGTTTTAACTGGTTAGATAGAGACCCAGCTATGCCATATTTCCCAGAGATAATTAGAAAATCAGGTTTATTAATTCGTGGTGGATTAATTTTTCTTGCTACAGCAATAGTCATTGGATTTCTTTGGAGAAAAAAACAAAATTCTTGGATTTGGAGTGCTAATTTTATTGGATTAGTAGCTTGTTTAATTTTTACTATTAATCCAATGATGTTTTTAGTAGATCAAGAACGTCAATTACCCTTACGTCAATTAGCTCAAACAATTGTTGAAGTTAGACAACCAGGAGAAGAAATAATTATGATTGCCTTTGAAAAACCTAGTTTAGTTTTTTACACTAGGCAACCAGTAGAATTTTTCCGACGCGCTACAAATGCCAGAGAATATCTAGAGGAAATTGTGCAAAAAGATTCTTCTGGTAATGTTGTGATGATTGGTTATCCAAAAAAGTTTATTCATGCAGGATTACAACCAGGAGAATATCAATATTTAGACAGTCGTGGAGCTTATCAATTAGGCAAAGTTCCTAAAAATCTCTTTATGAAGGAGTCAGGAGCGAAGAAGGAGTCAGGAGACAGGAGTCAGGAGTCAGAATGAAAGGAGGAAGAAGGAGTCATTTCAGTTATCAGTTATCAGTTATCAGTTATCATTACCCCTAGCTCGTATAATGGCTTCTAATATGGAATATTCTATTTTTTTATACCCTTAAACAAAAATTTTTCGGTCAGGAGTCAGGAGACAGTACTCAGAATGAATGGCTTCAATACAATTTTTTAGGTCGTACACATATCTTTTTTGTCGTGAATTAAGGACATATCCTGAAAAATATTTTTATCGCCCTTTAAATTCCTCACATTTTCTTTCTTAAAAAACTGGTATTTATTTTATTTGTGATTAATAGTGACTGGAAGCGTCGTAATGACGATTGATAATCGTTATTTTTAACCTGTTTTTTCCTAAAGTATAGTTAGGAGGTATGGTTTGATTTTTTCAATCAATATGAACTTCGTAAAAGGGTGTATTTAATAATCCGGTCAATTAGTTATCGTATCGCGCTAGGAGTCAGGAGTCAGGAGTCAGGAGTCAGGAGAAAAAAGGATTTTAAAGATAAATGAGGCGTCGGCGTTAAATTTAGTTGTTTAATAGAAAACCTGTATTAAGAAGAAGTAATGAAGGCGATTACTATAATAACTGGATTTTATATCTGTATTGTTCTTTTCTTAAAGCTTCTCCCTCTCTCCTTACTCCTGACTTCTGACTGCTATCATCTTCCCTTCTGTCTCCTGTCTCCTGTCTACTATTGTCCAACAGTTAAGGAAAAAAATCATGGGTACTAGAGAAGCATCTTTTTTATTAGGTATATCTCGTCAACGTTTATTAGTTTTACTTGCTCAAGGAAGAGTTAAAGGAGCTGAGAAAAAAGGTAGATTCTGGGAAATACCAGTATCAGAAAGTGGAATGCCTGTAATAATTCCGGCTCGGCGGGGTCCGAAAGGTATGTGGCGCAAGAAAGAAACTACTACACCAAAAATGATTCATGTCAATCAAAACAAAATTCAAAGTAATAAAACTAAGCCTCCAACAGAATTGGAACCTGTAGTGTCACTCAAGCACAGCGGTCATAACTATTATGGTTATGAGTTATATATTTCAGGTCCTTGCCAAATCGTCTATCGACCTTACAAACCAGCAAGTTGTGGCGCTCATCTGTGGATTAATACTTTTGATTCTGTGCAATTTATAGATACTAAATCGAATCCAGCTACTGCAAGGCAACCTAGCAAGCAAATTTTTATATAGTTTATTTCGATATGCACTCTTCTCATCACAAAAGAATATTTATTTGCACTAAAATCTTAACTGACAATAACTTCAGACTATTTTTGCTGTTATTTGATGGGAAATTGTAGCAGGACGTTTGCTCTATCTGTATGTAGAAGAGAAAATTTTCATCATCCGCCTCTGAGAGCTTCAGCAAATGAAACGACTCTTCCTCTATCTGTATAGAGAACAGAAAAATTCTATCATCCGCCTTCGGGAGCTTCAGCAAATGAAACGACTTTTGCTCTAGACCTATGAGAAAGAGAAAAATTTTCATCATCTCATCCCCCCCTTCGGGAGCTTCAGCAAATGAAACGACTCTTCCTCTATCCGCATGGGAAAATAGTCATCTAAAGATGACTTCTGCTATGAGCCAAGAAATTTATTTCTTGGCGGTAGACATTGCCACACAACTTTAAACTTTATACCTGACCCGATGGCTCGCCAAGCCAAGAATTTCAATCCTTGGCTAATAGTTTAAGTCATCTAAAGATGACTCAATTATCTACGCCATCTTTTTGTATCGTAGTTAATTAATGTAACCTGATATAAGTTAGTTAAGACATTTATAAATGCTCAAACTCAGTCAAGGATTACTTCTAATTCTTTACTCCCTACTCCCCACTCCCTACTCCCTACTCCCTAAAATATCAAATGACCCTTAATTTCCTCCAATAAATCTACTATTGACAAATCAGAAGGCAAAATTTTTGTAGCTACCTTGCTCAAGACTAAATTTAGATTTTCTACTGTCATATTTTTGGGTAATTTATAATCAGAATATTCCAACACTAATATAGGAGGTTTTCTAACTATTTGGTCTAAATTAGATAATGCTTTATCCAAACCAGGCGGTAAATTTCCCCGCAAACAAATTAATAGTAAATCCACACTCTGATTTTTCAATTGTGACAAAACTTCAACCCAAGATTTAGCAATTAAACCTTTAAACCCAGAAGTTTGAATATACTGAACTAATACCTGTGTACTATCAATTGGTAATTTTGTTTGTTCACAATATTTCCAACTTTGATTAGCCACTTCTAAATCAGAAATAAAAGCAGGAAAAATAGGATAACTAAAAGTATTATCTTCTAAGTCTCTCCCCTTTTGTTCAGGAGTAAAATTTGAGAAATTAACAACAGCTTCCTCAGGCAAAACATCTGTTAAAGGTACTGTAAAATCTTTAATATTTGCCACATCCATAACTAATATAGTTGGCAGCCAGCTCATACCCGCAGCAATAGAAATTACTTGACACAACGCAGAGATTAAATATTCATAATCAAGTTTTGTTTCTGTTAAATTATTGTCATTTTTTTCAAAAGCTAAACAAGGAAAAACAGACAATTCTTTCACTTGATTAGCCACTTGAGTAGTTTCAGAATCTAGAGTTACTAAAGGAATAGCTGTTAAAGTAGAATATTGACTGAGTTTATTAATAAATTTAACTGGACTTACTGAATTACTAACTTTTTCGATAAGAATGACATTAGGCTGCCAAATCTTAGCAAGTAAATTTGCTTGAGCTAAATCATCTGCTTCTATTACTGTGTATTCTCCAGGCAGAGAAAGGAACTTATCTTCATAAATATGATTTTCTTCTGTAGACTGCTGAAACTCATATTTACCTGGAACTAAGTGCATAATTACTAACTTTTGATAATGATTTTGTGCTTTTGAATCAGGAAATTCTGCCAGTACTTCTTCTAATTCTAATTGTTCCACAGGTAAACTTAAAAACTTATTTGCACCATTATTTATCGCTCGTTCTTTATCCCCTCTAGTTGCAGTTATTACTACAGGAATCTGACAAGTATCAACATCCGTTTTCAGCAGAGTTAATACATCCCAACCCGATAAAAGAGGCAGTAATGGATTAAGAAATATAAATTTTGGTTGTAATTTTCGAGCCTTTTCCACCGCTTCTGTACCAGAACGTGCAATAACAACCCGATAACCTAAACCTGTTAATTTACTCGTTAAATCTTCAATAAATCTTGGCGCTGCTTCAACAATCAAAACTAAACGAGATGAATAATTAATAACAGGTACTTGGTAATTGTTAACAGGTAATTTACTATATTTTTTTGTACCAACTTCACTTTTTCGAGTAGGAATTAATCCTTGTTCTTTAAGATAATCATTTGTTTCCCATCCTTCAGTTCCTATATCTTTTGGAGGCGGACTAGGTGGTAAAATTAACGTAAACTCACTTCCTTTATCTTCCTGAGAAATAAACGTAACATCCCCACCATGTAAACGAGCTAAACGTTGAGTTAATACTAAACCTAAACCAGTTCCTTCAAACTGACGAGTCAGAGGATTTTCTAATTGTTGAAACTTCTGAAAAATCAAATGTTGCTTGTCTGCTGGTATGCCAATGCCACGGTCCCAAACTGTAAAAGTTATCCACTTTTCCCATTTAGCTACTTTTAATCCCATCTTGCCATCTGCTGGAGTAAACTTCAAAGCATTGGATAATAAATTTACCAACATCTGACGCAAACGCAATTCATCTGCAATAAAACTATTTAGGTCAGATTCTATTTCCAACGTATATTTTGTTTTTAAAGAATCAGTTAGTGAGAAAGAAGATGAGTCTTGAAGACTTTTATTCTGAAGTTGTAAAGCATCTTGAAAAGCACGATCGCAAACTTTCTTAATATTCACAGGTTCAGAGTTTAACTCCATCTGACCTGTTTCCATGCGAGTCAAATCTAGAATATCATTAACTACAGCCATTAAATGACGACCACTTTGATGAATTAGTTGAGCATAACGAGCTTGACGTTCATTAAGAGTGCCCAGAGCTTGATCCTTCAACAAACTAGATAAACCCAATACAGCAGTTAATGGCGTTTTCAGCTCATGGCTAATACAAGCCAAAAATTCGTCCTTAAGTCGATTAAGCTGAATCAAATCAGCATTTTTAGCTTCCAACTCCTTCGCTATCAAGCGTTGCTCCGTGACATCCTGAGCTAAAATTAATGTCAAGTCAAATAGTGGTTGACTAGTAAACTTCCATACTCGTTCCTGGCCATTTTCTTGCGGACAGGTACAAAGGTAGGTATTTGGTTGAGTGTAATAACAAAAGCTAGAAGCAGAATTTAACTCTGGTAATTTTGCTCGTTCTTGTAAAAGGGTTGTAGGAGAAAATCTCCAATTAGTTGTAGCTGGACATGATAATGTAATCATATCTTTCACTACTGTTAGAGAATCTGGTATTTCTACTCTTGTGGGCTGTTGTTTGATATTTTTGGTAGATAAACTTACTACGGCATCCGCAATTTCCATCAAATCAGATTCTTTTGTTATCTGAGAACGCCATGCCAGATTTTGCTTAATAATTTCGCCGTCATTGCTCTGTAACATTAGAGGTAGAGGCAGTTTTTCTAAAAGTTCTATTAGTGAATAGAGGTAGGAAGAAGTCTCTGCTGTTGCCTGGGGTTGCAAATTTTCCTTGGGAGTAGGTGTAGGTAAAAACTTCCCAGATGTTTTTAGAACATTTTCTGGAGCAGAGATACAACTTTTTCTACTTAATTCTGCCTCTCGATCTTGATTTATGGCAATAAATTCTAGTAGACGCAAGGTATTTAGCAACCCTAAAAATTTACCTTCCTTGTCTACCACTGCAATAGGTGTACTAGGAGATGCAAGGTCTAAAGTATCAGATTCTTGATTAATTTGCCCTTCTGATTGTGCCTGGAGATATGGCCATAACTGAGTAATAGGTAAATCTGCTGACAAAATTCTCAGACTATTGAGTGTTAAAAAACCGACTTCAGATAGAGGTTGTTGCCAATTCAAAATTAGAGCATGATTTTGAGAAGGTTGAGTTTCAGACTTTAAATCTATATCGGGAATTAAATTATGTAAGTAAATTAGTCCTAGTGGTTGGTGCTGATGATTTACTACTACTAACTCATTGTATTTTTCTTTACAGAGAATTGACCATACTACCTGCAAATTTTCTGTGTGTAAGCAGATTGGTATAGAAGATATAAAATTTTTTAAAGTACTGTAGGCCATTGACATGACAGTTAGAGCATATAATATGCTGAGAGTAAGTTCATTAGCGATGAGCGTATTTTGACTAACCTAACTATAATTTAGGCCATTATTACCAAACCCAATTATCCTCATATTTATCTACAAGATTATTAAAAATAGCTACATTAACACTTGAAGTGGAAACTTCTCTATAATTTATGGTTAGTTAAAATCTTGATACTGATTGGTTAGAACGACAGAAATAAATGCTTTTTACACGGATACCATTCCGTTAAGCTGGTGCTATGTTAAAGATATTCTTGGGGAGTGGAAATTAAATATAATTTGAGAAATATTATTCATAATCAATCTATATTCCTTATTCCTTATGCTATCTTCCTGACAAAGAAAATATAGAGGCAGTCTATGTTAATATTTGTTAAAATTTGTGTTTAGATGTTTAATATAATAATAATCTTGTAATGGAGATTTCTCAGATTACATATTCTAGTGCTAACCAAGATTTAGCTACTGTACCTAAAACTTTGCCTACTCAAATATCTGTCTGTGTATACCTATATGACGATCGATTTGCTCATTCAGTAACAAAATTACTGAGTAGCGATCGCTATCTTGTGGCACTGACTAATTCTTCCAGAGAATTTTTCCAGCTTGTTGAGGAAAATAATAACATAGATTGTCTGATCTTCCAAGAATATTCTGAACTAACTTCTTTGATTGAGAAGTTACAAGATAAATCAATTTTACTACCTGCTGTAATTATCAAACAACTTAAATCTGAACGCGGTCATAAAAATCATAGTTTAGCTAATACTAATTTTACTAAATCTCAGGAACAACATAACGATTCAAGTTTTATTTACCACGAAGCAGAAGTTTCATTATTAATTGAACAACTAAGCAAAATTGATTTTTATATTGGGCAGTCAATTCAAAAATTTCTGAAACTTTCTCTCAGTAATTCTTCAACAGATAAATCTCAAAAATCTAGTCAAATTGCCGATGAGAATACCAAAAATTCACTCAATCAACAACAACGTAGACTATCTGAAAAATTAAGAGAAAGATTAGGATACCTAGGTGTGTATTACAAAAGGAATCCCACAAATTTCATTAGAAATATGCCTCCAGAGGAGCGCCGTAAGTTTTTAGATCAACTTAATTTAGAGTATCGTCACATTGTTCTCAAATATTTTTCTAAAGATAATTCCGTCAACAATCAAATAGATGAGTTTGTCAATTTATGTTTTTTCTCAGATATTCCTGTAACACAAATTGTAGAAATTCACATGGACTTAATGGATGAATTTTCCAAACAATTACAGTTAGAAGGACGTAGTGAGGAAATATTACTAGATTACCGATTAACTCTTATAGATACAATAGCACACCTATGTGAAATGTACCGACGTTCTATTCCTAGAGAATCTTAAAAACTTGAAATTATAAAATAATAATTAACTAGCTCAATATTGTAGCACTGCAATGATACTCTAAATATCCATGAAAAGTAAGTGTAAAGTGTATAAATATATAGGTAAGCTTAAGAACTTTTAATAGACATACTAGGTAAAGTATTCTTGATTGAAAATTTTATTTTACAAATAAATAATGTAGCTTTAATAAAGTTTAAAGCTTTTACATTATCAAATATATTTCAATGAATAAATGAACCTTCAAATTGAACAATGGAATTGGGTAGAGGAACCGTCGAATTTGGAACCTATGGGAGTTGGGGCAATTGAGGTGGGGATTAAACTCCACCCAGATTGATTAATCTAAAGATGAGCCGTGGAATATTAAACCCAATAGTGAACAGGGGTAGACGAAAGTAACTATCCCTTACTCCCTGCTAACCTCTACCTTAGGAGGATAAAAAATATAATTTTTTTTGTAAATTTTGTAAAATTTAAACATAGTTAAAAACTCTGTTCATCAAGAAAAAACTCCTCAAACAGCCAAAAATCACTACAGAATAACTATGAGTCCCCTGAAGAAAACCTACGTTTTAAAATTGTACGTTGCTGGAAATACTCCTAATTCTGTGCGAGCGCTAAAGACACTCAAAGAAATCCTTGAGCAAGAATTTCAAGGAGTTTATGCCCTTAAAGTCATAGATGTACTAAAAAATCCTCAATTAGCAGAAGAGGATAAAATATTGGCCACACCAACTTTGTCAAAAATATTGCCCCCACCTGTGAGAAAAATCATTGGTGATCTTTCAGATAGAGAAAAGGTATTAATTGGATTAGACCTACTTTATGAGGAACTCAATGAAGACGAATTTAATTTCTGAAAATGAACTTATTGATACAATTGACATAAATTTTAGTGTTTTGTGATATAAATACTCAGGATATAGTCGCGATTTTCATTTAGGTATGGCATTTAACGAAGTCAGAACTCAGAAGTCAGAAGTCAGAAGTCAACCCACCCCTACTGCCTCCCAGGAGGGGATTTGGGGGATTTGAGCAACTCTCCAAAAATATTTCGCCTTAAAAAGCGGGGTTCTAGACCCATATTATTTTTTTTGATAAACTTTTGCCTGAAGACAAAAGCCAGAGAGCATATTTCTCTATAATCCTACCAAAATTAAAAACGCCGTACATAATGATGCGACAATCCTGATATATGTAGATATACTTATATATTTGTGGATAGCTAAAATTTTTTTAATATTCCAAAGATAAAAATATGAATGAAAATAGTGAACCTATTAAAAGAGATGGAATAGCAACAGTAGGAGTTGAGAAGATTCGGACTATGATTGAGGGGTTCGACGACATCAGTCATGGGGGGATGCCAGTTGGCAGAACCACATTAGTAAGTGGTACATCTGGAACTGGTAAGACATTGCTTGCTATTCAGTTTCTTTATAATGGAATTATCTATTTTGATGAACCAGGAGTATTTGTAACCTTTGAAGAATCTCCCCACGATATTATTAAAAACGCCTACAGTTTTGGTTGGAATTTACAGAAATTAGTTAATGATGGGAAATTATTTATATTAGACGCTTCTCCCGATCCAGAGGGGCAAGATATAGTAGGAAATTTTGATTTATCTGCCTTAATAGAAAGAATTCAATATGCCATTCGTAAATACAAAGCAAGAAGAGTTTCTATTGATTCAGTAACTGCTGTATTTCAACAATATGATGCTGCTTCTGTAGTCAGAAGAGAAATATTTCGTTTAGTTGCCCGACTCAAACAAGTTGGTGCAACTACAATTATGACTACTGAAAGAGTAGAAGAATATGGTCCAGTAGCCAGATTTGGAGTAGAAGAATTTGTCTCGGATAATGTTGTTATAGTTCGTAATGCTCTAGAAGGCGAGCGTAGAAGGCGAACCATGGAAATCTTAAAACTTAGGGGGACAACCCACATGAAGGGGGAATATCCATTTACGATTACTAATGATGGTGTAAATATATTCCCACTAGGAGCAATGCGACTGACTCAACGTTCTTCAAATGTTAGAGTTTCCTCTGGAGATGAAGTTCTAGATAAAATGTGTGGAGGTGGTTTCTTTAAAGATTCAATCATATTAGCAACTGGAGCTACAGGTACAGGAAAAACTCTTTTAGTAAGTAAATTCTTAGAAAATGGTTGTACAAATAATGAACCTGCGATGCTTTTTGCTTATGAAGAATCTCGTGCTCAATTATTTCGTAATGCCTATTCTTGGGGTATAGATTTTGAAGAATTAGAAAAAAAGGGATTATTAAGAATCTTGTGTAGCTACCCAGAATCAGCAGGTTTAGAAGACCACTTACAGATTATTAAATCAGAAATTGCCAACTTTAAACCTTCTAGAATAGCTATTGATTCTCTATCTGCTTTAGCAAGAGGAGTAAGTAATAATGCTTTTAGACAATTTGTGATTGGGGTAACTGGTTTTGCCAAGCAAGAAGAAATAACAGGCTTTTTTACTAATACAACGGATCAATTTATGGGGTCTCATTCTATTACAAATACTCATATTTCTACTATTACTGATACTATCATCATG
Organism: Okeania sp. SIO2C2; assembly: GCF_010692625.1. Lineage (NCBI taxonomy): Bacteria > Bacillati > Cyanobacteriota > Cyanophyceae > Oscillatoriales > Microcoleaceae > Okeania > Okeania sp. SIO2C2. Next base: position 181,876 of record NZ_JAAHGM010000013.1, read on the forward strand.
CTACAGTATGTGGAAATTCGTGGTGAAATGTCCCGCGCTATTAATGTCTTCAAAATGCGTGGTTCATGGCATGATAAAGGAATTAGAGAATATACAATAACATCAAATGGTCCTGAGATCAAAGATTCCTTCCGTAGCTATGAAAGAATTATTAGTGGTTCTCCCACTAGAATTGTAGTTAACGAGAAAAGTGAATTATCTAGAATAATACAGGGAGTTCAAGAGAATATACCAGAAGAATAGGATAGAATTTCAACAATTAATAATTAACTATTACCTTTACCTTTCATTGCATTGAAAAGAAGAGGGTTTACTAAAAGGAAAAATTTTTCTTGTTTGCTGCTTGTAGAGTGACAGTCCGTGGCGTAGCTAGGCAGAAGCTTTAAACCTTGATTGTCCGGTAAAATAAAATTTGGTATGGCGATCGCCTTTGTGGAAATCAAAAGTAATAAGTACCTATACAAATATATCCATTTTCATTAAGACTGGGACTTTCACTTCAAAGTAGATATGCTGCTCTTAGAAGTTGTCTAGTCCACTAAAGTCAAAACTAATATAGCCAACATTTCATTTCACAGAGACCGGCAGAAAAGGAGAAAATCAAAAAGGTATAAATTATAATTAAATTTAGGAATCAAAAATGATTACCATAAACTTAACTAATACCTAGATTTATTTTATGGGCGGTACTGGATTTGAACCAGTGACATCCTGCTTGTAAGGCAGGCGCTCTACCGCTGAGCTAACCGCCCAACTTTTATAAGTATAACACATCTTACTAAATATGCAAGTAAAAAAAAGTATCTTTATATCTGCTAAGTTTGATAAATATATTCTGCATTTTTTGGCCTAGATTAAATCTGCTATGCCCAGTGGCCACACCCATGACCGAATAACCTTGTGGAGTTTACCCATAGTAACAAGTTTAAGCTTTGGGTTAATTAATAGTACCCATTTAACATTATTTGTTTCTGGGGGTTTTTTGTTCAGTGGGCTAATGTTTGGCCCTGATCTGGACATTAATTCTCGGCAATTTCAACGATGGGGTTGGTTTAAGTGGCTTTGGCGACCCTACCAAAAAAGTCTGAATCATCGTTCCTTTTTATCTCACGGACCGATAATTGGTACTGCAATACGATTGCTATATCTTTTGACATGGCTGGGAGTGGTGGTTGTATTTGGTTTAATTATAGATGAATTACTGGCACTGGAATGGAGTATTTTAGAGTTTGTGGAAAGCTTGTGGCGATCGCTTTCTCTAAATTATCAAGAAGTAATTGCTTTATTAGTGGGTCTAGAACTTGGTGCAATGAGTCATTCTGTTAGTGACTGGAGTAGTTCAGCTTATAAACGTTTCAAAACTAAAGGTCTATCTAGCTTACTTCCCAAGGTCAAACCTCAGAAACAGCGACGTAAGTCTACTCCTCGTAAATCAACTTCCCCAAAAGTCGTTCCTCCTAAAAGTCGTCGTACTCAAAAATAAAATTAGTTGATTCCAGAAATCAGAACCAGAAAATTAGCTTAACTATTCAAGCAATATTTAGATTATAGGGAATAGGGAACATCGGAATCTGGGAATAGCAAACTGTAAAAGGGTTTTAGGATTGAAAAATGTCCGCGCCCAATTCTTGTAGTGCTAATATCATGTCTCTTTAAATACCCACAAATAACATTTATTAGGGAATTAGGTAGTAGAGGGTACATAGTACAGAGTAGGGGGATTTTTGATAGATTCTCAAGATAATTGATGAAGATCATTAATATTTACGTCTAATTAATGAGACCTGATATAAAAGTAGATGCTGCCAACTAATAAAATAAAAATTTGAAACAAAATATTTTGTGATATAATTTATCAACAGCTAACCTGAACTAAGGAGAACGCGATCGCGGCCTTTAATTTTAGCTTGATAAAGTGCTCGATCTGCTTCATAAATTAATGCTAATGCTTCTCGTGATCCACCCAATTGAGGTACAGTTGTGGCGAGTCCTAAACTTAAAGTTACAACTTTTGAGGTAACAGAAGCTTGATGAATAATATTTAATGACTTGACATGAGAACGAATTTGTTCAGCTACAGAAACAGCATCAATAGCATTTATCTTGGATAAAACTATAGCAAATTCTTCTCCTCCATAACGAGCTACTAAATTTTCCTTATTTGTTTGAAGTGACATTTGAACAGCTTGATTGATTGCCAAAGCTACTTGTTTGACACATTTATCTCCAGCTTGATGACCATAAGTGTCATTGTAACCTTTAAAACAATCAATATCTGCCATGATGACGGAGATAGAGTTCTGTCCTTTAGACATTTGTAACCACTGTTAAGCTAGATATTCGTCAAATGTTCTACGATTAGCAACTTGAGTCAAGGCATCTAAAGAAGCTTGAAGCTCTCATTCTTGGTGAGCTTTCTCCAATTCTTGATAAAGTTCATGGAGTAAATTACTGGCCAATTGATGAATATGACATTGAGCTATCAGCAGATGATGGACATCTAAAATTCTGTAGACATAGGGTTCGATTTCAACCACAATTAGTTCATAAGCTTGGTTAGTTGGTCTTTGTAAAGCGGTACTACTAGCTTCTACAACTGTAGTATTTCCAGGCATAAGCAAAAAATCTGTATAAGCGAATTCATACAAAGTCTTTAAAGACCTTTTCAAAAATAGTTCTCGTCCAAAAGGGCAACTCAGATACTCCAAAAATCGCTGTCGGGAAATCATTCCTGAGATATGTCCCTTTTCAGTTAAGATTATTCCTGGCAATCTTGGTTCAGCTTCCAATCTCAAAGCAGCTACTTCTCCTGATTGATTACTATCAACATAAATTTTGTACAGTTAACTCCTGAAAAGTTTTTGGCAGGGAGTTTTCCAGAGGTGGTAAGATCAAGAACTTAAAGCTAGATAAGTTAACCATAAAATTTAAATATTATTTATTTGTCGAAAGAAATTGTATATACCTAGAGAGGCTAATTATTCTAGATTACTTTAGTATATACTCACATTGTAAATATTATGTATAGTTATTTAAAAAATTAATATCGATCCCTAGGCGATTATTGAACCAAAGAAAATACTTAGGAAAAAAAGTTTAAAGAGTAAATCTAAAGTAAATATAAAGATGGCATCAACGCTGACAAATCAGTTGAATAATGCTTTCACCCTCTTTCTTAGTTTATTGGTAGAAGCAATACCATTTTTACTGTTGGGGGTGATTTTATCCGGAATATTACAGTGGTTTATTGATGAACGTAAATTAATTACATATCTGCCTAAAAACCCTCTTTTAGGAGCATTTGTCGGTAGTTTAGTTGGTTTTTTGTTCCCGGTATGTGAATGTGGTAATGTTCCGGTTGCTCGACGTTTATTACTACAAGGTGTGCCAGTTTCAGTAGCAATTGGTTTTTTATTGGCAGCTCCAACAGTAAATCCCATAGTAATCTGGGCCACTTGGACTGCTTTTAGAGACCAGCCAGAAATAGTGGTATTACGAGTGGTATTTTCTCTGGCAATAGCAACAATTATTGGTTGGGTATTCAGCGTACAAAAGGATATGCGACCATTATTGCAACCTAAAACTGCTCGTCTATTGCCTAGACCTCAACAGTCAGTTTCTCAAAAAGTTGAAACTTCTCCTCTTTTACAGTCAGGAACATTTTTTCTAGGTCAATCTACCACGTCTATGCCCCTTGAGTCTATCCCACTTTGGCAAGTAGAAGCTAGTACTATTAATCAAAGTCCACTAGGTGTGAGTAGTCAAACTACTTCTAACAAAGATATAAGCTGGAAATCTCTGTTCGTTGCACCTGATAGACAGCGACTTTTATCTTTGTTAAATAGTATGGTGCAAGAGTTACAAGACTTAGGTGGAGTGTTAGTTATTGGTAGCGCGATCGCTGCAATGATTCAGGTTGCTGCACCCCGTGAATTTATTCTGAGTCTTGGTCAGAGTCCTATTAGTTCAATTATTGCTATGCTGACTTTGGCCGCAGTGGTTTCTATTTGTTCGACTGTGGATGCTTTTTTTGCTTTGTCATTTGCTGCAACTTTTACCAGTGGTTCCCTATTAGCTTTTTTGGTTTTTGGACCGATGATTGATATCAAAGCTGTTGGTTTATTATTATCAGTATTTCGGTCGCGGGTTGTAATTTATTTAATGGTATTGGCAGCACAATTAACATTTATTATGGCTTTGATTGTGAATTTATATTTGAGTTAAATTAACTTATAGCAGGGAACAGGGAACAGGCAACAGGCAACAGTAGGAGTAGGAGTAGGAGTAGGAAAATTCTCTGTCTAAGCTTGATCATTAGCATAAGTAAAACATCAACAATAAAACACCAACTCGTTCCTTGCTATATTATTTACATAAGTGGGGCAATTTTAATCAAGGGAACAGGGAACAGGCAACAGTAGGAGTAGGATTAGGAGTAGGAAAATTCTCTGTCTAAGCTTGATCATTAGCATAAGTAAAACATCAACAATAAAACACCAACTCGTTCCTTGCTATATTATTCACATAAGTGGGGCAATTTTAATCAGATGAAAGTTTACAAGTCACTTTTTTCCCTACTCAAAAAATATAGTTCTTGGATAGATGCTATAGCAATTTTTGTTTGGGGTTTTATGTTATTGCATTATTGGATGACAAGCAAGTTATACATATTAATTCATCCTCGTTATTTTGGTTTAACAGTGGGAGCTGGAATTGCTTTACTCTTATTAGGTGGATTGAAAATTTTAGAGTTATGGAGTATTCGCAAAAGTCAAAGATTGAAGAGACAATCAAAACAAATATTAACCAGTATTGAAAATCAGCATATTAATCTTTTTCCTCCTGGTTGGAGTAGTGGTTTATTATTAATATCAGCTCTACTAGCATTGATGATTACTCCTCAAGTTTTTGCTAGTCAAACAGCATTACAAAGAGGTTTAACAGAATCTTTGCCAGTTACTAGAACTCAACCTCAAGAATTTCGTAGTGCTACTAAACCAGAAGAGCGATCACTGATTGAATGGATTAGAATTTTAAATGTTTATCCAGAACCAGATGCTTATAATGAGCAAAAAGTTGAAGTAACTGGGTTTGTAATTTATCCTCCTGGATTATCTGAGCAATATTTTTGGATATCTAGATTTATTTTGACTTGTTGTGCTGCTGATGCTTATCCAGTAGGATTACCAGTTAAATTACCAGAAGGCAGAAGTCGGAGTAAATATCCTCAAGATGGTTGGTTGAAAGTTGAAGGTAAAATGATTACTGATGAGCTGAATAGTCAACGTAAACTAACAATTTCTCCATCTAAAATTGAACCAATTCCTAAGCCGAAAAATCCTTATGATTATTGAAGAAGGAAGAAGGAAGAAGTGGATGGGGACTCAAACCACAAGAAATTTTAAACACTATGTAGACGGTGGGATATTAAACTCAAAAGAAAAAGATAATATTATCTCCGCTTAATCATAGCATCTCACAAATAATCCTCTATAAATATTAAGAATAAGTCTTCAAACGGTAGTAAACACTATTATGATTAAGCACAATTTTCAACTCGTCCGAAACTTTTATCAAAATAATTGGGTCGCGCAGCCCCACCTTTTAAGGCGAAATATTTTTTTAGGGTTGCTCAAAATCCCTGTAACAAAAATAACTTCTGATTTATAACTTCTGACTTCCTTCTTTAACTGTGGGATATAAAGGAAAAATAAATGGTAAATTTAAGAAAAAAAATTAATCATCTATTTCGCGAAAATCAAGACATTCTTTTAGAGGAATTACGACAACCTTTGGACAGAGTTGCTATTACTTTGATTCTCGGCTTAACTGTGTTAATTTGTCTGTTATTTGTGGGTGGTGGAAGTACAACTCCAAAAGTTAAAGACTTTAGCTGGCAAGACAAAAAAATAGGAGCTGAAGATACAGCTTTTATACTAAATTTTAATCGACCCATGAACCATGCAAGTGTTGAAAAAAATTTAACAATAGAACCACCTTTACCAGGAAAAGTGAGTTGGGCAGGTCGGAGAATGGCTTATACAATTTTAGAACCTGCTCCCTATGGTAATCAGTATAAAGTGAAATTATCAGGGGCAAAAGAAAAGTTTTATGGCTTGGATCAAGGGGAGGTAATGCAGCCTTTTCAAGGTCTATTTAGAAGTCGCGATCGCGCATTTGCTTATATAGGTTTTCAAGGAGAGGAAAAAGGCAGATTAATCTTAATTAATTTAACTAAAAAGCAACGGCCTATAATACTAAGTCCGAAAAATTTAGAAGTAATGGATTTTAAATTTTTTCCCCAAGGTGAAAAGATTTTATTTTCGGCAGTTGAAAAGCAAAATGAAGTTCCGACTCTGATAGAACAACAAATATATACTGTGACAACTGGGATTAATTTTACTCCTGGAGATGCCAAATTAAAATCATCAGAAGTTGCAGGTAAAATCGAAAAAGTTCTTGATAATTTAGAATACCAAAACTTGAAATTTGATTTATCTGCTGATGGTCAAAAAATTGTTATTCAACGAGTAAATAGAAAAGATGTTTTCGATTCCGGTCCGTGGGTATTAGAATTAGGAAAAGAAGCACAACATTTAACAAATAAAGATGGAATAATTCAAAAAGGTGGAGACTTTTTAATTACCCCAGATAGCAAAAGTTTAGTAATTTTACAAGGAGAAGGAACCTCCATTTTACCAATAAATCCAGAAACAGATTCAGAGGATTTAATATTCTTACCAAAATTTGGAACAGTATTAAATTTTGCTCCTGATGGTTCCATGGCAACCATGGTAAAATATAATCAAGATGGGACGCGATCGCTTTATATTGTGACTAATCAAGGTCAAGAGCGAGAGGTATTACGAACTCGTCCTTATGGTAATATTCTCAGTGCAGAATTTGACCCGAATAAAAGAATTCTTTATTGTTTATTAACTCAAGTAGTAGAGAAGGAAGAAGAATATCAAGAACAACCTTATATCGCAGCATTTTATCTTAAGAGAAATTTGTTAAGACCTTTGGTTATTTTGCCAAACCAACAGGAAGTTAATATGGATTTATCACCAGATGGTTTAGCATTATTATTTGACCAAATGGTGACAATATCAAATCAAGAAGAACAAGAACAAGAAAATACAAAAAACACTAGAAAAATTAGTCGTTTATGGATGTTACCTTTAGACTCAAAAATGCCAGAAGATGATTCCCAGTGGCAACTTAAACCAGAAGAGTTGCCTCTAACTGGTATTCATCCTAAGTGGTTGCCTTAGCTATTCTATTTATATTAAGTCAGGTACATCAGTATTTTGAAGAAAAAGTCAGAATTCAGTAGTCAGAAAAATGCGGTCGATGGAGATTCTCACCTCACCAAGCGTATTTGCAGCGTCTAGACAGTGGGGTATTAAACCCATAAGGGATAAAGATAAAGCTCAATTCAACAACTAATAATTAACAATTAATAATTATTCGGTCAGGAAGAAGGAAGAAGATTTAAAATCAAGAAAAAGTAGATATTACCTAAGTTTTTACACCAACGATACCAAAGGACATGATATTATACCAACTAGACAGTGGGGTATTAAACCCATAAGGGATAAAGATAAAGCTCAATTTAACAACTAATAATTAACAATTAATAATTATTCGGTCAGGAAGAAGGAAGAAGATTTAAAATCAAGAAAAAGTAGATATTACCTAAGTTTTTACACCAACGATACCAAAGGACATGATATTATACCAATTTGATAAATATTTGCTACAAATAACTAGGTTATTTCTTAGAATTAAACCCACCCCTAACTCCTCCCAGGAGGGGAAGTTACCGAGTCAGAATTAATAGCTTTAATACTATTTATTAGGTTGTAATTTATCTTTTTCGTCCAAGAGGCATCTCCTTTAAAGCCTTTTAACTGCCCAAATTAATTCGTAACATTCTTTTTCCAAATTGGTATTATCAATTTTTTCCCTAGAGTAATACCTACTCCTGCGATCTAAAATTAACCCTTATTGTTAATGTGAAAATTAACTTGTAACTCTGCACTTAACTCACCTAAATAAGTTAATAAACCATAGATAAAAACCACACATCCCATCATTTCCATTACTTCTTCTACGGTGGCTAACATTGCGTAAACTAAATTCTGCTGACCATCAATTCCATCATAGTAACTTCCGACCATTTCCATACCCAATGCACCACCCACATATAAACTAATAGCAATTAAGAAATATCGGCGCAATTGCTTTGGTAAATATAATATAAATTTCCAATATTTCCAGATAAAAATTATTACTAAAACTGTTCCAGGAATTACCCACACTGAATGCCAGAAACTGGGAAGATTTAAAGTATCTGCTAAGTCATCAATAATCAAAATTTCATGGATGCTAGCTATTTCGTCAAATGCTAATAGAAAGAAGATGATTGAGAGAATTTTCCACTGTCGCCAGAAACGGTCAGACAGCGATTTTTTTATGGCAAAAATTCCGCGAATAATTAATCCACAAGATATTAACATTAAAGCTGAATACCAAGTTGGAATATTCATTTCCCGGTCGAGATTAAATAATCTTGTCCAGGGTTCACGGTAATCAAAAATGTATTTACCTATCTGAATGGCGATGCTGCATATAGTTAAAAATATCACGCCAAAAGTTAAGTATTTAGCAATTTTAAAGGGAGAAATTGTGATTTGAAATTTCATTTACAGCAGTTTTGGGAGAATAGGGAATAGGGATGAAGATTATACCTCACTATCTTAAAAAGTGCTTGAATAAAATTTCAATCAGGAAAAAGTAATAAGTAATATTTTGTCCCATTATAAATAAGAGACTAGGGAGTAGAAAAGAGAAAGAAGCTAAAAAAAGATAAGGCCGGAGAATATTTTTTGTTCGCGTCAGCACACGCGGAGTTTGATCGTACTATCTATTAAGCGGATATGATATAATATAAAGAATGAGAAAAATTTTTCAAAAGAGTAGTTTTTTCTACTTGATGATTGTTCCTGTAAAACTTAGATAAAATCAGGTATCTAATTTTGCTTATTGCCAAATTGGTGGGAATTATCGAATAAAACATGTGTCATATTTGAGAATATTTAAAAGTGTCAAATATGGCAAAAGATAATCAATCTAAAAAAGATCAAAATGGTAATTATTTACCTAATAGATCGGTATATCGGCAATGCGATCGCCTAAAGGTGTGCTTAACTTATTAGTATCTGGATAAAACCCAGAATATGAAGCGAAGAGTTATCATAAATTGTGTTTAATTCCAAACGACAGAAAGCAAAATCATATTTTTGGCTGTCGCCTACATGTTTGCGCAGCATGACCTAGGAAAAAGCACAGCAATGAGTAGCAAAGTTTGGTAATTTCAAGGTGTAACCTAAGCGCATCGCCGGGAAAATTTCAAATACCTACCTTATCTTAATATTTACTAGGCCTTACTACAAAAGTTTGGGTTGAAGATGAGAGCCTGGGGGTTTCAACCCCTGGATGAAACATGAGCCACGGGATTGATCCCGTACTGTCCTACACAATTGTGTAGGGTTGTGTTATCATTAATCCTACTATGAGTAAATTAACTTTGACACTAAAACTACCTTTTGATCGC
>NZ_JAAHGM010000130.1:0-5850 GCF_010692625.1 Okeania sp. SIO2C2
TTCCCTAGGGCAATACCTATGACAATGCACAAAGCTACCCAAACAGTGAGATATTTTTCAAAGAAGCTAAGTTGACCACCTGCTTGTACGGCAGATTTATTGACTTGCGGTAAATTTGGACTCATAAGATTAATATCAGGATTTTTACAGTTTGTTTATCCTGTCATTAAAAAAGGTTAATGTTGTTAGATAATGTAAATATAACAAAAAAAATTGATATGTCAAGCAATTAATTATATTAAATCCGGTAGCAGGGCGTGTTATATCAAATCCGGTTAAACAGCCATAGAATGGTTAAGTTAGGAGTCCTCAGGACTCAGGAGTCAGGAGTCAGGAGTCAGGAGGAGAAAGAATTACAAAGATAAACGTAGTTATGGCGATTGAAGATGTGGGGAGAAATAATACAAAAAATTCAACACTCCTTCAGATGATTTTTCCTCAAAATTGATGCGCGAAAAGACTTGACTACCATAATTATATAGTTCTCAAATGGGTTCTATAACATCGGGTGCATCTCAATTAAACGGTAAATAATTGTACTCAAGAAGCGGTGATGAATAATTATACTCAACGAAACAAGGAGAAAAAATAGAGAATTGGTATATATAGATTGGGACAAAAAAAGTGGGAGAATTAAGGATAAATCAGACATTTGACCGAGACTTAGAAGTCTTATGGTGAGGCTATAACATTTATGTTGTACTCCTTCTGCTATATTACCAGGGACTACCAACCATGGTAAACCCTGCCCAATAATAAGGATGGGAAAAATTTTGATTTTTCTGATGTGCCAACTCAGGAGGTAAAGGCAGTTCCCCACGACTACCAGACCCCTTCAAAATTCCATCTTCGATCGCAACTTTACCTTTCAACATTGCCAACTGGGTCTGTCGCAACACTTCTGCCTTAATATTGAGATTACCTAAATGAGAATAAAATTCTGTCATTAATCCTAATGTTCCCTCATCGCTAACCAACCATAAACTTGCCAATACTGACTTAACTCCCGTTGCCACTGCAAAACCAGCAAAACCTAATTCTGCTTCTTTATTCCCTACTGCGGTTTGACAAGCGGATAATACTAATAATTCCACTGGTGGCTGACTCCAACCTAACTTTCTGACTTGATTTAATCGCAATTTTTCACCCCACAACTGAATATATGAATTACTCACATTTCCACTATTAAATTGAGCATGAGTAGCTAAATGAATTATCGGATAAGGATAATTTTGACGTTGATTAATTAAGTTTTTTAGAGTAAATTCTTCATTGAGAAACATATTACCCTGCCATAAGTTTTGAGAAATAGTTTCTAACTCCATAGGTACAGCATATAAGGGATTTTGGTCTGTAAATTCACTGGCTCCCATAGCCAATAAAGTAGTGTTATGAACAGAATGATAACGACTATCCATTAAACTGACACTGGGAATAGTACTAATGCTGTATTTTTCTATTAAAAATTGTTTTCCATCATGTAAAGCTGCTAAAGGTAATAAACGAAATCCTACATCCAGACTAAATAAAATTGTCTCAATATTTGCTGCTTCTAATTCGGCAGTAATGGGGGCTATTAATAATTGATATAATTGTTGAGATGCTGGTAAATAACTTGTGGTTTGGCGTTGTTGAGGATCGGTGATTTCTAGCATTAATTCTATGGTGGCTAGTTTTAATTTATCGCGATTTGCTGTAGAAATTGTTTTGAGAATTGGTTGACCTTCTTTGGTAAATAAGATTATCTGTAATTGGTCTGAGTAAGCATTGATATAAACAACAGCAGATTCTTTTCCTGTTTGATTTGCTATATCTGTTAAAATATCTCGGACATTTTGTGTGGAAAGTAATTTTTCGTCAAAATCTTCTCCGAAGTAATCTGAATATTCGTTGATGCGCTGTTGTTCTAACATTGTTACTATTTTGTCTGAACCTGTGGCTACTGTCAGGGTATTGGTATTAATATTATCGATGATATTTAATATTTTTTGAGTGTCAGTTGTAGTATTGATAGATTCTTCAGTTTGCTCTTTAGCAGTGGCAGTATTTGTTGTTTGGTCGTTGTTACTAGGGGTGGTAGTTGAAATTAAATTGGAAGTATAAGGGGTTTCTAAAGTGTTTGTATCTAAAGAATTTGTGGGAGTATTTAAAATATTGGAATTATTCGTATTGTCTCCATCAATGAGAGGATTATTAATCGGGGTATTGTTATTAGGAGGTGCAGAAGTTTCTGCTATATTTTGATTAGTTCCATTATTCTGAATATTGATAGATTCATTGCTGGTATTTTGAGTTGTATTACCAATATTTTGATTAGTTCCATCATTCTGAAGATTGATAGATTCATTCCCAGCATTTTGAGTTACATTACCCAAATTTTGATTCCCTTCTGCAATTTGAATATTAGTGGCATCGTTACCAGCATTTTGAGTTACATTCCCCAGATTTTGATTCCCTTCTGCAATTTGAATATTAGTGGCATCATTACCAGCATTTTGAGTTACATTCCCCAAATTTTGATTCCCTTCTGCAATTTGAATATTAGTGGCATCATTACCAGCATTTTGAGTTACATTCCCCAAATTTTGATTCCCTTCTGCAATTTGAATATTATTAGCATCATTACCAGCATTTTGAGTTACATTCCCCAGATTTTGATTCCCTTCTGCAATTTGAATATTAGTGGCATCATTACCAGCATTTTGAGTTACATTCCCCAAATTTTGATTCCCTTCTGCAATTTGAATATTATTAGCATCATTACCAGCATTTTGAGTTACATTCCCCAGATTTTGATTCCCTTCTGCAATTTGAATATTATTAGCATCATTACCAGCATTTTGATTAATATCTCCAGTATTAATATCTCCCTCTGCGGTTTGAATATTATTAGCATCATTACCAGCATTTTGATTAATATCTCCAGTATTAATATCTCCCTCTGCGGTTTGAATATTATTAGCATCATTACCAGCATTTTGATTAATATCTCCTATATTCTGGTCTCCTTCAGAATCAATATTAATATTTGCATCTCCATCTCCTGCATTCTGATCAATATCTCCAGTATTAACATCCTCCGTTGCTCTGAGTATTAAATTTCCTATGCTCCCATCAGAGCTAATTTCAATATCATAAGTTGTAATAGAGCCATCTGTAGCTTCCACATTTATTGCACCTGCACTCGTTGTACCGATAGAAGTTAAGTCTCCTGTACCTACTTCCTCTCCGTTAATAACTATACTGCCACTACTTCCTGCTGGTGCTTGTGTGGTAACATTACCTGTATTTACTGTAGCTGTGCTACTCTGAATGATTAAGTCTCCACTTTCTGTTGCTCCAAAGGATGAGACATTTGCTAAATTAACGCTTTCAGGAGCAGTAAGTGTGACGTTTCCGCCTATTCCTTGTTCTGAAAAAGAGTCTATATTTCCACCTGTGGAATTAATATTACCTATTTCACTTTCTACTGTAATTTCACCTCCTTGTTCCCTTCCTTCTGAGCGAATGCCACTAATAGTTATATTTCCAGGAGATATAAGAGTGACATTTCCCGCTATTCCTTCTGTGGAAAAAGTATTTAATTCTCCTTGAGCATCTATACTATTTTCACTGCGACTGTCTATAGTAATATCCCCTCCTCCTTCTGCTCCCTGAGAGAGAATATTTTCTAGATGAATCTGTTCCTCCGCCATAATAGTCACATTTCCAGCAGTACCTCTTTGTGAAAAAGTTTCTATAGCTGTTGTGGCATTTATTTCTCCAGTTTGGCTAGCGATCGTAATATCTCCTCCTGTAGTTGGTTTTTCTGGGTTAAGAGCGCTAGCTGTTAGTAGACCGATAGTAATATTTTCTCTAGCATTGAGAGTAATATTGCCGGAACCATCTGGAGAACGAGAATTGATCACTCCAGCGGTGGTATCTATTGCGCCATTGTTACTGGTAATGGTGATATTTCCTGCTACTCCCCTGGTTGCTTCTCCTTGAGGTACGGGTATGAGAGTAAAGTTGTCATTTACTGGTTGTTGTTGTCTGACAAAACCTGATGCTAGCTCTATTTGACCTGCTTCTATTGCGCTATCCGCAATAATATCAATTTTGCCCGTGTCGCCAATATCTGCTCCGGAATATATTCTCGCTGTTGCTGTATTAATATTGTTGCCTGCTTCGAGAATAATATCTCCTCCTTGACCTTGGTTATCAATGTTGCTGTTGTTTGGAGGTTCCGACGCTGAGATAATATTGCTGTTTTGACTGATATTAATGTTGCCTCCTGCTTTGAGGAATATTTGGCCTCCGTCTGCATCAGCAAAGGAGTAAATATCGCTGCTGGTAATATCTCCTTGGGGTGCTTCTATAGTAACGTTGCCTCCGTTGCCGTCTCCAGAATAATTGGCTAGAAAGCCTTGAGATGTATTGATATTTCCGGTTTCTGTGGTGATAGTTATTTCACCACCTTGTTGTTGGCCGTGGGAACTAATAGTATTGGTGGTAATCTCTGTTTTAGCTTGGAGGTTGACATTTCCAGCATTACCTTTTTCTGAAAATGACTGGATGGGTTGGGTAGCATGAATTTCTCCTTGTTCACTGATAATAGTAATTTCTCCTCCATCAGCAGTTTCTTGTGACTCTGAAGCAGAAGATTGAATAATACCTGTAGCGATATTTTCTTGAGCTGTTATTTTTATTGCGCCTGCGTTTCCTGCATCAGTGCTTCTGGCTGAGATGGTACTATTTTCGGCTTGGAGAGACCCTGTATTAATAGTAATTTTTCCTCCATTTCCTGTACCTGTAGTTTCTGTAATAATTTGACCTTCTAATTGAAATGTTTGGCTAGGAGTAATATTGATGCTACCTCCATCTCCGCTGTCGGATGTAGCTGCTGATATAGTAGTATTTTCAGCTATGGTGAGGTTTTCTGTTTCTATGTTGATCATGCCTGCGTCTCCACTGCCTTCTGTTTCAACTGTTATTCTGCCTTCCCCGGAAATATTAATGTTTTCTGGAGCAAATATATTGATATTACCTCCGTCTCCACTAGAATTAGTGCGGGCAGAAATAAAGCCATTTTCAGTAAAAGTAATATTGAGGTCTGGGTCAAGTTGGCCGATCTCCGTGTCTCCCCCTCTCCGCGTCTCCGCGTCTCCGCGTCTCCCCCTCTCCCCCTCTCCCCCTCTCCCCCTCTCCCCTGCTCTCAGAGTAAGAGTACCTGCGGGAGTTTCCCCTGCTGTTTCGGCAAATATTCCGAGTCGGCCTGAAATTAGTAAGTCTGTGGCGTTGATAGTAATATTGCCTCCCGCTTCGGTGTTAGTTGCCCCTTCTCTTGCTGTGGCACTTATTTGGGCATCTTCTCCAATAGTTAGTTGTCTGGTGTTTATTTCTATGTTTCCCGCTTGACCTTTGTTGTTAGTTTCTGTGGTGAGGGTTGTTCCGGTTTCTAAAGTGAAATTTTGAGTATTGATATTAATAGCTCCAGCATTTCCTTTATCTTCCGTGGAAGCTGATATAGCTACTCCATCGGAGAGTGTGAGGTTTTGGGTATTGATATTGATAGCTCCGGCATTTCCTTTATCTGTCGAAACTACAGATATCCTACCATCTCCTCTAATATTTATACTTTCTGAGGCACTGAGGTTGATATTTCCTCCATTGCCTGTGGAGGAAGTAGAGGCGGAAATAAAACCGTCGTTGCTGAAATTGATGTTGAGGTCTGGGTTGTCTTTGTAGGGACTGAGGGTGAGGGTGCCAGCGTTTGCTGATGCTTCGGTTTCAGCGAATATTCCGAGTTTTCCTGTAATATTAAGTTCGTTGGTGTTGATGGTGATATTGCCTCCGTCTCCAGTGCTGGTT
>NZ_JAAHGM010000131.1:0-5487 GCF_010692625.1 Okeania sp. SIO2C2
AAGTAAATTATAATAACTTTGATTAGATTCAAAAACTACATTATATTGCTTCTGTAAATAGTTTTGTAAATCTGATAATCTGAGATAATATTGTGCCCTTAACCACTCAATTATTTGCTCTTTTTCTTCGTCCTTTAAGTAACCTTGTGTTCCTTTATGCAGGTCGTATTGACTATGTGAAAGGTCTCCGTCAAATGTTGGAAGCTTTTGAACGTTTGTGAGAACGTCGCCCAGATTTGCATGGCAAGGTTAACTTTATTGTTAGTTGTGTTGCTCCAGCAAAAGGAATGCAAATTTATGACACTGCTAAACAAGAAATTGAGCAATTAGTAGGGAAAATCAACGGGCGGTTTACTAGGTTTTCCTCTGATTGGATTCCAGTTTTGTTGTCTACAGAAGCTTTATCTTATCAATCACTTTTAGGTTATTTTGCTGCCTCCGATATCTGTTGAACTACTCCTTTGAGAGACGGTCTGAATTTAGTGGCAAAAGAATATATTGTTACTCGCCAAAATAGAGATGGGATATTAATATTGTCTGAGTTTGTGGGTGCAGCAGTGGAATTGCCAGAAGCTATTTTAACAAATCCTTACTCTGTTAAGTCTATGGATAATGCCATTGAACAAGCATTAGAAATGCCTATGGAAGAACAAAAGCAAAAAATGACAAAAATGTATGAAACTGTTTGGAAATATGATGTGAGATGTTGGGCAGATAATATGTTTGAGCTGTTTCAAAATACCACCCATGATGTAGTTTATGAATAGTAGAAGGTTTCTCTGTAAAGATATAACAATAGTTCATTAATTGATAATGGATAATTGATAATTACCTCTGGTTAAAACCGGAATTGAATATAAGGAATATTTTCTTTTTTTTTCTTAAAATAGTCCGCTTTAAACCAGAATAATTAATAATTATTAATTTGTAAATTGTTCTAAGAGGTCATTTCAGTTATCAGTTATCAGTACCGACCACTAAAGCCGGAGGCTTGAAATACTGAACTGAATATTTCTTTCATCCCCTTAAAAGAGGAGGCTTTAGACCTCATTTTTTGGTAATAAAAGAGAAAAATTACTGCACCTAATAAAATTTAAGAAGCAAGGAGATAACATCATACTTAATTGAATACTTATAAATAATTAGAGGGCAGTCAAAACTCAGAATTCACCAAGTCAGCAAAAAAGAATTTATACCAAATCTGATTACTATAGACCACAATCTTAGGACTCGTTTCATTAATGGATAATGGATAATGGATAATTACCTCTGGTTAAAACCGTTACGGAATTGAATATAAGGAAATATTATTTCTTCTCTTGGTCGATTGGATATGGTTAGGAAACCCATCCATTCCACCCTACGGGAAGCTGCGAAGATCGACCGCTTTTTTTCCCCTTGTAGAGCGACAGCTCGCGGCGCAGCCAAGGGGAGGCTTTTGACCTGAATTATTTAATTAACAATTATTAATTATTAATTATTCGGTAAAAATAACTATTACAGTTTTTTTGATGGAAGCTGTATTTCACAATTTATCCCAGATAAAATTTGTACAACTTATTTTTACATGGCTCCTTACTATCGGCATTAACTGACATTTTGACTTGTTATATTAAATCCGTTTAATTCGGTATAAAAAAATGTTCCATCTTCAACCATTACCAAATATTTCTCGAGTTCCCCTACTCCCCTACTCCCCTACCCACCATCTAATTACACTGATGCTACCGGATTTGATCTTACTGTGATTGGAGCCAGGAAAAGTGTTACAAGGAAGTTGAATACTATCCTCAATTTATGGCAGAAAATTTCATTCCAGATTATGTTATGGAAAGTACTGAGTATTCTCAGAAGACAGGAGTTACTGCTGAGTTTCTTTAGCTATTTTGGTCTAGCAAAATCTTTCATCTTAACTTATGGGTAGAGTGTGAATAGATGAAAAGATTAATGGTCATTTTTATGTAAATTACTATTAACCTACTCTACTAACTTCTATCAAAAATTGAGTAATTAACTAACAGGTAAAAATCATAAATTATGGTAAGTAAAATATCTCAAGCTGATAAAAGAAGAGAAATTATTAGAACTTTAAACTCTGCTTATCCAGTATCGAGGGAAAAGGCAACTTTAGTTATTCTAGGTGCAGGTGCATGGGGTTCTGCTTTAGCAAAATTGGCTGGTCATAATCAACATGAAATACGTTTATGGTCTCGTAGCTTGAATGTCAATTTATCAGAAATACTCCAAGATGTTGATATTATAGTTTCGGCAATTTCTATGAAAGGAGTCAATGAAATGGCAGAAAAAATCAAAAAAATTGGATTATCAGAAAAGGTAATTATTGTGACTGCTACAAAAGGATTAGATCCAGCAACAAGGCGGACTCCTTCTCAGATTTGGGAAACAAATTTTCCTAATAATTCAGTTGTGGTTTTATCTGGTCCTAATTTATCAAAAGAAATTAATGATAAATTACCTGCTGCAACGGTAGTTGCTAGTAAAAATAAGTTAGCAGCAACAGCAGTACAAAATATTTTTGCTTCTGGTTTATTTCGGGTTTATAGTAGTCCCGATCCTATTGGTACAGAGTTAGGTGGAACCTTGAAAAATATTATTGCTATTGCTGCTGGAGTTTGTGATGGTTTGGAACTTGGTACTAATGCTAAATCAGCTTTATTAACTCGTGCTTTGACAGAAATGATTCGGGTTGGTAATCATTTAGGTGGACAAACTGAAACTTTTTTTGGGTTATCTGGTTTAGGAGATATGTTGGCAACTTGTAGTAGTTCTTTGAGTAGAAATTATCGGGTTGGTTATGGTTTAGCTCAAGGTAAAAGTTTGGAGAAAATTTTAGCAGAATTACAAGGTACTGCTGAGGGTGTTAATACTACGAATGTTTTGATAGATATTGCTTACCGAGAAGAAATTCCTGTGCCTATTTCTCGTCAGGTTTTTCTTTTATTAAATGGAAAGATTACTCCTGAAGAAGCAGTAGTAGCTCTGATGGAAAGGGATTTGAAAGCTGAATTTTGTGATTGATTCTCAACTGCAAACTCCAAAACTTGTGGATTAGTAATGTATTTTTTCTGTGAGGTAGTTAAGCAAAATTAATTGGGGTTTGCGTATGGAAAGTCTTTTGGTAGGAGTAGGAGACAGGAGACAGAAGAAATGGTAATGAGCGAGGAGGTAGGAGTAATAATTGTCCCAAGATTGTTATGCCATAATCGTCCCAAAATAATAGCTTTTTGCAGCTCTTGCCACTGAAAAGCTCGCACTTTTTTAGAGCAAAAAATAATGCTACAATCTTTATCTTTCAATGCTTTGATATTTAATCAGCAAGCCCTAATTGTATATTTACGGTTCTTGCTTATTAAGTATATTTTTGTTCTCTGTTATCTACTTTTATCAAATGTCAAATTAATTTTCATGGATACCTATAGTAGAAAATAATATTATGTTCGGATAATCAGTTATAAATAAAAATTAAGGACTGATAGTACCGACAGTACCAAAGAAATACTGAAATTCTTAATACTATTCCTCCTATTATTTCCTCCTGAGTCCTGACTCCTGAGTCCTGACTCCTGAGTCCTGACTCCTAACAACAGTTATCTATAAGTATTCAACCGTTAGCGTAGCTCCCCCGGAGGGGGAACATGATATAATTCCATAAGGCAATAAGCAAAGGTGGAAAAAAAATCAAACCGTATTCGATTCATCATCAGCCTATCTCCAAACCAACCCTTTCTTTAGTTATGTTTTTATAGCATAGCTGCACGAATATTTGTGATTGTTAACATTAAAATAGCAAATATTCCTGAAATCCTCATCCTCATAGTTTCAGAAAAATTAGTTTTTCCCCTGATGCTAAGATTTTCTCAAAATTGATCTGATAATAAACAGAGTAAAACTCAGCCTAAGAACAAAAACTAGCTAGGCAGTAGAACTAATATAGGAAAAATGTATTGGATATAGAGACTAGGAAATGGCAATACTGCTGATGCCATGCTTCTCTATCACTTCGACAGATTCAGGAGATGAAGATTCTATCTCCCAATCTGGGAAAACTTTACGGATAACCTGAATATGAGGCTCAACCTCAATCCAAAGCCTTGCTCCGCCAGCCTGACTGCGATTTGGCTTGTGAGGTCTGTAGATGATTTTGCAAGGTCCGACTATTTCCGCTTCATGGCATCTATGATTGCGATCGCCTTGTTTAACAGAGATAGCCGGATCGCTGGTACCGTTGTCTCGGTTATCATCAATTACCTTTCGCACAATGTGAATAAAGGTATTGCCTGTACGCTTTCCTTTGTTCCAAGTACCTTGTGGACCTCGAAGACCAGGGGTTATTTCAGGCATTCCCCGATTGTTTAGAGGAATTGCCCAAAATCTACCTTTTTTCTTCGCTCCAATAACCCGACTTTGTTTCAAGAGCAGTCTGAGTCTGGCAGTAGAAATATTTAAGAGGAATGCTGCTTCCGTGGTTCCTACTAACATTGGCCTAAACTATTTCGGAATGATTTTTCAAATATACCACGCTAAAGTGTTCTGAAAAATTTTTCAGAATTTATAAGAGTGGTAAATAAGTAGTAAAATTTATTATACCATTTCTGGATGATTTAAGTATAATAAAAATGTTCTATTGAAGCGATCTGGAAGGAATATCCCAAATTTCTGCTCCGTTTCTAGTGTTCGGTTTTGAATTTACCGAAAAATTGTGGGTATGCGCCTCCCCTTTTAAGGGAATAAAAAGCGGTTGATCTTCGGAGCTTCCCGTAGGGTGGGATGGCGTACTTCGGAGCGGCTTTGTCACTCTTCGGGTTTCGGAGCTGGCCAACCATCGACCAAGAGAAAAGAGAATATTCCTGATGTCAAGTCTCCTGATTACAGAGCTACTGATAACTGAGACACCTACCACCTACCACCTCAGAAGTTTACCGGAAAATTGGGGTAGGCGCCTCCCCCTTTTAGGGGGACTTTTTGTTAATTAGGGCTGGCAAGTACTTTATTTGTCTGCGATAATTTGATCGTAGCATTATGGCACTCCAACTTTTCTATGCTCGTCTACGAGATGAAAATGCAAGGCACAGAAAATCATTACAGAAAGCTAGATTCAGCTATTCTTACTGGTAGATTTGTGCCTAACAGCATTATCAGAGCTTGGATAGATGGAGAAGTCAGTCATCATAAAAGATGCCTATAAATATTGTACGGTACTAGCTCATAATAGGTCGTTTGCCTGGACAAAGCAATTAAACTCCATGGCTAGGCAAGCTCATGCTGAGAGAGCGTGGGCAGCAATAGAAAGATTTTATCGAAACTGTCAAGCACAGGTTAAAGGCAAAAAAAGTTTTCCCAAATTTGTGCGATGTAGAAAGTTAAGTTAAATGAGTACAGAGCAGTCTCTGTTAGTGGATTCTGTCCCACTATCCCCACATAAAAGAGTCTATGACTCCGGTCACATTGATAGTAAGTAATGAACTC
>NZ_JAAHGM010000132.1:0-5170 GCF_010692625.1 Okeania sp. SIO2C2
TGTTGATATTAAGGTAGGGATGTACCCATGACAAGGGACGTTTAAGAGAGGAGCCGTGTGAGGTGAAAGTCTCACGCACGGTTCTGAAGACGAGTCGGTTTGGTAACAAACTGGCTTAGTTTAACGAGACTTTTAGCAATTCAGAAGAATCTAGCGGGATAGAAGGTATGACAGTGGAAGAGTTGCTTGCAGAAGTTGTTCTCGATCCAACAATCAAACCGAACTTTACGTCTGTTGACTGTTATGCTGAACCCAATGCTATTTTCTTAACAGGAGCAACCGGATTTCTTGGTGCTTTTTTACTTGATGAACTCCTCAGACAAACCCAAGCCAGGATTTATTGCTTGGTTCGGGGCTGTAAGACGGATGCTGAAGCCCAGCAGAAAATTGTCAAAAACCTTGATCGCTATTTACTAGAATATGACAGTTTCAACTCCAGAATTATTCCGGTGATCAGGGATTTATCCTCCTCACTTTTAGGACTGAACGAGCAACAATTTGAACAGTTAGCTCAAGAAATTGATGTTATTTATCATGCTGCAACTTTCTTAAATTTAGCCTATCCCTACACAGCTATGCGAGCTGCCAACGTGTGGGGAACTCAGGAAATTCTGAGATTAGCGAGTAAAATTCAACTCAAGTCCGTCCATTTTGTCTCTTCATACGCTGTTTTTAAATCGACAGGATATTTCAACAAAACATCAATTCTAGAAGATGATGATCTCGAAAATTGTGGAGTGGTTTATGGAGGTTATGCTCAAAGTAAATGGGTCACAGAAAAATTATTGGAAACGGCTATTTCACAAGGTATTCCCGTCAGTATCTATCGACCCGGAACAATCACAGGTCACAGCCAAACAGGAGCCTATAATACCGATCAAATCTGGGGTTGCTTGCTGAAGAGTTTTATTGAGCAAGGCATTGCTCCTGATCTTAATATAGAGTTCGATCTAACACCCGTAGATTATGTTAGTCAAGCCATTGTTTATCTATCTAGGCAGCAAGAATCCCAAGGAAAAACCTTCAACTTAGTGAATCCTGAGTGTTTAAAGATTGGAGAACTTGTCAATCTGATCTGTTCTCTCGGCTACCCTATCGAGCTAATAGATTATGCGAAGTGGGAATCAAAAATGCGGGATGTGATTTTGAGTTCCCCAGACAATGTTTTAAGTCCCATCTTGCCGTTTTTAACCAAAAAAATTTCTGGAACTCAGCTCACCTATTTAGAGGCATCTTCTTTCACGTCAAAGTTAGATTGTGAGAATACTATGAAAGGACTTACCTATACTTCTATCACTTGTCCTTCAGCAGACAGCAAATTACTGCGTACCTATTTGGGCTAAAACTAGCGAGGCCGTCATCAGGGGCGATAAGGCTGGAAACTGTTACTGTGCAAGGCTTTCAGGAAGTGAAAACTGATGCTTTGCAGTCGTGAAGATATTGCAGCTTCTGAGCAGTTCCTGCAAAATTTAGCGGGGAAACCCCAGTGATGAAATAGCTAAAATCCAATCATCGCGAAGGTTTCAGTAATTTTAGTCGGGAATCGACTAAACCGCACGCACCGGATGTCACATCCGGTGAACGGTTTAGCTCAATTGTCGTCAAGACCCGCTCAAACATTGAAAACTGCAAAATTATCTAGATTGCCCTCAGTGACAGCAATGCTAGTTTTGCCCCTAATTGATAGTTTAATTCCTCTCGCTGTTGTTGTAATTTCTCTTTTCCTTTTCTGTTAGAGAACGAGCAATCAAACATCTAAGTTGTAGGAGTTTTGTCACCTAAATACTACTTGTCGAGAGAGTAAGATTGTTGAGTTGAACAATTGTAGTTTTTTTCCCTACATGGAGAGTGAAAAAAATCGGGGGAGATAATAATATATGGTAAGATGGACAAATGTCTAATTACTCCGAACCCGTTATCTACCAACTCAAAGTCGTATTACAGGGTATTAGTCCCATGATCGGGGTTTGAGTAGCAACCACGAACAAAGTGACGTTAAGAGATATGTGAACACTGTACCAGTTGAACCTTCCTGAAATGACTTGACTGAAACCCTTGATATCTCGTTGTAATTTACTGTATCAATAAAACTTTAGTTTAACTGGTACACTTGAGAGCCAGAGAATTGTCAACAAAAATTAAGCTCTAAAGAGCTTGCTGTGCAAGGCTTTCAGCCTTAGCGTCACTTTTAGTACAGATGCTACTTGAATGCCTGATCTGGCGTCGTTTACTGGTAAAAAGCGACAGTACCATAGAATACCTGCATTATATCCTCCAAATTGCAATGGGATGGGAAGACATTCACCTTCATTCTAATTCAAAACCTCCTGAACTCGTCTGTTGCTGACGTTCCCGCTCTCTTTCTCTGTTGCGTCTATCTAATGCTTGCTTTATCTGCTCAAAAAAAGCAGCAGTCAAGCTTGAGCCGTTGTCCTGCCATCTCCCCTGTTTCCACTTGGCATCCAGGACAATTTCTTGAGCTTCATTTTTCCGTAAGGTGAGACGTTGCTGCTCTTGATCCCAAGCTACCGTGCGATACTTGCCTTCTAATAGATGCGATCGCGCATCTACCAGAAGTTGAGCTAGTTCTGGAGCAAGGCTTTCAACCCATTGCTGTTGCTGGTTTTGCTATTTTAGTACTTCAGATAATGCGCTCGACTCTATCGGGGGTTGAGTAGTTTCGGGTTGGGTCATTTCGGGGGCAGCTTCTGTAGTGAGTAGTTT
Organism: Okeania sp. SIO2C2; assembly: GCF_010692625.1. Classification (NCBI taxonomy): domain Bacteria; kingdom Bacillati; phylum Cyanobacteriota; class Cyanophyceae; order Oscillatoriales; family Microcoleaceae; genus Okeania; species Okeania sp. SIO2C2. Next base: position 2,725 of record NZ_JAAHGM010000132.1, read on the forward strand.
AGATAATGCGCACTTGTCTACAGGTGGTTGAGTCGCTTCGGGGGAAGCTTCGGTCGAGTTTTGTTGAGCTATATCTTCTATTAAGAGTGAAGATTCAGATGAGAACTCTTCAGATAATGCTCTAGACTTGCCTTGCTCGACACTTTGATTAAATATTTCCTCGACGGCATTTATAGCTGCTTCCAATCTTGCAGCTTCAATAAAGTCGGTATCTGTATCGCGAGTTGTGGGAGCTGTTTCAGTAGAGTTATTTTCCACAAAATCCTGTTGTGGACTTGTTTCTAGAGTTTCCTCATTATTGTCAACCTGAGATTGATAATATCCTTCTAAGGCTCTCAACACCTTCTCTGCTCGTGGCTCTGGAGAGATTGAGTCAGTATCCGCTTCTAGTTCTGGTGAGGTTTCTACTATTTGGTTTGACCTAGATGGTTCGGGTAATGTTTCATCAGTATGCGGTGGTCGTTCCGCAACAGGTAATCTATATCTTTCTAACTCCGCTGCATCTCGTTCCACATCATAGCTAACTCCACGTTTCTGTAAACCACTCCATCCATAAGCTTTTCCCAGTTTACTGCCTTTGAATGCCAGTCCGTCCAGCTCAAAGGAAAATCCATTCATTTTTCCTGTAGATGCGATATTTGCTCTTACTGTTACTCCGGCATCCTCTAATCTTTGAGCTAGTTGGGTAGCTGTTGGGCGATCGGCTACTGCCCTATCTATCAATTCTTGTAATTGTATCCGTGGCGGTGTAACTCCTGTACGTTCGGCTTTTTTCCTTTCCCGGTAAGTCTCCCTAGCACTTTCTCTCTTGCTATATCCGGGCGTTCGGGTTAGGTTGTACTTCTCTTCTAGTTCTTGAGTCGCGGCGATCGCTCTATATACATCCTGGCTATCTCTCCATACTGGCCCTACCATTGGAATTTTACTGGCAACTATATGAACATGGTCGTATTCTGTGTCATTGTGCCGAATTATTGCGTAGGGTGTATATTTGTCGAATTTCATTTTGTCCATGAAGTCTACTACGACATCAGACCATTGATTTTTTGATAAATATTCGCCTTTTGATAATGTTAATGAGCAGTGCCAAGATGGATTTTTTATGTTTGGTTTCAAGCTCTGCACTACTGCAAATTCTTTTATTAATCCATCGGGATTATCGCTGGCCAGTGTGCCTCCTATCCATTGTGCCCTATCCTTTTTGTTTTTTTCTCCAGGGCTAAATACATAGTTAATGATTGTTTTAAAGTTTTTTCCTTTGGTTATTTTGGCTTTCATCCACCAATTAATTCGGCTCTCAGTTGTTCTACTTTCTCCCTGATTTCTAATATTAATTCAGTGGGGACTGGTTCAAAATATCCACTGTTTATTGCTCTCTGATATTGATTTAAGTTGGCAGATAATCTAGCTAGTTCTAACCACACTTTTCGATTGATTTCTGGTACTGGTTTTGGTAGAGAGTTTTCCTGGTTGAATATAGCAGCTCTGATATAAACGCCTTTTTGTACTCCTGCTTCGTTACACATCTGCTCAAAAATTGCCATCTCTTCTTTGGTTAGTTGGGAGTAAATGCGTTCTGTTCGCTTTTCAGAAGGACTAATTTTTTTTCCTCTGGAGCTGATTGAGTTGAGAGACGATTCTTTTTTGCTCATCAATTTTGTACTACTACAAACTGCTCTCGCGCGTTAAAAACTTCGGTGTTGCACAATAGAGAATGATATTCTAGAATTTTCTAGACAGATGGACTGTCCTGATTGTCAAAGTCATAAAGTAGTGAAAAATGGTCATCGTCAGGGCAAACAGAGTTATCTGTGCCGTAACTGTGGCCGTCAATGCGCGAGAAAGCCCCTGTCCTGCGGGTTATAGTTCTGATATTAAAGAGCTTTGTGTGAAAATGTCCCTATTTGGCATGGGATTGGGAGCCATTGAGAGAGTGACTGGTATTTCCCATAACACAGTGCTGAACTGGGTACGACTTGCACCAAGCACAGATTCCCGATCGTAACTATGAAATACCTGAAACTGCTCAAATAGATGAACTACAAACTTTTATTGGCTCAAAAAAAACCAAATTTGGGTCTGGACAGTCGTCAACAGCAAAATGCCAGGGATTCTGAAATTTGTACTTGGCGATCGCTCGTTAGTTACCTTCACTATATTGTGGCAGATGATTCACGGTTGGGCCTGTTTTCTTTATATTACAGATGGATATAAGGTTTATCCCTGTTTAATCGACGATTGCGATCACCTAGTAAGCAAAACAGCGATGACCAGAGTGGAAGGAGAAAACTGCCGTCTAAGACACTATCTAGCTAGGTTACATCGTAAAACTTTGTGCTATTCCAAGTCCATTGATATGTTGTACAGATCAATTCACCTGCTGATCTATTATTTGAAACATCGTCAAATTCCTCAATTCTCATAATCATTCGTCACTGTGCAACGC
>NZ_JAAHGM010000133.1:0-4631 GCF_010692625.1 Okeania sp. SIO2C2
CAGGATTAAGAGCGATCGCCTCACGGTAAGCAGCCACAGCATCATCGAGCTTGCCCTCCCGCAACAATTGATTAGCAGTTTTGAAATTAGTTTGAACCATAATTGAAGTCAAAAGTTAAAAGTCAACAAACAAGTCAAAAGTCAAAAGTCAAAAGTCAAAAGTTAGAAATGAAGTTCAAAGTTAAAAGTTAGAAATTAACTCAAAAGTTCAAAGTTACAAATTAACTCAAAATTAAGTCAAAAGTCAAAGGTCAAAAGTCAAAAGTAAGATTTTATAGGCTCGAAAGTTTGAAACCATAGCAATGTGCGCTGGCATATCTACAAATTACCGAATAATTAAGGTATCCGTTTTCAAGGAGAGGTAATTATTAATTATTAATTATTAATTATTCACTATTAAAAGACCTACTATTGAAAAATAGTTGGAGAGATTTGGAAATAATCTGCGAGAACTTTTGCTTGCCAGTTATTCAAAGAAAGTTTACAATCCACGAGCTGAGAAACTACCTCATCAGAACCAATAATTCCCACTAAATCTTGTTGACTAATTCCGCTTGCTGCTATTAAATGCTGTAAAACTTCGTAAGGTTTCACCGATACCATCGGGTAGTTTTCAGTTTCATAGTTTTCTATTAATAAAACTAACAAAATTTAGTGTTAAGCAATTAACTTAAGGCCAAACCCGCCCCTACTGGACTGACTCCCTACACTCCCCTTTTCAACGACCTGAATATAAACGTACCAAAGCAATACCAGTAACAACAGCGACAAAAAACCATGTTACCAACAGACCTATTACTTCACTAATAAATAGACCGATCGCCCCATACATAAATCCACCCACTGCCCAACCAAGGGATAAACCTACAGACCAAGCAATAATATTGGCAATTATCCACCATTCTTCCCAATAAATTTGCTTCCTGAGTACAAACCATTGGCCTAATCCCAAAATTGCCCCCACAATAGCTCCATTAATCAACCCATGAAATAGTCTGACTGAAATTTGTTCTGTTCGTGGGGCCACCCAACCTAATGCTCCTAAACTACTGGCCCCGATTAATAACCATGTCACAATAGTTAATACAACCCACCATCTACTTCGGAATATATAATTTCTCAGTACCAACCATTGGGCTAATCCGATGACAGCACCGCCCATGGCTCCTGAAAAAGCACCAATATAGGGTCTAACACCTACTTCTACAAATATTAAACTGACCAAAAAGCCGACAACAGTGAAAAATACCCACTGTAACCAAAAACCCCAGCCGATGGTTTTGGACTTAGTATGAGATGGATAATAATATGATTTAGTAATTGACACAAGCTCTTCTACAATTAATAATTAATAATTAATAATTACCTCTCCTTGAAAATGGATAGTTATTAGTAGTGGCGTGTCAAGCTGAAAATGGTGTATTAAATTTTTTAGTATAATTCTTGCTCTGACTAAGGTTTGGAGAATTTTCCTAAAACACTATTTCAAGCTTGACACGCCAGTAGTGGACCGTTTCATCTTAAATAGTGCATTAGAATTGTCATTGCGTTAGCGTAGCTTTGCGATAGCAAACAATAGTGTTTGCCTAGCATTCCGTAGGAAAGCAATCTCTAGCCAATTTCCTATTGCATCATTTTAGTTGAAACAGTCCACTACTGCTCCCTAGTTTTTAACTTTTGAATTCATATTACTTTTGACTTTTGACTTTTGACTTTTGAATTTTGAATTTTGAATTTTGACTTCTCAAAGTTTCGGACGAGATACAGAGGTAGGAAACATTTTCTGGAAACCAGTCCGGCGCTCTTGGGGTGAATTTGGAGTCATATAACCCCATAATGTTTCCCAATAGAAAAACGATACTCCTGCAAAGTGGCGATCGCGTACTGCTTTTACTTGTTGTTGAATTTGCTCTATCTTCATGGAAGTTTTCATGGTGCCTGTGAGGATACCTATACTGAAAGGAATTTTACTTTTGGCCAATTTCACTTCTGGTTGTTCTAATTCTGCTAAAAATGAAGGTAAATTATCTCGATACACCTGTAAAACAAATTCATCTACTATACCTCGCTTTATCCAAGTTGGCCAGTCTTGCAGATATAATTTATAAGCAAAGTCATAAGGATTAGAAGATAAGGATACAATACAATTAGGTTTAACTGCTTTGACGGCTTTATAAAGTCTTTCCATTAAAGCGGTTATTTGATTTGCCCGCCATTGCATCCATTCTGGGTCTGTAAAATCTTCTGGAGGCATTTTACCTTGATGTTGTTCCCTGTAGAGGCGGACTGTAATTGGATCGTAGCCTAATTGTACTGGCATGGCAAAGCGGTCGTCTATTTGAATGCCATCGACATCGTATTTTTTGACCACTTCTAATACTAGGTCGATAAAAAATTTTTGTACTTGGGGGTGAATGGGGTTCAGCCAAACATTATTGATAGAGAGAGACTGTTTTAGTGTTGTTAATAATGACTGTTCATCTGATTCTGGCAGTAAGTCTTTAAGTTCTAATTCAAATATATCCTCGGAAAAATTTCTATTTTTGTCCAGACTCGTTGTCACCCAGTGGGGATGGCGTTTGACTAACAGAGAATTTATTGGTGCCATGAAACCATATTCAAACCAAGGGATGACTCGTAAACCTTGGCGGTGGGACTGTGTAAATATTTCTCTAAGTACATCTCGACCAAGGCGAAATGTGGCAAGGGTAGGGTCTTGAGGTTGACCCGTAACTTTTCGAGCAATATCACTGGGATAAAATGTGTTACCTCTATTCCAGGTTACGGGATAAACAGTGTTGAAGTTGAGTTGAGAAAGTTGACGGAGGGCGCGGTTAATTCCCCAGGGAGCGAATAATACGGTACTACTAACATTCGTTATCCAGACTCCACGCACCTCTTTTTTTTCAGGTATAACTTTTGCAGTGACTGAAGTTGGAGGGGTTAATATTGTGTTTAGGGAAATAGAAAGAAAAGCGATCGCTACTCCTATTCCTAGCCAGATTTTTAATTGTTTGAATTGATGATTAATTTTATTCATTATTAGGGAGTAGGCAGTAGGGAGTAGAGAGAAAGAATTGATGATTTCTGCTGGATGATTGATTTTATTTTTTATTATTGGAAATATCTATCATAGCTAATAGCTGATAGCTAGTTAAGTTACGAGAGTTTCCAACTGTTTAAAAATTATATGAACTTTATATTAGGTTAAATTATAGAACCTATTTGGGTTCTATATGAAAAATTATATGAGTTTTATAGATTGTACAGTTAATTACTGCCGATCCAGCTCCCAATACTCTGATGGGTATTCCTAAAATCGCTACTCTAATTTTAGGGATTTTTCGGTTCCCTTTTGTAACAGAACCTCTGAAAATTAAAAAGACAGGAATCGATCTCAAAATTCCCACGGGTATTTTACACGGAAACAATGATAAAATTGTTAAACCTACTGAATGGGTAAAACCTCCTCGCTCTCAAGAAAAAGGTTCATTCTTTGACATTGCTTCAACAGAGAAAAATATCTATTTTTCTACATCTAATAAAGAGAAAAAATTAATAGCTAACCATAATGAATCTGTCACCAATACAACCTATTATGGAGACGGTTTTATGAAGAATTTTGGTGGAGCAAAGGATGGACAAAATGCTTATAATTGTCAATATATTTGGCCAGCAGTTATAGCTGTAGTTATGGACCATGTACAAGCCAATAAATTACAGGATCATAATGGATTTGAACTAGCAGATTTTAAAGTTCTTGATGAGCCAACTTGACATTCTCCCGATGCCGCTCTTACCTATATAGAACCCCTGAGTGGTATCTCTGCAAAGGTGAGGGTTTTTGGCAAAGGAGTCAGGAGATTGAGAAATAAAATATGGGAAAAAAGTTGAAATTTGCCCCCATCTCCCCACACTCCCCACACTTCCCACACTTCCCACACTTCCAATCTATAGAACCCATTTGGGTTCTATACAGTAGACCTCTCCGATAATCAAAAATCAAATCAATTATCCGGTATAAATAATCAATTCTTTCCCCCTACTCCCTACTCCCTACTCCCTACTCCCTTTTTTCCGGAGAGGTCTAATGTCTTTGCGTAAGTACTGAAATAATTATTTACTTGATAATTGCATATCTATATCCAGTTATGAAGTAAGAAGACATTGAGAGTAGAGATGTTGTATGCAACTTCCCTATTTTGATAAATAATTATTTACTTGATAATTGCATATCTATATCCAGTTATGAAGTAAGAAGACAAAGATACGCTTAGGGGTTCTACATAACAGACGAGTATGCCACTTAATTTTTCTAATAACTTACCAAGTTGCGTGCCTGTTTTTAACTAGACCCGCTGTAAATAAAACAATAGGAGAATTTTATGAACGAGCGTCGTCAAAAATCTTATTCCGTTCGCATTGAGGCCGCTGAATTAGCAAGAAGCCGCCAACATCCAACCCATCAAGCTAATGGGGACGAAGAGCGCTACGCAGGTGATCGGTATTTCATGTCCTTTACCAAAGGTTTAATCCATAACCCCAACACAGGATTGCTACAAGATCCAAGAGACTTTGTAGAATTTCGCCGAGCGATCGATGATGGCTTCATCGATCCTTTTACTGATAGA
>NZ_JAAHGM010000134.1:0-4511 GCF_010692625.1 Okeania sp. SIO2C2
TCTATAACTATTATTATGAAAAACAAACAATTACAACATCTACTGAAGAAGATATAGACGATAAATTACTTTGTCCCTATCAAGGTTTATATCACTTTAACTCAGAAAATGCCGAATATTTCTTTGGCCGCGAAGTATTTATTGAAGAACTCTATCAATATACAGAAACTCGTAATTTTATTCCCGTATTAGGTGCGTCAGGAAGTGGCAAATCTTCAGTTATTTTAGCAGGATTAGTACCAAAATTAGTCAAAGCTGGACATTGGCAATTTACCCATTTTCGTCCAGGAACAGACCCATTTATTGCTTTAGCTCAAGCATTAGTTCCACTCTACGAACCAAATCTCGATCGAACAGACAGCATGGCTCAAGCTCGGAAATTATCAGGATATTTTCAAGATAATACAGTTCCATTATCTGATGTTTTTGCCACAATTCAACATAATAATCCTAATTATCGCACCTTACTAATTGCCGACCAATTTGAGGAAGTTTACACCCTTTGTAATGATGAACAAACCCGCCGGAAATTTATTGATACTCTCTTATATACATTCCGGTATTTCACCAAACAATCATCCTTATCAACAGTATTAGTTGCCACAATGCGGGCAGATTTTTTAGGTAATGTATTATCTTATCCACCATTAGCTGATGTCTTGCGAAATGGGGATGTAAAAATCCGTTCCATGAACTCAAAAGAACTAAGAGAAGTTATTGAAAAACCTGCTCAAAAATTAGGTATCAATTTTGAAAGCGGACTGGTAGAACGTATTCTTGAAGATGTAGACAAAGAACCAGGAAATTTACCCTTATTAGAATTTGCTTTAACAGAACTTTGGAAACAACGCAAAAGCAAACAATTAACTCATAAAGCTTATGAAGAAATAGGTCAAGTTTCTGGTGCATTAACTCGTTATGCTGATGACAAATTTAGTAAACTTAAACCAGAAGAGCAAGAGCAAGTCCATAGAATTTTTGTGCAGTTAGTACGACCCGGAGAAGGCACAGAAGACACCCGACGAGTGGCAACTAAAGCAGAATTAAACCAGACATGGAATTTAGTCAAAAAATTAGCTGATGATCGGTTGGTGGTCACCAGTCGTACTGTTATTACCAGTGAAACAGAAAATAATTCTGGGCAAGAAACTGTTGAAGTTGTCCATGAAGCCTTAATTAGAAATTGGGGTCAACTAAAAGAATGGATGGAAAATGATCGAGAATTTCGTGCATGGCAAGAACGACTGCGGGGTTTTATGCGTCAGTGGCAAGAAATGGAGCGAGATGAGGGACAACTATTACGGGGGGCGGCACTCGCTCAGGCCCAGGAACAACTCAAAGACCGTCGCGATGAACTTTCAGAAAAAGAACAAGAGTTTATTCGAGAGAGTGTGAAATTTCGCGATCGAAAACGGCAACGGAATATTGTGGCAGTTACTAGCAGTTTTGTTTTGATATCAGTTTTGGCTGGAGTTGCTGCGTTCGGATGGAGACGTGCTACTGTTAACAACTGGAATACCAAAATTAGAAATAAGTTTGAGAGTCTAAAAGACAGTTTCAATTCTACTCAAACATGGGATACACTCGTTAACGGTATTAAGCTGGGGAAAAAATTAAAAAATGCTGGTTGGGCAGAACCTCAGACTAGACTATTAGGTGTAGATACATTACGAGAGATAATTTCTACCCCTGGGAAGATGGAATATAATCGTTTAAATCACGATAACGAAGTTATTAGCGTAGCATTCAGCCCCACAGAAGACCTCATTGCCACTGCAGGTAGCGATAACATTGCTAAACTCTCGAAAGCAGATGGTACTTTGGTTGCAATTCTAGAGCATGGCAGAACAGTCTATAGAGCAGTTTTTAGTCCTAAGGGAGACTTGGTTGCCACTGCGAGTAGAGATAACACAGCTAAAATTTGGAAATCTCAAGATGGCAGTTTAGTAGCAACCTTAAATCACGATAACGAAGTTACCAGAGTAGTGTTTAGCCCCAACGGAGACTTTGTTGCCACTGCGAGTAAAGATAACACAGCCAAAATTTGGAAATCTGATGGCACTTTCGTAAAAACTCTAACAGGACATACAGGAGAGCTTCGTAGTATTGCCTTCAGCCCAAAAGGAGACCTTATTGTTACTGGAAGTGGAGGTAAAGATGACACAGCCAAAATTTGGAAATCTACAGATGGTAGTTGGGTAGATGGTAGTTTGGTTGCAACTCTTCCTGCTGAGGGGAATGTATATGATATTGAATTTAGCCCCAAAGGAGACCTCATTGCTACTGGAGATGGGGGTGGTAAAGTCAAACTTTGGAAACCTGATGGTAACGCAGTAAAAACCCTTGAAGGACACAAAAAATTAGTCTTTGATGTTGCTTTCAGTCCTAACGGAGACCAAATTGCTTCTGCTAGTTTTGACAATAAGGTCAAACTCTGGAAAATTGATGGTACTCTCTTAGATACCCTCTCTCATGCCGATAAAGTTTATAGTGTTGTATACAGCAAAAACGGCGAACAAATAGCTAGTGCTAGTGAAGATAATACCGTCAGAATTTGGAAACCAGATGGTACTCTTGTAGACACTCTTCAAGGACACAACAAAAAAATTTATAGCATTGCCTTCAGTCCCAAAGGAGACTTAATAGCGAGTGCTAGTGCTGACCAAACAGTAAGACTTTGGAATACTATTCCTTATCAAGATACGTTCGGAAAAAGCCAACTTGATAATTATCATTGCAGGCGTGTTGCCATTAGTCCTAATAACCTCATTGCTTTGGGTTGTTATTACGAAAATACACTTCAACTGCGAAAACTTGACGGTACTATAATACAGCCTAACATCACACACAATAATTGGATAACAGATGTCGCCTTTAGTCCTAACGGTGAGTTTATCGCTACCATCACCCATCGCGGTATAGCCAAACTCTGGAAACCTGATGGTACAAAAGTTATTGACCTAACCGATCAAGAATTACGCGATCGCAACTCTTATAATATTGCCTTCAGTTCCAAGGGCAATTTTATTGTTGCGGGTCTAAACAAAAAAGTAAAACTATGGAAAGTTGATGGTAATTTAGTTGAAGAATTCCTAGAAATAGACACAAAACATGGCCATCAAATTACCGATGTTGCCATCAGTCCCAAACAAGACCTCATTGTTACTACCAGTCTAACCGGGACTGCAAAAGTATGGAAATTTGATGGAGATAGACTCAAACTACTCAATACATTTCAAGAACACAAAGGCTCTATTTACAGTATTGCTTTCAGTCCCCAGGGAGACCTCATTGCTACTGCTAGTCGAGATACGACTGTCAAACTCTGGACTCCTAATGGAACAGTCAAATATACTTTGAGTGGGCATACTGGTTCAGTGCTTGGTATTGTTTTTAATTCTAAGGGAGACTTAATTGCTACAGCAAGTAATGACAAAACAGTCAGAGTTTGGAAATCTGATGGCACTCTACTACTTACTCTTAGCGGTCATACAGAACAGGTTGAGAGTCTGGCTTTTAACCCTAATAATAACCAGATAGTTTCAATTAGTGATGACAAAACTATTAGACTATGGAATTTAGACATCGACGAGTTACTAGCAAGGGGTTGCGACTGGGTGGATGACTATCTCAAAAGTAGACCTGAAGATTATCCTAATAAGCATCTGTGTGATGATGTTAAACCTTCAGCACAACTTTTCCTAGAAAAAGGTAACAGAATAGTAACCAATAATGGCGATGTTGAAGGTGCTGCTGCTGAATATCGCAAAGCGTTAGAACTAAATCCTAATTTGAAGTTTGACCCATTAACAGAAGCCAAAATTATTGCAGCTCCAGGCGTCCGGGATGAAGGGGGAATATTAGCAAAAGAAGGAAAAATTAAGGAAGCAATTCGTGCTTATAATGTGGCTCAAGAGTATCATCCGAATTTACAAATTCTTGGCAAACACTGGGATAAACTCTGTCGATACGGTAGCTTATATGGTCATGGCACAGATGTTATGTTTGCTTGTGATCATGCAGTAGAACTTCAGCCAGAAAATGCACAGTTTAGGGATAGTAGAGGTTTGGCCAGAGCATTAACGGGTGATTTTAACGGTGCTGTTGAAGATTTTGAAGCGTTTATTAAGCAGGTAAAAAACACTGAACAAAAAGCACAACGACAGCTTTGGATTGAATCTCTGAAAAAAGATGAAAATCCCTTTACGCCAGAAGTTTTAAACAGCATTATTTTAAACATGATATAAGTTAGGTCAATGTGTATTTTTTTGCACATCTCAGAACAGCAGCAGAATTTTTTGTGACAATTGATACACATTATCGCTCCTCATCCATAAATACATTAATAATGAGAATATATAGTTATTTAACTTAAGAGTGAGACATTAAGCTACACAATAATCACGGATTATTTCATCTAAAGATTTATGGGTAGGAGCATACATTATGGCTCTTTTTAATGCACTGAAATCATGTTCTTAATCATTTAAATCAGGAGAATATTTGGGCAG
>NZ_JAAHGM010000135.1:0-4463 GCF_010692625.1 Okeania sp. SIO2C2
TTATCATTTTCTTTGTGGGTTTAATACCCCACCGTCAACGGGGGTGTTCACGCATTACTTGGGGGAGCGAATCCCCATGTAATTTTCCGACTGTCTCCTGTCTCCTGTCTCCTGTCTCCTTCTTCAATGTATTAATTATCATTTTCTTTGTGGGTTTAATACCCCACCGTCTACAGGGTGTTCAAAATTACTTGGGGGAGCGAATCCCCATGTAATTTTCCGACTGTCTCCTGTCTCCTGTCTCCTGTCTCCTGTCTCCTTCTTCAATGTATTAATTATCATTTTCTTTGTGGGTTTAATACCCCACCGTCTACAGGGTGTTCACGCATTACTTGGGGGAGCGAATCCCCATGTAATTTTCCGACTGTCTCCTGTCTCCTATCTCCTGTCTCCTTCTTCAACAATAATTACTAATTATTTAACGGCTATTGCTAATTTTTTTGTCTGATTTTTATTTCTTTGCTTTTTCTAAATATTGAATAATTTTTTCAATATCTACAATCATCATTTTTTCTCCCTCTGAGTTTGTACAAGTTCCCTTGATAAATTTTGCTACAGGAGAATTAACTTTTTTTTGTTTCAACAGGGTAATATTTTTAGTCTCAATATTTATCAACTCACCTACTTTTTGTGCTAAAATACCTAGATAGTTATCTTTATATTTTACTTTTACTACCCGAAGTTTTTCCTGATTGTATCCAGTAGATAGTAAAGGATTAAATCCCATCAAATAAGCAATATCAATTAACCATATAATCTCGCCATGCCACTGAAAAACTCCTGCAACTACAGTTGGCATACCTGGTATTTGTAAGACTTTTCCGTAGTCTAAGCTAATAACTTCATCTAGGTCATTAGTAGATAGTATAGTTTGTAAAGTCCGATCAATTTCTATGCATAAATATTGTGTGCTACGGAATAATTGTTGTTTTTGCATTGACTTTAAGTGAAGACTTTAGTCATAAAAATTTATGTTTGTTAAACAACTATGTTATATAATGTTCCCCCTCTGGGGAAGCTACGAATTGCGGACGGGTCAGTTATAAATAAAATTTAAGGACTGACAATACCGACAGTACCAAACAAATACTGAAATTATCAATACCCCCAATACCAATATTTCCTCTTTTTCTCCTTTCTTCCCTCCTGATTCCTGACTCGGTCCTCCTGAGGACTCACAACAGTTATTTATAAGTATTCAACCGTTAGCGTAGCTCCCCCTCCGTGGGAACATGATATTAAACAACTAATCGTCTTAATGTTGCTACAACTTCTTCTCGATTAATTGGTTTTGTCACATAAGCAGATGCACCTTGCTTCATACCCCATTTTTGATCTATTTTCCCTGATTTATTAGAACAAATAACAATTGGTATATGAGCTGTATTTTCTTGATTTTTTAGTTCCCTACACAGTCCATAACCACTTTGACCAGGTAATACCACGTCTGTTAAAATTGCGTCAAAAGTTTTTTGATTCAGCAAAGCTTTAGCTGCCTCTGCTGTGGTTACGCTCAATGCATCAAATCCTGACTTTTGTAGACATTCAGTCAAAATACTAGCTTCAGTTGGGTTGTCTTCTACAATTAATATACTTGCTTTCATAACTTTCTAATTGTTATTTAATGTTTGTCCAAAATTTTACTTATATTAATAAATTTTTTGTTTGCCAGTTGAATTTTTAAGTGTTAGGCAAATGTTTTTGGATCATTTTTAAGATTTCTTCTGGTTTAGGAGGCTTACTCAAAAAGTCGGCTGCTCCTATTAATTTAGCCCGACTGCGGTCTATCACATTATTTCGATTGGTAAAAATAATGACTGGTATTTTTTCAAATGCTGGTGCTTTGCGTAAGAATTGATAGACAGTATAACCATTTGCATGAGGCATTTCTAGGTCAAGAAAAATTAAATCTGGTTTATATTCAGCTATTTTAACAAATCCTTTAATTGGATCTTGTATACTGATCAACCTATAACCAGCAGGTTGCACAATTTTCTTTAATGTTTCAGCCACTACTGGGCTATCATCAATACAAGCAATTAATGATTGTTTTTTGGATGTAGTTTTGTCTGTACTTTTCTGAGAATTAGCTGTTGTTAAAGATGATTTTATAGGTGATGTTGATAAGTCTGGTACTGTTTTTAATTGAACTAATCCTTTTTTGACTAAAGGAAATAAAGTTTTAGTTACAGCTAATACTGATTTTCTTAGTTGATAGGCAATATCCCATATAGTTAGGTCCCCATGTAAGTATTTACCCCAACCAGATAAAGCTTCTGGTTTAACAGTTTTTGTCATGACAGGAACAAGATTGGGGTTAAGACTATTGAAACCTGCTTTTTGCCATAAATTTTGCATTTTATTAACTTTACTAAAAATTTCTTCTAGTTCTCTATAGCATAGAGCTAAACCTAAAGATAATTCTGATTTCTTATCTGGACTTTGCTCCCACTGGCATATTAGATCTACGTAAAGACTCAGGGAAAATAATATTTCTAAGGTGACAGTACGAATGACTTTTTTAGCCTGATAAAGAGTAATTTCATCTCTTGTTATTCCATCATATAGTAGAATATATTCCCAAGGTTTTTCTTGATCTGATAGTTGTAAAGTTATGGGTTTCCATTCAGGACAGTGCAATTCTATCGCTCGTTGCCAACGTCTCACTCTATGAAAGTTACCAGTAGTATAGAGTAATCTACCATAAAATATATAAATTTTTCCTTGTTTTGCATGGCTATTTAATAATAGGTTGCCGGTTGCCATTCTTTGACTAAGGATGTCTATTTCTTGTGATAATTTGATTATTTTGTTGTTTGCAGACATGAATCTTAAAGGTTCAATATGAAAACTCGAATGGTGATCGAGTTATGAATATTTGACAACATAACTTGTGGCCATCTGCTTAACTTTCTAGATGAGTTTTTCCTCTGAAGAAAATGACAATACAATAAAATTATTTTAATATTTTCTCCGTTAATCATATTATATTATGATTCTTAAGATTTGAACAGAAAATCATGATTTCATACATTTTAAAAATTTTTTATTGTATTGATTGCATTAAAATCAGTATTTTTTTTCTTTTAGCTGATCAAATAAATTAGATAATTATCATAAATATTTAAACAGTAAAACTATGTGGATTTTATCATAAAATTAATCTTATTTAATCAATTTATTGATTGATAATATTAAAATAAGTAGCTGAAAAAACACCATAGTTTATAGTTATAGTTGATTGATATCTATGATCATATATAGCAATCCTATTTTAGTTATGAAAAAAAATCTTTGAATTTAGGGAACAGGGAATAGGGGTAAAAGTTTCAGGGTTTTTATATATCCTGAGATTTTTTACAAATGATTTATGATTGCTATATATAAATCATTCTACACTACTAAATCTAAGTATATTTACTATTTGGCAAATGTTTTTGACAGTCGCCTTATATGTAGCAATCCGCCCATTGGTTGTGACAATTTTTATAATAGTTAATTTGAACTGAAAACCTTTAAAATTATGACTCCTTAGGATTACTACAAATTTATAAACTATAAAAGCCTTACTATATTTTACTAATTAAATTACAAAATTCAAAAGCTAATGAACCTCTCAGGAATGTTAAGTTATCAGACCTCTAAACAAATTAAGTTAAATTAATATTTATGATGTAAATTCTAGGAGTGATAGCCACTTAAACATTTTTTTGCACTATGAATTTCTCATATACCCCCCTTTTCAGAAGTTAGGATACATATTAGTTATTGAAGTATTGAAAAGGCGCAATCGAGATATATTGACGACCTTCAGCGATCGGTTAATATTTTTAACTTTGCACTTTTATAAGGAGTCTGTAGACACGGATTGACTTCCCTTGGGTATCTCTCATACACCTATAAATTTTCACTGATTCAATTCTTTAGAGTCAACAAAATATAGTAAAAGTATTACGAAATGATCAAAAGGCCACCTAAAGGCCATATGAAACACTTAAATTTTTGCTAATTTGAGACAAATATAAATAGTTACATTATGCTATGATTGATGTTGGTCAAAATAAAAGTATGTTGTATGTATAGCAGTGGAAGGAAAGGGCGCGGACATATGAAAAACTTAAAACTCAGACAACACAAGATTTTTCCAACTTCAGTCCTTCCTTGTGCAATACATATACTAGATAATAACTAGAATTAAACCCCCATCAAACAAAGTACTGACAATCTGCTTAACAGACATCTGACTTTTAAAAGGTATAATCAAAAATGTCGTCATAGCGAAAAAACTAAAACAGAAGTATTAGTGGAAATGATTAGGAAGTTGAAGCTATATAGTTTTGACACTCCACGGGATAAATCCGCGTGGATTCTGACGGTTGTAAAAACAGGGGATAAATCCACCTGTTTTAACTTCTCATCAGTTTAGGGACTGTCATTGACCCCTACCTTTGAATCATCCATAC
>NZ_JAAHGM010000136.1:0-3980 GCF_010692625.1 Okeania sp. SIO2C2
CCTATGATTTTCAGGATGATAAATAATTTCAAAAACAAAGATAATTCCAGTATGAATTCGGTCTTTAAATCTTAATTTCAGTAGTTAGTGTAAATATTACGCTAACTTTTTTTGTCCAAAGTCCAATTAAGTAAAAAAGGGAGAAAAGGAGTTAAGAATTTGGCTAAAGTTGCGATGTCAATTCCCATTTTTTCTAAATCCTAATTACGGTTTGCTAAATAAATTTAAAAAACTTACACAGTAAGCGATTAAAGGCATTTTGAATTAGAAATTGGATAGTCCTGCATAGTAATGGTAGGATACATATTTTTTAATTTCTCCCACACTCCTGATCTCCCCATCCCCCCATCCCCCCAAACTCCCGGTGCTTCCTTTACCATTACTATGCACCACCACCCTGCAGTTATTTATAGCATGACCTGCTATAATTTTATACTATTTTAGCCTTTTGTGCAATAAAACCATGAATTGTAATTAATTTTGCTCGATTTTCTGTGGTGGAAATGTCAGAAAATTTCCCACTGCCCCAATAGTCTGATATCTATTACCACGAAACTCAGTTGTATAAACACTAAATAATATTAAATTCTGACGTTGAGTGGCATTATCCATTAATTCTTTAATCGTAGTTCTTTGACTCTTAATTAGCTTTTCACAACTTTGAACTAAATCACCTGTAAAATCACTCAAAAAATCTGGAACTTTTGACTCTTTACAAACAGATTCTCTAATCTCACTTGCCAGTTTATTAGAAGCATAATTAACATATTCACTTCTAGGAGGATTAGTAAATCCCATGACTGTCGCTGCTACTGTCAGAGCGATCGCTCCTGCTTTGCTCAGACCCCAAAATATAGGTGCTTTGCTATAACCATTCTTATTTTTATCTTGTAACATAATTATAAATACCTGATTATTTTGTATAGTTTTAGATACAGAAAACAGTAGACTAATATTTCTTACTAAGAGAAACAAATATTTGTACATATTTCATACTATTAACTACATCTAGATACAAGCTAGTTTCCGGATAAATTTAGGAAGTAGAGTATATTTTTAATTCCCCTTAATTCGATTAATTTCCTTTTGCAGTTCCTGAATTTGACGGCGCAACTCTTCAGATTCATTTTTTGGGGATTCAACTTCAACCTCAACAGCACCCTCAGCACCAGCTCTTTTGTAGTTACCAGCACGAATTTGACGATATTCTGAAGAATTTGCCCAGTTTTGTAAATACTGTAGCCTTTCTACAGGGAAAGGATGACTCAACATTACACCCTGACCACCATTATAAAGCAAGAATTTATACACTTGATTTAGGCCATCTTGGTCTAAGTCTTGATAATTATCGGACTGACGAATAAACTCTTGTAAACTACACTCATTGGCATACTTACTACTTACCCCAGCCAACTTCATCATAGTTTCCATGACTAAATTTAGGTCATCCATCACTAACAAAGCCGCCCGGTCTGCTGATAACTCAGCTTTGCGTCGCCACTCATAGAAAGCATAAATCAATCCACTACTAACTACATTACCCAAACCAAATGTTACTTCCCCAATCATAGAAGCTATACCCATTGCCCAAATTGCCATTTGGTTTAAAGTTGGGTGGCCACACTTAATATGTCCTAATTCGTGAGCTAGTACAGTCTTTAATTCTTTCTCATTTAATAAGTCTAAAAGACCAGTATTTAGGATAATTAAAGGTTGTTCTTTGCCTAGAGAATAGCTATTTACTTGAGGATTTTGAGATACAAATAAAGTAGGTTCCGGGAGTATATCTAAATCTCTAACGCATCCCCGAAATATTTGATAGATACTAGCATATTGACGAGGCCCAACTTGAATACTATTTCCCATTAAATAAACATATTGTGGCCGTTCGTAAACAAATTCTACAAATTTGCTGGCAATCAAGTCAAACCCAGGCACGCTGCGTAAAGCATTTTCTGCTTCCCGGTCCAAGGGATGGCGAAAAGCTTCACTAGAAATTCCAGTATAGGTAGGCATGATAAAATTTTTTGGCGTTGCTGAATTAGTGTATGATATTAATTTTAATACTTTAGGAGTTAGGAGTTAGGAGAGGAGTAGGCGAGTAGGGGAGTAAGGGAGTGTGAGAAGTGTGGAGAGTTAAAATTTTCTACCTTAATACTGTGACGATTTCCCACAAACAAACAGCACAAAGCCTGCTGAAGTTATTGTCAGTTGAGCTGCTCTGAGCTTGGAAATATTTTTTGGTGATGATCAGACTGCCTTTGAAACCAGACTAGATGAAAATTTGTTTGCTGGGTTGCCTTGCGGTAGCTGGATTCGATTTAGTATCTATAAATTGCACAGAATCAAAAGTATTAATCCACAGATGAGCGCCACAACTTGCTGGTTTGTAAGGTCGATAGACTATTTGGCAAGGACCTGAAATATATAACTCATAACCATAATAGTTATGACCGCTGTGCTTGAGTGACACTACAGGTTCCAATTCTGTTGGAGGCTTAGTTTTATTACTTTGAATTTTGTTTTGATTAACATGAATCATTTTTGGTGTGGTAGATTCTCTCTTGCGCCACATACCTTTCGGACCCCGCCGAGCCGGAATTATTACAGGCATTCCACTCGAAGATACTGGTATTTCCCAGAATCTACCTTTTTTCTGTGCTCCTTTAACTCTTCCTTGAGCTAATAAAACTAATAAACGTTGACGAGATATACCTAATAAAAAAGATGCTTCTCTAGTACCCATGATTTTTTTCCTTAACTGTTGGACAATAGTTAAATATCCAAAAATAGAACAACATTAACAGGACTTACACAAAGACACTGTGTATAGAGTCCAGTAACTATTGGACAATAGTTATGAATACTATATATAGCGTATCTGCGTAAGTCCTAATTAAATAGTGTTAATTATTATTATTATGTTTATGTTTACTTCTCCCCCACTCCCCTACTCTCCTACTTCCCCTCCTGGGAGTCCCCTGCTCAAGAAAGCGTAGATAAAGTTTTTGAGAAATGGTCTAATAAATTAGACATCTGGTAAAAATCAAGAATAAAATAAATTATTCTTCTCTTTTCCCTGTTTCCTCTTTTCTGGGTTGTCAACATTACAATCAATATACATGAATTTACCTTCTTTTCTCTGGCTTTGGAAAATAGCAGCTTGGTCTATGGGTCTTTCCCTATTTGCCTATTCATTATTAGCAGTAACAGGTGGTTGGATGTTTTTTACCCGCCATAACAAACAAAAACGTCCTCAATGGTTACGACCTTTTCATTATATTATTGGTGGTATAATGGTATTTTTAGTAATTTTGTTACTGGCAATTGGTTTGGTAGGAACTATTGGTTATTATGGTAACTTGGGTCATTCCGCTCATTTACCCGCTGGTTTAACTGTTGTAGCTTTGGTTTTGGTTTCTGCTTGGAGTGCGACTCAGATAAATTCAAAACAACTTTGGGCGCGATCGCTCCATATCACAACTAATATTATTCTGTTGTTTAGTTTCGCAACAGTATCTTTGACAGGTTGGAGCGTCGTGCAAAAGTATTTGCCTTGAAGCAAAGAATTAAGGTGGGCATTATAACATACGAAACTCGATCTTAAAAAAATTGGTAAATCCACTGATGCAGAGCTAATCAAAAAAAGTTTATGTTGAAATCAAACACACATTTTTCTTGACCCAAACATTAGTCGGTTTCTAGCAATGAGCAAAAACTTATCTGAAAGCTTTCCATATATATCCATAGGTGCAACAACTGGCGCAACCTTTTCTACTACAGTCGGCAATATTGGATTAATAGGTAGTTTTGGAGCATTGACTTAATCAGAGAATAACGATATAATACGTATTTAAGCATACTTTTAGACAGGCTGCACTCACTCAGAAATGAAATCCATGATTAACAAAGCTGAAACTTAATAATAAACAGAAAGCTCTGATGGCTCAACACGCAGGCTATTCACGCTGGTGTTATGT
>NZ_JAAHGM010000137.1:0-3956 GCF_010692625.1 Okeania sp. SIO2C2
GATTGCATTTCAGTTGTCGGCCACCTCTTTTAATAGTTTAATAAGTTAAACATAAATCTAATATATCACAGTAAATGTCTATTTATGTTTAACTTTGTCCAATTATTTTAATACTGTTGATAGCCCTACCTCAGCACCAATATTGATTTTGCTCCCGATCCAAATCTTGCTGGTTTTGTTGTGCCAGATGGTGGAGCACCCCAACCTAATACAATTTCCGGGAGCGTTGTCATTGAAGTAGGTGGGGAAGAAATAGGTATAGTCGGTGCAACTACTCCTACCTTACCTACCATTTCTTCCACTGGCGATCTTGTTGTTTCTCCCTCAGATAGTGAAGATATCGCAGCTTTGGCTGAGATTATTCAAGAAACAGTAGATGAATTAACTGCCACAGGTATTAATAAAGTTATTCTGCTCACCCACATGCAGCAGATTAGTATTGAAGAAGAATTAGCAGAACTTCTGACAGATGTTGATATCATTATGCCTGGTGGTTCCAATACTCTCCTCGCCGCAGAAGATGACATCCTACGAGATGGAGATACTCGCGACGGTTCCTATCCTCTTGAATTTACTTCTCCTAGCAATGAACCTGTATTAGTCATCAACACCGACGGCAACTATAAATATGTCGGTCGCCTCATTGCTGACTTTGACGAAAACGGTATTATTACAAGTTTTGACGAAGACTTAAGTGGTGTTTATGCTACAGATGATGAGGGAGTTGACCGAGTTTACGAGGAAGATGTCGATCCTGAAGATGTAGCTGACCCCACAATAGTAGCTGTTACTAATGCTATTAATGACAACATTTCTGCTAGAGATGGCAATATTTTCGGTTCCACAGAAGTATTTCTCAACGGTACGAGAGGAGATGTCCGTACCCAAGAAACTAATCTGGGAAATTTGACAGCGGATGCAAATTTATTTATTGCCCAAGAATACGACCCTGATGTGATAGTTTCCATTAAAAATGGTGGCGGTATCCGCGACAATATCGGTCAGTCGTTTATTCCTCCTGGCGGTACTTCTGATGATTTGGTGCAGTTACCTCCTGCTGGAAACCCTTTTGCAGGTAAAGAAGACGGGCAAATTTCTCAGCTAGATATTGAGAATACCCTCCGCTTCAATAACGACCTCAGTTTACTAACAGTTACCGCAGAAGAACTCAAACAAATTATCGAACATGGTGTTGCAGCAACTACAGACGATGCAACTCCTGGTCAGTTTCCGCAGGTGAGTGGCCTTGCTTTCAGTTATGATGCTACTCAACAAGCAATTGAATTTGATGATACAGGCGTTGTCACAGATGGGGATCGGGTCAGAAGTCTAGCTGTTGTGGATGATAATGGAGCGATCGCTGATGTGGTAGTGAGTGATGGAGAGATAGTAGGAGATGCAGACCGGGAAATTCGGTTAGTAACTCTCGGTTTCCTTGCAGGTGGTGGCGATAGTTATCCTTTCCCACTATTTGGTGAAAATCAGGTTGACTTAGTAGATGAAAGTTTGCCATCAGAAGCAACTAATAACGCTAGCTTTACTGATAATGGTAGGGAACAAGATGCCTTAGCTGAATATTTATCAGTGAATTTTCCAGAAAATGGGAACCCTAGTTTCAGCGATGCAGATACACCTCCAAAGGAAGACGAGCGCATTCGGAGAGTATTATTTGTGAAAGGAACTAACGATCATGATACTCTCGTTGGTGGCGAAACTGACGATACTATTATTGGTGGTTTTGGTAATGACTTCCTTTATGGTAAAGATGGTGATGATCTTTTAGAAGGTCGCCCTGGTTTTGACCGCTTGTTTGGTGGTAGTGGTAACGATACTCTCAATGGAGGTCAAGGACGCGATCGCCTCAATAGTGGCCCAGGAGATGATGTCATGACTGGTGGTGCGAGTATTGACCGCTTTATCTTTAATACAACTCAAGTTTATGACCAAGATGATTTTGGAGAAGATAGAATTACTGATTTTGATATAGAGCGAGATATCATTGTCATCAACAGGACAACTTTCACTGCTATTGAGAGTGGGGACAGTTTTGAGAATGTATTTGCCACTGTTACCAGTGATAATGATGCTGCGACAGAGGATGCTGTCATTGTATACAATACAAATAATGGTAATCTATTCTATAACCAAAATGGTAGTGATGCTGGTTTAGGTAGCGGGGGTCTATTTGTCACCTTAGACAATGCACCTGTAGTTGATGCTGACAATTTCTCATTTGTTGGATAAGCACAGATATTAGGGGTAGGAGACAGGAGACAAGAGACAGGAGACAGGAAACAGGAGACAGGAGACAACCCACCCCCAACCCCTCCCAGGAGGGGAAGACAGGAGACAGGAGAAATGGGAATGAGCGAGGAGGTAGGAGCGGGCGTTTTGTCCCAAGATTGTTCTGCTTAACTATGAGCCTAAAATACGCTCCATGCATGAGCATCAAGAGCTGAAAACCAGGTACTTTTTAAAGGCCCCAAAAAGGCACTTGTCTTTATATGTCAATGCTTTTAGATTTAATCAGCCAGCCCTAATTAGTGATAAAAAAAACTTTCTCCTTTTCCTCCTATTTTTT
The DNA here is from genome assembly GCF_010692625.1 of Okeania sp. SIO2C2. Taxonomy (NCBI): domain Bacteria; kingdom Bacillati; phylum Cyanobacteriota; class Cyanophyceae; order Oscillatoriales; family Microcoleaceae; genus Okeania; species Okeania sp. SIO2C2. The sequence goes on from NZ_JAAHGM010000137.1 coordinate 2,582, forward strand.
CTTGCTTCTTGCTTGTTCCTTCTTTCTTCCCTCCTGACTCCTGAGGACTGACTCCTGACTCCTCTATTCATCCGGACATGATATAAGTCCTGATTTCACTACTCTAATTTATCAATTAAGTTTCCTACTCTTTCCTGAATATCATCTCTAACCTGCGGAAAAATTTCTGGTTTTTCTGCCGGGTCCTCTAGTTGCCAATCTTCAAATACTTCTCGTGTCAACCATTCTGGCGGTAAATTGACACCACACCCACATAATGAAATCACCACATCAAAGTCTTGTGGTTGAAAATTACTCAATGCTTTAGAAGTTTGATCGCTGATATCAATACCAATGTCAGACATTGCCTGAATAGCATGGGGGTTAACCTGACTAGCTTCCAAACCAGAACTGGTAACGGAAATTTTATCCTTGCCAAGTCTTTTGGCAAATGCTTCTGCCATCTGGGAACGGGCAGAATTTTTCTTGCAGACAAACATTACTCGTTTCATCAAAATAACTCCTGATTTTTTCCTGTAAGATATTTAAACTAAATTTGGTTTACTGATATTGTATGAAAAGTTTTGATTCTGACGTCTGTCTTCTTTACTGCAAAATGTGGCGTTGGTGATTTGAGGTATGATATCAAATCCGTTTAATTGGACATAAAAAAAATCTTCAATCGTCATAACCACCCTCATCTTTGTAATTCTTTCTCCTCCTGAGGACTGTCTCCTGACTCCTGAGGACTCCTAACTTAACCATTCTATGGCTGTTTAACCGGAGTAGATTTTACTGAGTTTGGCCAGAAGTCGCAACTATATTTTTCTCTGGTGCCGTATCTGCCACTTTGACTACAAAAACCTCCCAGCGGTTACCATCAGGGTCTGTTACCCAAACTTTATCTTGAAGTGCATAACAGCAGTCTGTTTGATGTTCCTCAAATAATGATAGTCCGGCCACTTTAAATCTTTCAATGGCTGTTGCCACTTCCTGGGAACTGCTAACTTGTATTCCTAAGTGGGATAAATTCCCACCTGGTTCTACATTTTCTTCTAAATTAAGGGTAAGATTTAGAGGCGGGTTAGCAATATCAAATTTTGCGTAATCTGACTTATACTTAACTGGTGCTACTCCAAATAAAGCTTGGTAAAATTCTACAGACTTTTCTAAGTTGGTTGCGATTAGAGCAATGTGAGTTTTAAGAGTGGACATAATTTTTTCCCTATCTAACAATTTAAACAACGAGGATCTAATAAAGTTGCCTTTTCTGGTTGGCGAGGAAACCAAAAAGCTGTACGTTTACAAAATTCTACCAACATCAACATGACTGGTACTTCTATTAATACTCCCACTACTGTTGCTAAAGCTGCCCCAGAATTTAAGCCAAACAAAG
>NZ_JAAHGM010000138.1:0-3734 GCF_010692625.1 Okeania sp. SIO2C2
TGTTTTTGGCTATCTATTTTTAACGATCGCCTGTTTTTGGTTGTCTGTTTTTTGCTATCGCCTGTTTTTGGCTATCTATTTTTAACGATCGCCTGTTTTTGGTTGTCTGTTTTTAACGATCGCCTGTTTTTGGTTGTCTGTTTTTAACGATCGCTTGTGAGTCCAATAGTCACTTTTAGCTGACTATTCTATTGCACCATTTTAGATGAAACAGTCCAGTAGGTTGGGTTGAGGGACGTTAGCGTCAGCTTATCCGTAGGATAAACCCAAAAATAATCTTTCTCCTCTACTCTGTACAGACGTTGTATGCAACTACTCCCTAATGCACAGTTTTAGCTGTGTCGGTCCAGTAAGTTATAACAATCCGAAGCAAGCAGGTTTGATATTATTAGAGAAGGTAGGAGAGAAGAATTGTCCCTTGATTTTTTTGCCCTTGTCTGCCCAGAATTCTAACTTTCTCCCCTACTCCCTACTCCCCTACTCCCCTACTCCCCTACTCTTACAGGGGTAGGTTTTTAACAAAGGAGCGATCGCTCCCTTTGATTCAGTTAAAAATTCTCAAAAAAATGTACTTTTTTATACAATAAATAGCTATAAACTCCCCCCTCCTCCCCCTCTTCCCCCTCTCCCCACACTTCTTTTAGATCAAAGGTAAAAAACCTACCCCTGTGAAACTCCCCTACTCCCCTATAACTCTTGACACAACTTTTCAGCAATAATTTCTCCTGCTAATTTATGTCCTGTCGCATTCCAATGACCTGCACACATTGTCGTATTTTTAAACCCATGAACGCAAACAGGATTTTCTGCAACATAATTATCAAAAGGTTCAACTAAATCAATTACAGAAAAATTATAAGCTTCCCCTAAATCTTGCAATCTTTTTGTGGGATATGACCAGTCTTGAATATCCATAATTTTCATATATCCTTCTCGCCATTTCTTATCTGGATGAATTTGCATGGGAGTCATCACTGTAGCTATTTTAAATTCTGCTCCTTTTTCTTGTACTTCTTTTGCCATAATTCCGATTAGTTCATCAGTAATTTTCCAAGCTTCTTGCCAAGCATAATTTGGCGGTTCTCTAAAATTATTTGCTTGTAAATTTTCAAAATGTCTTGAAGCATTTCTCTTCCTTTGGTCTGCCTCTACTTTTTTGATAATTTGCAAAATTCTAACATTATTTACTAGCCAAGTTGGTAATTTATCGACTGTGGTAATCATGTAGCGGTTTGCTTGACTAATAGTTAGCTCCCTAAACGATAAATCTAATTCTAACTTTCCATTTTTATAGACAAAAAAAGGTCGGTAATGATTATTTTCTAACTTTCGAGAATTATCCGTAACATCATTGCCCATAAAAAAAGCTAAGAGCACAATATCTGGCTGAAAATCCCACACTTTTTCCCGAAGAGTTAATAATTGTTGGGCAGTTCCATAACCATCTACTCCAAAATTAATTACTTCTACTTTTTGAGGTTTTAAATCTGTACATTTTTCCAATTCCTTTTGCATTACTGCTACAAAAGTTTCCTTGTAAGAAACCTGCACTGCTGAAGTAAAAGAATCTCCCACTACAGCAATTATTAGAGTATTTTCTGGTTTTGTTTTAGTAATTTCCGGTCCTCTAAAACCATGACTATTAAACTCTAAATAAGCCTTTCCTTCACTCGTCCACCAACCAGAAACATTTGCTTTATATTCCCAACCTCGAACTGGATGAGGAATAGTATAAAATGTCGGATAAAATTCTGCATGGGTACTTTCCGGCATTTTTTTTAATCCCTCCAAACCAGCAATTCTTACCCCTACTTCAGCGATCGCTATCCCAACAAATAAACTGGCGAAAATCATACCTAAATTTACCGCCAAAGTTTTTAGTTTAATCATCCTCTCAGCTATAATTTTTTTGTATTTTGATCCTGTAGATTGGGTTGAGGAAAATTAGCAGAGTTTATCCCTAGGATAAACCCAACTTTTCAGTTATCAGTTATCAGTACCTTTAGCTAAAGCCTTCTGCTAGAAATACAGAATATTCTCTTTTTTGATCCCCTCAAAAGCAGAAGCTATTTATCCAAAATTTTCGGTAACTTCAGTTATCAGTACCTCTAGCTAAAACCTTCTGCTAGAAATATAGAATATTCTCTTTTTTGATCCCCTCAAAAGCAGAAGCTATTTATCCAAAATTTTCGGTAATTTCATTGATCAGTTATCAGTTATCAGTACCTTGAGCTAAAACCTTCTGCTAGAAATATAGAATATTCTCTTTTTTGATCCCCTCAAAAGCAGAGGCTATTTATCCAAAATTTTCGGTAATTTCATTGATCAGTTATCAGTTATCAGTACCTTGAGCTAAAACCTTCTGCTAGAAATATAGAATATTCTCTTTTTTGATCCCCTCAAAAGCAGAGGCTATTTATCCAAAATTTTCGGTCAAGGAAGACATAGGTAAAGTTCAACAAAAAAACCTTTTCCTTTCTTCTTTACTGCCAACATAGTCAGATTAAAACAAAGTATAAATGAACGGAGCAATTACAGAAGATTGACTCAGAATAATCAAAGCTCCTAACAAAACTAAAGTAATAATCAAAGGCAATAACCAATACTTTTTCCGCTCTCCCATAAAACCCCAAAGGTCTTTGAGAAAGTCTAATATTCCTTCAAACATTTAAAAAGGCCGCTCCATACTTTCTCTAGTTTTTAATTGACTCATCACCCGATAAGTTGAAGTTTCAGTATTCAATTGTCGCTCCATTGGGTCTTTTTTAAACATTCGCATAATCAAACCCATTGGCATAACTACAAGATAAAATACTAACCCCATCCATAGGGGAGTCATTATTTTACTCAGGAAAATTCCCACCCGCATCCAAAACTTATAAACAGGTCCCAAAGTAGGGGGTGAAACAATTGCCAATACCAATAGAGGAGTAGCAATTATCCAAGGCCATGCAGGAGGAGGCCAATGTCTGTGGAGTAACGGTAGTAATAGACCGAATAAACCGCCAAAAACACCACCTACTATTAGACCAAATTCCCTGAGACCCTTCTTATCAATTTTCGGTATCTCGCGATCGCTCATTAGTTATCCATAATCAATATTTTGTTAACTTTTAACTCGTAGCAGAAAAGTTATGAAAAGTCAATATAGGTTTGGTAAAACGGTATTGTTAGGGCAGCTTTTCCGTAGGATAAAACTAACAAATATTTGTCGATGTTGGATTTTTTTCTATATGAACACTCTCTGGGAAAGGGACATTTCTCAACCTAATCCGTAAAGATTGATCGGCCATCTTTTTATTTACTTTCTTTTAAGACCACAAAAATTTTTATAAGTCAAGCTAATGACAGAAATTTACACTTATAGAGTTAACTTAGCTAGTATTGGCTAATTCAAGTGCGTTGCAAAAGCTATTGAGGCTATCCTCTTCTTGATAAGAAGAGGTAATTATTAATTGTTAATTATTAATTATTGAATTAATTACCTACAATGGCTAAACACATTTTCCATCAACAGGTTAAAAATGCTTTAATCAAAGATGGACGGAATATTATCCACGATCCTTTTACAATTCGGATTAGTGAAGCTGTCAAATTACATACATATTAGACTTGTCGCGAAATAAAACCTTAAAGTTAAATGGAAAATTCTACCTTTCAATCATTAAATTATGCTGCCATCAGGTAGAAATTCCAGAGTCCAGCCGCTGTGAACATGAAGCGATCGTCGCGCA
>NZ_JAAHGM010000139.1:0-3304 GCF_010692625.1 Okeania sp. SIO2C2
GCTTCCGATCGCCCCTCATTATCCAACACCCGCTGATAATATTTCACCATCAACTCTTTCGTAACAAAATCATCCACCTGCCACAAACTAATTACCTGACTTTCACTACCCGCAAGAGCTAATGCTCGACGCAAACCATAAACTCCCTCTCCCACATTCACATCTCCTACTCCCGTATCGCAAGCAGACAATACTACCAACTTTGTACCCCCCAAACTCAAATTCGCAATTTCTAACGCCGTCATTACTCCATCTTCATTACCACTTTCACGAGGGTTAAACCCTGCTAAAGCAAGACCCGAACGTAACAGTGGATTTTCTAGTTTGTTGGATGGTGCTTGGGGAATGTCAGTATCAAAACCACCGACTAATATTGGGGGTGCAACTTCTTCTAAATCTTCCAGAAAGAAACCGTGGGTGGCAATATGGAGTATTTCTGGTGCATTCACTTGTTTAATAGCATTTTCTGTAGCATTCGACTCCGTTAACAGAGTCACATCTGATAACATTGGTGCAATAGCTTCCACTTCTGCTTTTGTTCCTGATAATGCTCCAAAAGTTAAGTTTTCTGGAGCAAATAAAAAACTACCTAAATCTCTAGTAGGTTTTTTGTCACCACGTTTATTATTAGCAACAAGTCGCACAGAAGTGGGGTTGCCTGGGGTGTCGTATTCAGGGTTGGCAACTAATATGGGTGGTTGTTTGGTGGGGAAGTCAATTTCTAGTTTGATTAAGTCGCGTCCGGTGGTGAGGTAGGTAATATTATAGTTTTGGATTAAGTATTGGTTGTTTTCATCTACCAGAGCAGCAAAAGGAATGAGGTTGAGTTGAGAGTCTGGGGATAAGAGGATGTGTTTGGCGTTACCTAACTTTTGGCGGATGGGTTCCATTACTTGTTGCTCTAAGGTACGGGCAACTTCTTGGATGGAACTATTTGGTTGTGATAAATTATTGCGAAACTCATTGATGGTGTTATTTATGGGTTCTGCTAGTCCTAAGTCTAGCCATTGAGGTTTGCCTGTAGAATGGAGGATGTAAACTGCGTAGTGGGGTTTTCTCCATCGTTCATCTGGTTTAGCTTTGACATCGAAGGGGTAATATTGCATAATTTCCACCAATGCTGCATCAGCAGGGATTAACTTTTGTACTGTTTCAATAGTTACTGGTTTAGTAGTCTGAGCAAATGCTGCACTAGCAAGAGAAAGGTCTGCTTCTAATTTTTCTACTTTGCCTTTGAGGGTAGCTACTTGTTGGCGATATTGTTCTGGTGGGAGATTTTTGGGTTTATTGTAGATGAGGGCAGCTAGTTGAGTACGAGTGTTTGCCAGGTCGTTGAGGAGTTTTTCGTTTTCTGGGGTGAGGTTGTCGCGGATGGTTTGGAGGGAGTTGATGGTGGAGTCGAGGATGCGACCTTTGCGCCGGAGGATGGTGGTGAGGGCGAGGTTGGCTGCTTTGGCGTTGGTGGGTGCGTCTTGGAGGTGTAGGGATATTGTGGCGTGAGTTGTGACTGAGAGCTTTCTCATGGAGGCTTGTTTTTGGCTTTCTGAACCTGTGGCGAGGTAAGTAGTGAGAGTGGTTTCTTGTACTTCCATTCCCTGGGTGCGATATTCAATAGCACTGGTTGTATTTCCTTGGGCAAGATACAGTAATGCCAAGTTATTGAGGCTGGTGGCAACGTATGGATGGTCAGCTCCTAATGCTTTCTCATTGATTGCCAGTGACCTTTGGTATAGGGGTAAGGCTTCTGTGTATTTCCCTTGCTCACGGTACAGTGATGCCAGGTTGTTGAGGCTGGTGGCAACGTATGGATGGTCAGCTCCTAATGCTTTTTCTCTGATTGCTAGAGATCTTTGCAATAGAGGTAAGGCTTTTGTGTAGCTCCCTTGTAAATAGTACAGTAATGCCAGGTTGTTGAGGCTGATGGCAACGTCTCGATGGTCAGCTCCTAATGCTTTCTCATTGATTGCCAGAGACCGTTGGAATAGGGGTAAGGCTTCTGTGTAATTTCCTTGTTCTCGGTACAGTTCTGCCAGGTTGTTGAGGCTAGCGGCAACGCGTGGATGGTCAGCTCCTAATGCTTTTTCTCTGATTGCCAGAGACCTTTGGACTAGGGGTAAGGCTTCTGTGTACTTCCCTTGGCCTTGGTATAGTGCTGCCAGGTTGTTGAGGATAAGGGCAACCTGTGGATGGTCAACTCCTAATGCTTTCTCATTGATTGCCAGAGACCGTTGGAATAGGGGTAAGGCTTCTGTGTAATTTCCTTGTTCTCGGTACAGTTATGCCAGGTTGTTGAGGATAAGGGCAACCTGTGGATGGTCAACTCCTAATGCTTTCTCATTGATTGCCAGAGACCGTTGGACTAGGGGTAAGGCTTCTGTGTAATTTCCTTGGGCAAGGTACAAATTTGCCAGGCTATTGAGGCTGTGGGCAACATCTGGATGGTCAGCTCCTAATGCTTTTTCTCTGATTGCCAGAGACCTTTGGACTAGGGGAAAAGCTTCTGTGTAGTTCCCTTGGGCACGGTATAATTCTGCCAGGTTGTTGAGGCTGTGGGCAACATCTGGATGGTCAGCTCCTAATGCTTTTTCTCTGATTGCCAGAGACCTTTGGACTAGGGGTAAGGCTTCTGTGTAGTTCCCTTGGGCAAGGTACAAATTTGCCAGGTTGTTGAGGCTAGCGGCAACGCGTGGATGGTCAGCTCCTAATGCTTTTTCTAATATTGTCAGAGACTGTTGGTATAGGGGTAAGGCTTCTGTGTAGTTCCCTTGGGCACGGTATAATTCTGCCAGGTTGAGTAGGCTGGCAGCAACTGAGGGATGGTCAGCTCCTAATGCTTTTTCTAATATTGCCAGAGACCTTTGGTATAGGGGTAAGGCTTCTGTGGACTTCCCTTGGGCTTGGTACAGTGCTGCCAGGTTGAGTAGGCTGGCAGCAACTGAGGGATGGTCAGCTCCTAATGCTTTTTCTCTGATTGTCAGAGACTTTTGGTATAGGAGTAAGGCTTCGCTATAGTTCCCTTGTTGATGGTGCTGCATACCTAAAAAATTAATAACTATGGCAGCCTCAGGGGTTTCAGAACCACCTGCATTTTCTATTATAATCAAGGCACGTTCTAATAGTGGGATAGCTTGACTATATTTGCCTTGTTTTGAAAACTCAATTGCTTGTTGAAAAAGTCGCTTCAACTCCTCGACTTCCCCAGATTGTTGCGCTACCACAACAGGTTTAATTTCCCCTACTACTGGTTTCACCATCCCCACAGTTAACCCACAGATACTAATAATTGTTGCTCCCCACACTAGAG
>NZ_JAAHGM010000014.1:0-115568 GCF_010692625.1 Okeania sp. SIO2C2
AATGCGCTAGTTGATTAGCTTGACAATTTAACTGGTGATAAGTTAATTGTCGGTCTTCAAATACTACCGCCACTGCATCCGGTGTTCTTTCTACTTGTTCTTCAAACAACTGATGAATGCACTTATCCTTGGGATATTCAGCTTGAGTATTATTCCATTCCACTAATAACTGATGAAGTTCAGCTTCAGTCAACAACGGCAGTTGCGCAATAGAAGTTTCTGGATTAGCAACAATTCCCTCTAATAAACTCATCAAATGTCCGATCGCCCGTTCAATAGTTGTGACATCAAATAAATCGGTATTATACTCGATCGCCGCGCTCATTCCCTCTGGTCGTTCCTCTAAATTAAAAGTGAGGTCAAACTTTGAGCTGCCCGAATCTACCTCGAACTGGCTGACTTTCCATCCCAACTTATCATCAGTTAAAGGTGGTTGAAACACAAACATTACTTGAAAAAGGGGATTTTGGCTGACGTGGCGATCGGGATGAACAGCATTGACAACCTGCTCAAACGGCACATCTTGATTGGCGTAAGCAGATAAAATGACATTTCGGACTCGCTTTAACAGCTCTCGAAAACTGGGATTCCCACTGAGGTCGCTCCGCAAAACTAAAGTATTGAGAAAGTCTCCCATGACTCCTTGCAATTCCGGTCGGTTGCGTTGGGAGGTGACAGTACCAATGACAATATCTTCTTGAGACGAATAGCGATAAAGAAGAATATTAATTGCCGTCGCTAGGGTCATAAATAATGTGACACCTTCTTTGCGACTTATAGTTTTCAGCTTTTCAGTTAAATCTTTTGGGAGTATAAAACAAACCCGCGAACCTGCAAAAGTAGTTTCTGGCGTATGGGGACGATCGCTAGGAAGTTGCAGTTGGGGTAAATTTTCCAGTTGTTTCACCCAGTAAGCAAGCTGATTGGAAATCATTTCTCCCTGTAACCACTGTCGCTGCCCAACTGCAAAGTCTGCATATTGGATAGTTAACTCTGCTAGAGGTGACGGTAAGTCTTGACAAAATGCAGTATAAATGGTTTCCAATTCCGGCAAAAATATACTGGTGAGAGATTCTCCATCCACCACAATATGATGCACAGCCAAGTAGAGCCGATAATCTGTTTCCGCAAGCTGAATCAGAGTGGCTCGCAGCAAGGAGTTTTTGGCTAGATCAAAAGGATCACGAAGTTGTTCGGTGGCAATTCGCAACGCTTGAGTTTCTCCTTCTGTTTTTGACAAGGAGCGCAAATCAACGACGGGTAAAGTCAAAGCTGATGGCGGATGAATCTCCTGAACTGGCTGTCCGTTGACGACTCTAAATGTAGTTCGTAGAATTTCGTGACGGCGGATCAGTTCTGTCAAACTTTTTGATAATGCCTGAATATTAATATCCCCACCGAAATCAATGGTAAAAGTTTCGTTGTAGATCGGTTCCGAGGGAGCTAATTGGGAGAGAAACCACAATTGTTCTTGACCAAAGGATAAAGGAATGGTTTGTTCTCGTGAAATTGGTTCCAGGGATGGCAAAGGATTCGCTCGCTCTTCTTGAGCTACCTGGGTAACAATTTTGGCTAATTCTGCTACTGTAGGACACTCGAATAAGCAATTTAGCGGTAATTCTACCCCGAAGCGATCGCGCATTCGTGCCATGATTTTGGTAGCTAACAGCGAATGTCCCCCTAATTCAATAAAGTTATCGCGAACTCCAACGGGAGAAATATTGAGAACTTCTGACCAGATTTCAGCCAGTTGCAACTCCACCTGATTGCGCGGGGCAACAAAATTGCTTTCATCGGTGAAATTGTAAGGTTCGGGATCGGGTAAAGCACGGCGATCGATTTTTCCATTCGGAGTTAAAGGTAAGGCATCCAAGAAGACAAAAGCACTGGGAATCATATAATCGGGTAACTGAGTATTAATAAACTCTCGTAGTTCGTTAATACTTAGTTGAGATTTACCGGAAACTATATAAGCCACCAGACGTTTATCTCCAGGAGTATCTTCTCGTGCAATCACCACACCTTGCTCGACTTGGAGATGTTTTTCTAAAACGTTTTCAATTTCCCCAATTTCAATGCGGAAACCACGAATTTTGACTTGATTATCAATGCGTCCTAAATACTCAATATTCCCATCGGGTAAATAACGAGCTAAGTCCCCAGTTTTGTACATCCGCGCACCCGCTTTAAACGGATTGCTCAAAAAGCGTTCCGTATTGAGATCGGGGCGATTTAGGTATCCTGCGCCAACACCCTCTCCGCCAATATAAAGTTCCCCCACCACACCAACAGGTAACAATTGAAGAGATTCGCTTAAAATGAAATGCTCAACATTAAAGATAGGTCGTCCGATGGGTATTGCTTTTCCCAAAAAGGATGCTGGATCTTCTAACCGATAAGCAGTAGATACATCGGTACATTCTGTTGGACCATAACTGTTGATAATTTGGGCTTGAAAATCAACTGACTGTAACAAACTCCAGAGTCGTGATACGGAAATCGGTTCACCTCCTAAAACGACATAGCGCAATGATTGTAAGTTTAGGAAGTTCGATTCGTTTTCTAATTCAACGAGGGGATAAAATACGCTAGGGGCGCAATTAATCCAGGTGATTTTATGCCGTTCTATGAGTTTACTAACTAACTGAGTATCGTAATAGGGCGATGGTAATAAGTGCAATTGCCCTCCCACAATAAGTGAGGCATAAAAGTTCTTCTGGGTTAAATCAAAACTAACAGAAGAGATAATCATAACGCGATCGCTATTTGTAAATTCTAAATCTGTGCTGAACCAATTGACTAGGTTAGTAAATCCTCGATGATAAACTCCAGCACCTTTTGGTTTACCAGTGGAACCGGAAGTGTAAATGATATAAATTAAGTTATCTGGCGTTACTCCACTGATTGGATTTTCTTCACTTTCAGTTGCAATAACATCCCAATCTGAATCTAAAGCAATCACTCGCCCTGGGTACTCAGGTAAAGTAATTTTTAAATGACTCTGAGTCAATAAAACCTGAACTTGGGAATTTTCCAACATATAGGAAATCCGCTCACTGGGATAAGTTGGGTCAATGGGGATGTAAGCACCACCAGCTTTCAGAATACCCAGTAATCCTACTATCATCTCAAGAGAACGTTCTACACAAATCCCTACCAAAGATTCTGGTTTAATCCCCAACTTTTGCAAATAACGAGCTAATTGATTCGCCCGACTATTCAATTCCCGATAAGTTAATTGTCGGTCTTCAAATACCACTGCCACTGCATCGGGTGTTTTTTCCACCTGTTCCTCAAATAACTGATGGATGCACTTATGGGGATAATTAACAGCCGTATCATTCCACTCCACTAATAACTGATGACGTTCAGTTTCAGTCAACAAAGGCAATTGAGCAATGGAAGTTTCCGGATGAGCAACAATTCCCTCTAGTAAAGTCATCAAATGTCTGATCGCCCGTTCAATACTTGCAGCATCAAACAAATCGGTATTGTACTCGATCGCCCCGATCATTCCCTCTGGTCGTTCCTCTAAATTAAAAGTGAGGTCAAACTTTGAGCAACCCGAATCTACCTCTAACTGGCTGACCTTCCATCCCAACTTTTGAGAAGGCAGAAGGCAGGAGGCAGAAGGCAGAAGGTTCCCTTCAGTCGGGGATTCTGACCCCGAATGAACGGGAGCCACTGAACGGAAGTTCAGTGGGGGTTTGAAACCCTTGCTCCCTTTTGTCGCCAGAAGGCTCGTGCCTTTCTCCTGCGGAGACGCTACGCGAACGGAATCGGGATTTATCCCGAATGCTTCCTGCTCTCTGCCTTCTGCCTTTCTTTGATCATCAGTTAAAGGCGGCTGAAGTACAAACATTACCTGAAACAGGGGATTTTTGCTGACCTGGCGATCGGGATGAACAGCATTGACTACCTGCTCAAACGGCACATCTTGATTGGCGTAAGCAGATAAAATGACATTTCGGACTCGCTTTAACAATTCTAGGAAACTGGGATTCCCACTAAGGTCACTACGCACAACTAAAGTATTAAGAAAGTCTCCCATGACCCCAAGTAACTCCGGTCGGTTGCGTTGGGAGGTGACAGTGCCAATAACAATATCTTCTTGGGACGAATAGCGATAAAGCAGGACCTTGATGGCTGCCGTTAGGGTCATAAATAAAGTGACACCTTCTTTGCGACTTATAGCTTTGAGCTTTTCGGTTAAATCTTTTGAGAGTGTAAAACAAACCCGCGAACCGGCAAAAGTGGTTTCTGGGGTGTGGGGACGGTCTGTGGGAAGTTGCAACTGAGGTGAATTTTCCAGTTTTTTCTCCCAGTAGGCAAGCTGATGGGAGAGAACTTCTCCCTGTAACCGCTGGCGTTGCCAAACCGCAAAATCAGCATACTGTATAGTTAATTCTGGCAGAGGTGAGGGTAAACCTTGAGAGAATGCCGTATAAATAATTTCTAATTCTTGTACTATTTTGCTCAATGATTCGCCATCTATCAGAATATGATGAATAGCGAAGTAGAGTCGATAGCTGTCTGAAGTAAGCTGAATTAGAGTCGCTCGCAGCAAGGGGCCTCGATTGAGGTCAAATCTTTGACGAAGCTGTTCGGTGGCGATACGCAGTGCTTCTCTTTCTCGTACGGTTTCTGACCATTGCCGCAAATCGACTATTGGTAAAGTAAATGTAGATGGTGGCTGAATTTTCTGGCAGGGTTGACCATTAACCAGTGGATAGGTAGTTCGCAGAATTTCGTGGCGGCGGATCAGTTCCGTTAAACTTTTTTCCAAGGCAGTCCTGATGAAAAAATTTTCACCACCATTGATGAAAATCAATCTCTCCGTGTCTCCGTGTCCCCCCGTCTCCGCGTCTCCATGTCCCCCCGTCTCCGCGTCTCCATGTCCCCCCGTCCCCGCGTCTCCATGTCCCCCCGTCTCCGCATCTCCGTGTCCCCCCGTCCCCGCGTCTATTTCCAAGGCCGGAATATCAATATCTCCACCTAAATGAATGGTCAAGCTTTCATTGTATACTGGTTCTTCTGGCGTTAACTGATTAAGAAACCACAGTTGTTCTTGCGCAAAAGATAAAGGAATGGTTTGCTCTCGTGAAATCGGTTGTAGGGGTGGTACAATAGTTAAACCTCCTTCCTGAAGAACCTCCTTGGCTAACTCAGCAACTGTGGGACACTCAAATAAGCGATTCAAGGGTAATTCTACTTGGAGACGTGCGCGCACTAACCCAATAATTTTGGTGGCTAACAAGGAATGTCCACCTAACTCAATAAATTTGTCATGGATTCCGATCGCAGATATACCGAGAACTTCTGACCAGATTTGCGCTAGTTGCTGTTCCATTGCATCCCGGGGGGCAACAAAACGGGTTTCCTGAACTAAGTTTGAAGCCCCAAGAACAGGTAAAGCACGGCGATTAAGTTTACCACTAGGTGTCAAGGGTAAAGCTTCTAGCATCACAAAACTGCCAGGCACCATGTAGTCTGGTAACTTCTGTTTCAGAAAGTGGCGCAGTTCAACTGAAGTCAGGATTTTACCTTTTTGTGGGCAAACATAAGCAACTAAGCGCTGATCCCCTGCTTGGTGTTCTCGAACAATCACCGCAACCTGCCGGAGATCAGGGTGTTGGGCAAGTGCGGCTTCAATGTCTCCGAGTTCAATCCGCAATCCTCTAATCTTAACTTGATGGTCGAGACGACCAATATATTCAATATTGCCATCAGGTAAGTAACGACCTAAATCACCAGTCTTGTAGAGTCGGGTCCCTGGTCGATCGCTAAAAGGGTGATCAATAAACTTCTGTGCCGTTAGCTCAGGGCGGTTGAGATAACCGATCCCTACCCCCACTCCGCCAATATGTATTTCTCCCGATTCACCGATGGGAACAGGTTGCAGCTCGGAGTCGAGGATATAAATCTGAGTATTGGCAATGGGGCGACCTATAGGAACACTAGTCCTATTGCCCTCTGGTTGACATTTCCAAAAGGTAACATCAATAGCTGCTTCTGTAGGACCGTAAAGATTATGTAATTCTGCCTCCAGACGAGCAAAAAATCGCTGCTTGGTGGCAACGGGCAACACTTCCCCACTACAAATCACGCGCTTGATCGAGTTGCATTGGTCTAAGGTAGGATCTTCCAGAAATATTTGCAGCATTGATGGGACAAAGTGCAATGTGGTAATCGATTCCTGGATAATGAGGCCAACCAAATAAGCAGTGTCTTTATGACCATCTGGTCGAGCCACTATTAATCTTGCCCCAGCTAACAATGGCCAGAAAAATTCCCAAATTGATACATCAAAACTAAATGGGGTCTTTTGAAGAACTCGATCTGAGTCGGTCAATTGATAAGTATCTTGCATCCAGAGCAAGCGATTGACAATTCCACGATGAGAGTTCATCGCTCCTTTGGGTTTTCCAGTTGAGCCTGATGTGTAGAGAGTATAAGCTAAATTTTCACTATTGACCTTGCTGAGTGGATTTTTCTGAGATTTTTGAGCAAAGTTTGACCAATCACTATCCAAGTAAATGAGGCGAGCATGATTGTCAGGCAATGTTGGAGCTGAGGTCTTACTCGTCAAAACCACTGACACTTGAGAATCAGAGAACATATAGGCTAAACGTTCTTGAGGATAGCCCGGATCGAAGGGAATATAAGCTCCCCCAGCCTTGAGAATGGCCAAAAGACTTATAACCATCTCTAGCGATCGCTCAAGGCAAATTCCTACTAATACGTTTGGACCTATCCCCAGATGCTGCAAGTAATGAGCTAGTTGATTGGCTTTTTGATTTAAGCCTTCATAAGTTAGTTGGTTCTCTTCAAACACAACAGCTACAGAATTCGGAGTTTGTTCTACTTGCGCTTCAAACAATTGATGCAGACAAATATCTGGAGGGTAATCTACGGCAGTCTTGTTCCACTCTCTTAAAAACTTATAATTTTCTTGATATTGACTCAATCCCATAGACCCTGGTTTTTATTGTTAAAATAGCAATATTCTTTTGAGATTATAATGGACTTTGAGTTTTTTACCGAATAATTAATTAAGATTTAATGCCTCTCCTTTAAAGGATAAAAAATAAGTCAAAAGTAAGAAATAAGAAATAAGAAATAAGAAGTAAGAAGAAAATTATAGTGGTCAATAGGGGTCAAGGATTCAGCAAGTATTTATGCTTAATATTTAACTGATAATTTGACTCCCGATCAAGGTAAATTAAGATAATTTATTTGAAGAAGGAGACAGGAGACAGGATACAGGAGACAGGAGGAAAATTACATGGGGATTCTCACCCCAAGTAATTTTGAACACCGTGTAGACGGTGGGGTATTAAACCCACAAAGAAAATGATAATATAAATACCTAAGCAAGCTACGGATTTTATACTAATTTTTATGTTAAAAATTGAAGTGCGGAATGTGGGTTTTAAGCTTCATTTTTCAGCGCTTGGTCAACCGTTTTACCGCAATTATGAATCATTTATCAACACAATTAAAACAGATAAACAGTTTCAAAATCTTACCCATATTGTTTTTTCTAGGATATTTTCTACAGAACCCCAAGAGGACTGATTTATGTTATCTAAATATACTTATCAAAATAATATGGGTTTAAAACCCCGCCTTGACTGGCGAAATATTTTTGGAGCGAAGCTCAAATCCCCGTTACAAAAATAACTTCTGACTTCTGACTTCTAACTTCGTTAAACTCTAGCCCAATATCACTATGGAAACATTTAAAAATAGCCTAGCTTTTTATGTTAACATGAAAAGCACATTACCTCTAGGGATATAACTAAATCTATATTCATATCGGGCAATTTAATTTATTTAGAGGTTGAATAAAATAAATCTTGACATATCGTTATATATTGTGATGTATTGTTGACAACAACCAGAGCAATTATTACAATCATACATAAATAAAATAGACAATATATATTCTTTCAGATTCTTAGTAGCCCAATTAACTAATCAGAGTTAGTTGTTCTGGCAATTAGCCAACTTTTAAATCTGTTTGAGAAGTCAAAGTATTAGTCTATTTTTTTTAGAAAAAATAGTTTTTAATCAAAAAGTGTTTCAGTCCGGAATGCTGTTTGCGGAGCATTCCGGTACGGAAAATGCTAATAGTTAGTTAAACCATATCGAGTCATAATTATGGCAAATAAACCAGAAACAAAACAAGCCTACGAAGCTAAAATCAAAGCTCAAATTGATAAACTTAATGCTCAAATTGATGAAATGAAAGCCAAAGCAAAACAAGCTAAAGCTGATGCTGCAATTAATTATCACAAAAAGATAGAAGAATTGTCTACTAAGCGTGATGCAGTCAAAACCAAATTTCAGGAACTACAAAACTCAAGCGAACAAGCATGGGGAGATGTAAAAGTTGGTTTTGAAAAGGCTTGGAATGATTTGCACAACGCCTTTGATAGTGCAGTTTCTAAGTTTAAATAACTGATATTTAGCTACAACTAATTACAGAGTATTTTTGACTACCCCCAGGACTAAAGTCACGGGGATTTTTAATGTGGCGTTGGTGAATCAAGCTATGAAACCTAAATTTCGCCAAATATAAAATGCTTTTCAGTTAATAGTTAGATAATTGCCATTAAAGCACAGTTATAGCCACGCATCACCAACGCTTTTAATGTATATGTTAAATTAATTTAACATTTAATAGAGTTAGAAATAAGGAACAGAAAATATACTTGAATACTGAGCATATAATATAGTAGTGGAAGGAACAGTTAAGACAGTTCAAAAGTTTAAAACTCAGACAAAGTAAGACTTTTCCTTCTTTCTTCCTTCTTCTATAAATAATACAAAACAAGTATAGCAATGAGCGCTGGTATATTTACAAATTGCAGGAGGGGTCAAATAGCTAAAATCTTATATTATCGGCAATTTATTCCCCCTTCCGGAGCTATTGCTTTCCGGAGCTGTTGCCTGCGCACAGCGCTATAATTTTTCCTACCCACTTAATTAATTACTAAAAGTTGAAAACTCCTGAGTTAAAACCCAGGAGAATAAAAATGACATATTTGCAAACCTCCCAATCTATTCGGTGGAGAATTAAACTATTTAACAGCATTACTTATTAGTTGTATAGGTGCATCTCTCCAGAGTTGGTCTAATCTATTAGCTGGCATCGTTAAGTACAAAACATCACCAGAATTCAGAGTCGCATTTAGCAATTCCCAACCATGAATTTCTTTACCGTTGCTTTCTATATACAAAGGTACAAAATCAGCACTGCTAGCTGCTTGTTGAACAATTTTTCCACAAAAAGGATGTCCCGGTGTAATTAAAGTGGCTAACGCTACCCACAAACTATCTGTTGTAATCCCATTACCAAGAATTCTACCGCCGATAGCTGCTGCTGCAAAAGCAGGGGAAGCTAATTCTGTGGGACTAAGTACAGACTCAAACTCAAAAACCTGTTGCACCATTAGAGCTAAGTGCGGGTCTTGACTTCTCACCACAACTGTGATTTTAGGAACAAGTCCCTTGGCACTCAGAGCAATTTCTAAATTAACAATATCATTACCAGTTACAGCTAAAAGTGCTTCAGCTTTTTCAATATTGGCAACTTCTAGAGTCGTAGATAAACTGGCATCTCCCTCAATTACAGGAATTTTCATAGACCTGGCAGTACTGAGAAATCTACAGCTAGGGTTACGCTCTACCACTACTACTTCATACCCACTACCAATCAGTTGCTCGGCAATATGTAAACCAATGCCACCAAACCCACAGATAATATAATGCTGTTTTAGTGGTATGCGGGCAGCATCCCAATACTCTTGGAAGCGAGTACCTAATACAAAATCATTCAGCAGCGCATAACAAATACCGACGATCGCCGTTCCTACAAGCATCATTATCGAAGTAAATACTTTGATACTGCCTGGTGCTTGTTCGGCTATTTTTTCATTTCCCCCTGCTCCTGTAATCATCCCAACTGTAAAGTAGAGAGAATCAACAAAGCTGTTATTCAGATTTATGCTAATATAAGTAATAGTGCAGAATAACACAGTTACTAAAAGAGCCAAGTTGAGAATTACTGCTGATTTACTGTGTCGCTGAAATTGCCTGAGTCTGCCAAATATCTTGAATAAGTAATAAACTAAATTTTGTCTGCGAGTTCGCAGCTTTGGTTTGCTAGAAATAATCAGACGATCTCCTACCTGTAACTCCCGCTCTTCTACTACAGCAGAGACTAAATCTATTGGATCTGCCACTGGTATATAGTAGATCAACATTAGAGAGCGGTCGTCCCACAAAGAACTCAGTTTACGACCTTTCCAAGGATGATTATGACCGATTAATTCTTCTCGCATTGGCCAGGTCTGATTGTATATGTGTAACTGGCCAATAGCATGATTTCCTAAAGCTGCAAAAGCAAACACTGGAGCTGCTAAAGCTGACACACTCATTGTTGTATGATCGGTTAGAGTGTGGTCTAAGCGATCGCCCAAACTTGTATTAAATAGGCGATTGATAATCCGAATTTTCGGATTGAGAATTCTTGCTAACATTAAGACGGCCAAATTAACAGACTCATCTTTCCCTGCTAAAACCAGAGTATGAGCGCTTTGAATGCCTGCTGCCAATAAGGTAGATGCTGAACGAAAGTTGCCGACAATAATCTCTGTACCCTCTCCACGGAGTGGGCGATCGCTTATACCTACAACTGTTGCACCCTGCTGTCTTAATAAACGGAATACTTTGTAGCCGGTACGACCCAAGCCACAGACTATTATTCTAGGTTTCATTAGATCGGGAAACTTATTAAAGTAATGTTAAGAAGTCATCTTTTAGTTTGTACTATAAACTATCATTTATTATTTATACTAAAAAAAATGTAACTTACAACACTGTTTTTTTGCTAATATTTATCTTTGATTTTTGTCAATAGTCATTCTTTTTATTGATTTATCTTGATTTTTTGACACAAAAATTAATGTTTTTTTTTAATTTTTATCAATCATTCAATTTTGACAATCATTCTTTTTAGTTAGTGAGTTACAAAAATTAGTTTAAATTCAGCTATTTTTCAAACTAATCAATCTCCCTAATAATTCATATTCTAACAAAAAAAGAACAAATATGTCAAAGCAATATTGATTTTTCATCGAGAAAAAATTTTTTTTGAATGATTATATTTTTTGAAGAATATAGTGTATAATTACTATCAAAATTATGCACATGATTGAAAGTATATAAGTAGCTGATATAAAGCCTTTTTATGTTACTTACAAAATATTCTGGAAAAAGGCAATAGAAGCTAATAATTCAAAATTGCTATCTGAAATCTATTTTCAGTATAGAGGTAGCAAAACTTATTGTTTAATCTAACTTTTAGTTTCTAGAAATTTAGATAAATAACTATAGATTTAATACACTTTATTTTACTATTTCTCAATTCTGGAGAAATAGACTTAGATCCTCTCTTTATTCTTGACAACCTTGATTTAGGTAAAACTTGTAAATTAACTACAGATACTGATGATACTGATGATTTAAAGAGTAAGTTTGCAGATAATTACTGAATACATATTCTCCTATAGCTAAAAACAAAGTATTTTTCTATCGGTAATTATCCAAGCATGATATAAAAACAAATAATTGAGAAATTTTAGACTTTCAAAAGTAATTAGATATGTAGGTTTGAATTATAAATATAACTGCAGTATAGTATAGATTGTCATGACCACAGTTAAAGATATTAGTGAACAAGGACTTTTAAAGGTATTACACCGTTTTTGCCCCACAGAAGTTGTTGGGGATGATGCTGCTATTGTGCCAATTCAACCCCACAAATCATTAGTAGTTACAACAGATACACTCGTTGATGGAGTACATTTTAGCGATCGCACCACTTCCCCTGAAGATGTCGGTTGGCGTAGCGCTGCTGCCAACTTATCCGACCTCGCAGCAATGGGTGCATTCCCTATTGGTATTACGATCGCACTCGGTCTCACTGGCGATACTCCCGTTACTTGGGTTGAAAAACTTTACCAAGGAATTTCTGAATGTCTACAACCATATAATACTCCTATAGTCGGTGGAGACATTGTGCGATCGCCTATCCGTACTATCTCAATTACTGCTTTCGGACAAATTGAACCTTCACAAACTATTCTGCGCTCAAACTGTCAACCCCAAAATGCGATCGTTGCTACTGGAGTACATGGAGCATCAAAAGCAGGGTTAGAATTATTACTGCATCCAGAACTAGGTGAATTTCTCACAGAAGCAGAACGTTCTTCCCTAATTTTAGCTCATCAACGTCCTCGACCAAGGCTCGATCTTTTAACAAATTTATGGAATTGCTTATCTTTAAATAGTTCTAATAGTGTAGAGAAGAACCAAAACTCGGTCTTAGTAGGAGGAATGGACAGTAGTGATGGGCTAGCAGATGCGATCGTTCAGATGTGTCAAGCATCTCAGGTCGGAGCTAAGATCGATCGCAATCAAATTCCCATTCCTTCTTCTTTAACTAAACTTGTCTCACCCGAACAAGCATTAAAGTGGGCACTCTATGGAGGAGAAGATTTCGAGCTAGTATTATGCTTACCTCCAATTTGTGGCCAAGAATTAGTCAAAAAAATTGGAGTCGGTGCAGCCATAGTAGGTACAACCACAGACGACACCGACATCTTATTAATAGATAGCCAAGGAATTTACCCAAACGAGCAACTTACACTTAGCCAAACATTTCAACATTTTTGAAAAAATTATTTATCTTGGGTTTTTAACTCAATTGCCAGAGAGTGAAAACTCAGACACACTAAGCAGGCCACTTCTGTGCCACAACTTCAGCCAAGTCTACAACACGCTGACTATAACCCCATTCATTATCATACCAAGCAATAACTTTCACCATATCACCACCCATAACCATTGTCAGACTAGCATCTACAATAGAAGATGAATCATGACCACGAAAATCACAAGAAACTAAAGGCAGATCGCAGTATTCAATAATACCCTTCATTGGTCCATTAGCAGCTTCTTGTATAACTTCGTTAACTTGTTCAGTAAAAGTATTTTTCTCAACTTGAGCTACAAGGTCAACAACAGAAACGTTAGGAGTAGGTACCCGCATAGCAATACCATTTAACTTACCTTTCATTTCTGGAATTACCAGAGCTACTGCTTTAGCTGCACCTGTAGAAGTTGGCACAATATTTACAGCCGCTGCTCTGGCCCGCCGTACATCTCTGTGACTAGCATCCAAAATACGTTGGTCCCCAGTGTAACTATGAGTTGTAGTCATTGTACCTTTAATAATGCCAAAGTTGTCATTTATCACTTTGACCACTGGAGCTAGACAGTTAGTTGTACAACTAGCATTACTGACAATATCGTAATCATCATGCTCATAATCTTGATGATTAACACCTACCACGAAAGTACCAACTTTTCCACCTTTACCAGGAGCAGTAATTAAAACCTTTTTTGCCCCAGCTTGTAAATGCTTTGAGGCTCCTTCTTCAGTTACAAATACACCTGTAGCCTCAATAATTAGATCGATATTCCAGTCTGCCCATGGTAAATTTAAAGGATTACGGTCAGATACACACTTAATTGTTTTACCATTAACTGTGATGGAATTTTCATCCGCACTAATATCTACACCCTTTAATGTGCCCAACATTGAATCGTACTTTAGTAGGTGAGCATTGGTTTTGGGGTCGGAAGTATCATTGATAGCAATAACATCAAGTTGGCTATCTGTACGAGTGAGCCAGCAACGTAAAAAATTTCGTCCAATCCGTCCAAAACCATTTATAGCAACTCTAATCACTTTTTACCTCCTAACAACAGCAATAATCATGTATAATTAAAGTTTTTGACAGTTTTAAATACTGAATTAATCCAGTTTCAGTGTTAACTAGCTATCAGCGCTTCAGCATTTTCCGTACCGGAATGCTCCGCAAACAGCTATCAGCTTTTTGACCTTGGGTTTATACTCCGGCAACTAATGCGCCGGATGGTTGAGTCGGGGTTGAAATCCTCGACTAGGGCGTAAAAAAACTCCTAATGCTGACCGCTGACTGCTGACTGCTGACTGCTGACTGCTATTTAATTGAGCCAGGCCCCGTGCTGCCCCACTGGGTGCTTTTTGGTAGTTCCAGATATTGATTTCAGGCTTAAACTCTACCTTACCTTCATCTCAGATCCCTAACTTTTTCAGAAGTGATATGAATTTTAGATAAGGAGAGCTTAAAAGAAAATTAATCTTGACCATTATCATACAGCAAAATGGTAATTTAATAATTTTTTTGTAGGTTAATTACGATCCCTGCCATTAATCGAGTTAGCTATGGCATTAAATTTAAGTTTTTGTTCACAGCTTGTTGTATAAAGGAACCTATGTGGATGGGGTATAGAACTTGTGAGGATTTTTTTGTCAAAAGTCAAAAACATAAAAGTCAAAAGTCAATATTGAAGTAGAAAAATTTTTCTGCTCCACTAATCAGTCCTGAGACAGTTTAAGTAGTAAGGAAATATAGAAGCGAATAAAAAACTTTTGTTAAATAGTTTTATAGTAAGTTATTCATAACAAATTTTGTTGGCTCAATAGTCTATGCTTGAGTGCTAACTATATGGGTGATTTTTACCAAAACATTGCTTCTAAATTTAAGTAAGTCAGAATTAGTAACTCATTAGTTATTGGACAACAAGTTACTGACTAACAACTAATGCTTGAATAGCAATCTAAACTGTGAATGATAATTCATAATTTATTTTGTCTAGTTAGGTTCTATAAATACTTATTCTTTTGTAAAAAATCCTGATAATTTATCCTTGATTAATTTTTCGAGGTATATCCGGAAAAAGACTGGCCAGTGGGTAAAGATTTGATAGAAAACAAACTCCATTACAAGTACAAGTAATAGAGCTGATTAACTAAACTAACCAGTATTTTTGGTAAATTACTGCTAGACTCTATCTAAAAAAAAAAAATCCTGGTATGATATCGCGTGTTACGGGCGCAGTGTGGTGTATAAGGAGTAATTAATGTCTATATATGTTGATTTCAGTGGTAGGCCGTTTCATTTTATTGGTATTGGAGGCATCGGAATGTCAGCTTTGGCTTACATTTTAGCCAAACGCAATTTACCAACTTATGGATCGGATCTCAAATCAAGCCATATAACAAAGCGTTTGCAAGCAATAGGAACCCATATATTTTGGGATCAAGATGCTAAAAATTTAGAATTATTTCAACATTTTTCTCAAGAGAAAAATGTATCTCCGTCAAACGACTCAAACTTAAATTTATCCCCTATCGATCTCTGTCTAAATACAGAAGGATTAATGACGGAAAAACACAATAGTAGGATGGAGGATAACCAAGAAATTTCTCAACTTCCACAAGTAATTTGTTCAACAGCAATTAATACAACAAACTCTGAGTATAAAGCTGCAATTGCACTAGGATGTCCCATTTTACATCGCTCGGATCTATTAGCAGCTCTAATTCAAGAATATCAAAGCATAGCTGTAGCAGGAACTCATGGCAAAACTACAACTAGCAGTCTCATCGGATTTATGCTTCTAGAAACTGGTTTAGACCCCACTATTGTTATTGGTGGAGAAGTAGATGCTTGGGAAGGTAATGCTCGTTTAGGTAACAGTACTTATCTAGTCGCAGAAGCAGATGAATCAGATGGGTCTCTGGTTAAATTGTCTGCACACATTGGTGTAGTAACAAATATTGAATTAGACCATCCAGATCATTATAAAAGTTTAGAACAGGTAGTCGAAACTTTCAAGGTATTTAAAGAAAATTGTCAAACTTTGGTAGGTTGTATAGATTGTTCTACAGTCAAAAACTTCCTCCAGCCAACTATTAGCTATAGTCTTAACTCAGATAATAATGCAGATTATACAGTCGATTGTGTAGATTATCAATCTAATTTTACCTTAGCTCGTGTTTGGGAGCGAGGCCAAATTCTGGGAGAGTTACAGTTGGGGTTATTGGGTAAACATAACTTAAGTAATGCTTTAGCTGCTGTAGCAGTAGGCAGGTTACTAGGTTTAGAATTTCCTGCTATTGCTATGGCGATCGCTAAATTTGAAGGTGCTCATCGTCGATTTGAACATCGCGGAGAGTGCAATGGTATTGTATTCATTGATGACTATGCTCATCATCCTAGTGAAGTTAGCGTAACTTTAGCTGCAGCTCGCTTACGAAAAAACAGTCAAAAAGTGACTACAAAATCTCACATATCTACAACAAGTTTATCTTTGACAAAACAAAATAACTCATCACCGATCCAAAGAGTTGTTGCTATATTCCAACCTCATCGTCATAGTCGTACTCAAGCTTTTGTTTCAGAGTTTGCTAAGTCATTTAATGATGCTGATATGGTAATTGTTACTGATATCTACAGTGCAGGAGAATCGCCATTGGGTAAAATTACTGGCCAACAAGTAGCGGAAGCAATTTCTGGTTATCATCAACAGGTTTACTATCAAGCATCTTTAGAATCAGTAAGTAGATTTTTAAATGAAGTCTTAAGACCAGGAGATTTGGCAATATTTCTCGGTGCTGGCAACCTCAATAAAATTATTCCAGAGGTTATGGCATATTATCAAAAACCTCACTATCAGGTTGTATCTATTGAAACAGCTTATATATAGGAACATTCAGTTGAGTTAGCTAACTCTTAAACAATATCTTTATCTTTAAAATTACGATAATTCAAGTATTAGTTATGACAATGACTCTCCCTTATAACATAGCTAGTTCAGCTCAAAGGCCACAATATAAACCTATTCCACTACTGGGAACAGATTGTGTAATTAGGTCTAATGTTCCTTTAGCTCCTCTGACTTCTTTCCGAGTTGGAGGACCTGCTGAATGGTATGTCACACCAAAAAAATTAGATCAATTACAAGCAAGTTTTCAGTTTGCTCACTCTGAAGGACTACCAATTACTTTGCTAGGAGCAGGTTCCAATATGTTAGTGAGCGATCGTGGTTTATCGGGGTTGGTGATTAGTAGTCGCAACCTCCGTCACATTAACTTTGAACAGGAAACAGGTCTTCTCACTGTAGGTGCTGGTGAATCATTACCACGTATTGCTTGGAAGGCAGCTAGAATGGGTTGGCAAGGTTTGGAGTGGGTTGTCGGTATCCCTGGTACTGTTGGTGGTGCTGTGGTAATGAATGCTGGGGCACAAGGAAAATGTATAGCTGATATATTAGTTAATGCCCATGTTATGTTGCCTGATGGTCGGATAGAAATTCTGTCTCCTCAAGATTTGGAATACAGCTATCGCCATTCTAGGCTACAAGGTAAGTCTATTTTGGTGGCTCAAGCTACTTTTCAGTTACAATCAGGGGAAAGTCCTGCTTTAGTGACAGCTATCACTTCTGAAAATTTTAACAAGCGCAAGACTAGCCAACCTTATCATTTACCAAGTTGTGGTAGTGTTTTTCGCAATCCTGGGCCACAAGCTGCTGGTTGGTTAATTGAACAAACTGGTCTTAAGGGTTATCAAATAGGTATGGCCCAGGTAGCTCACCGTCATGCAAACTTTATTCTTAATTGTGGGGGAGCTACGGCTAACGATATTTTCCAATTGATATATCATGTTCAAGAACAGGTGGAAAAGCAATGGTCTTTTTTATTAAAACCAGAGGTAAAAATGATCGGAGATTTTTCAGGAGCAGCAACTTTATAATACCAGTACACTTAACCTGTGCTTCTAGCTAGTTAAACAATCTAGTTAAGTGCAAATTAGGTACACAAAACGGATAAATCAACTTTAAATACTGAGTTTTTCTGTTAATTATTCAGATTTCTAACTACAAGTAAATTACTATCAGGTTTCAATTAGTAATAGTCACTAAAATTGGTATGATTTTCAGATTCCCCACCTTCTGAATTAATTACTATATTTTAGGAAGTCGATGGTCTATAAACAGCTTTTAACTAATATTATTACCAATTATGGTATTGGGAAATCTTGAATAAATTAGGGCTTGAAATGGCAGGTTCGTCAAATTATTAATTTAATTAGGTACTAAAAATCTATTGCAGTGTTATGATTTTTATGTAAAGATGCCATGATATTATATATAAGGTAGGTGCGCATTTTGATCGGCTCCTACTAAAGCACAAAATCTAACTAGATTCTGTATAAATATATTGAGAATCTAGAAGAATTAAAATATGTGCTGCATAAATTATTAGAGACCTAATAATTTAATGGCAACAAACAAATAACAAATAAGACTTACCATAGAAGAGTAATAATTATGTCACAATCAGGAAAAGGCTTTGGCTTCGGGTTAGGTAAAATGAAAGAACTAACAGAGGCTTTTAAAAAAGCTCAACAGGTTCAAGAAGGAGCTAAACAACTTCAAGAAGATCTCGATAAATTAGAGGTTGAAGGGGTAGCAGGTGGTGGTTTAGTCAAGGTTTTTTTGAGTGGAAACCAAGAACCACGGCGAGTCGAAATTTCACCTGATGCACTAGGAGAAGGGGCAGAAGTAATTTCTGAATTGGTGACAGTAGCAATGCAAGACGCTTATAGTAAGTCTACTGCTACTATGCGCGAGCGCATGGAAGATTTGACAGGTGGTTTAAATATACCTGGACTTTCATAAAGTCAGAAGTCAGAAGTCAGAAGTCAGAACTCAGAAGCCAGAACTCAGAAGTCAGAAGTTGTTTTTGTAACGGGTATTTGAGCAAGCCTCCAAAAACATTTTGCCTTAAAAGGCGGGGTTACGCGACCCAATTATTTTGATAATTTAAGTCTTAATAGCTAGGGCAGGTTTAAGTTAAGAACCAATGTATCGTAGACTAATAACTAACCTGTATCCTAGTCTTAATCATATTTATAAAATTGTCATTTCAGTTAGTCTCCTCCGGAGGGACTTCGGACTTCAGTACCTCTAGCTGTTTGCGCAGCATTCCGTAGGAAAACCTTATTTAAAACCTAAAAAAATAACGGGAGGAAGTTAGCCAGGCGGATTTATCCCCTGGTTGAATAACGACACGCGGGTTTCAACCCGGAGTAAAAGCCTGGTATACTAGAAATAGCAAGTAAGAACAAGGTTTGTCGCCCCCAAAGACCGCGCTTTGCGGTGAAATTCCGGCGGACAGGAGACGGGGACTTGATTTCCTACGACGGCTGTTAGCTCCGCATTCGGCACCGAAAAGCAAGCAGGCAGCTAAAGCAGCGAGAAGATTGCTCCAACCAGTGCGAGTCAAACCACTCGTGAAAGCTAACAAAAAAAAGTAAACTCACAGCTAGATTTCGGTCTATGCCGAGGAGTTTAGGAGTCTGTTGACAGGCTTAAGCAAATGTGGATTTATCCCATTTGCGGTAGATTTACTACAGAATCCAGGGTGTTTCAACCCCTGGAGATGTCAAATAAGGAATATTCTCTTTCTTTTAGTCGATTGGATATGGCGTTAGCGGAGCGGCTCTGCAAGAGCGGGTCTCCTCCCCATGCCACCCTTCGGGAAGCTGCGCTAACGACCGTTTTTTATACCCTTAAAAAGGGAGGCTTGAAACAAAAATTTTTCTTTCAGAAGACTACTGCTAAAGTAATTATTTCAATCATTTAGATAAATTTTTATGATTAATTAATCAGGCTTGATATTAGCGATAAAAAACTTTCTTATCCTCTTCCTTCTTCCTTCTTGCTTTTTCCTTTTTCCTTCTTCAAGATTACCTATTTTTGATTAATTTATGGAATATAAATTATTATTTGTTTGTCTTGGTAATATCTGCCGTTCTCCATCAGCAGAAAATATCATGAATCATCTAATAGAAAAAGCTAATTTGAGCGGTCGTATAGTTTGTGATTCTGCTGGTACAGGAGGCTATCATATAGGTAGTCCACCTGATTCTAGGATGACTTATGCAGCTAAGATGCGAGGAATTACCCTTAAAGGTGCAGCTCGTAAATTTCAAGTAGAAGATTTTGATGATTTTGACTTAATCTTAACAATGGATAAGGATAATTATCGGGATGTACTACGCTTAGATACTGCTGGTAAGTATCAGGATAAAGTCAAATTAATGTGTGGCTTTTGTAGGTATTTTGATGTGCAGGAAGTTCCCGATCCCTATTATGGTGGTCAGGATGGATTTGACTATGTGATTGAAATACTTTTAGATGCTTGTGAGGGACTGTTAGAGTATATTATTAATCAAAAAAAATAGCTATGGATGAACGCCTAATTATATCATGTCCGCATAATTAGTGATCAAAAAATTTTCTCCTTTTCCTCCTCTTTCTTCTTCTTTCTTTGCTCCTGACTCCTGTACGTCACCAATCGGACGGCTCCCCTGCCTGAGTCCTGGGGACTCCGTAGTTTATTTATAAGTATTCAACCGGACGTGGTATTACTCTGAATTTTTTGCCAAAAACTGGGAGGGTGACATAAAACGCGAAAAAGCTGATTTGACAATGTTTGCAGCTGTTGTTCCTCTCTGATAATTGAGTCGATGCCTCAGACAATTGGTCATCACTTCTTCTACTTCTTCTGCAAAAATTTCTCAAGAATTCAGCCAAGCTTGACCTATATTTCCTGTATAAAAATGGCTGTGTCGTCGGTATTTTCTTTTAGTTTCAGTCCGGCGATTCACATAATCAACTACTCCTTTTTTAGTAATTCTTTCTCCTGCAATTAGGCATTGAAAATAAGCTAAAGTAATTAATAATTTTATCGCAATTAATCGTTCTCCTTGGACTTAATTTTCTTCCAGGTTATAGGCTCCTTTCTTAAAATCTCTGAACATTTATTCGATGCCCATTCGTTTTTGGTAAGCTATTATTGGAGCATTTAATTCAGCAAAATTTGTGAGAATAAACCAGGCTTCTTTTACTGTACTACCTTAATATTTTCCTTTCCATTTACCGACAACATTCACTATTCCAAACCCGCGAGCTTTAGTTATTTTTACTCCTTGTAACTACATAGAAATACCCGGTTTTATTCCTAATTCTTTCAGAGCTATCCACAATTATTTTTCTGTTTATATGTATAAGCTTTTTTTTAATCTCAAGCAAAAATACGTCTTTTTTTGACCTTTTAACCATTCAGCTAGTTCCATGCTACAAAATTATCGGTCTCCTAAAATTACTTTTCTATAATCTGAAAACCGCTATAATACTCTCAATAATACTTTTTGTTGCTCTGAGAAGTTGCTGTTACCTTTTTTGTCTAAGTTGGTGATGTAAATTGGTATGCTACGACGGTGATCAACCAGGCTGATAACTAACAAATTTACCACGCCCCATTGAGTTCTATCTATAACTAAATGTAACAGTTCGCTTTCTTTAAAATTCTGATTAATCCAATCCTTTATAACCGGAAACCATAAAGTTTCAAACTTCATTCGTTCTCAAGATAAAAACCTTTGTAAACCCCGGCGACGACTCTCAAATTTAATATATTTTGGTACTTGATTAGCCAAAGTTTCCAAACGCACCCATCTATCTTCTTGAAGTAGGGCAATTAAAATTTTTAACATGACCCAGATATTCCAGGTTAATTGATTTTCTATGTGTTTGTGGTAGAGTGAGGGTAGTTTATTCATTATTATTAAATCAGCCTTGTTAACAATATCTAGGCTCATCTTTTTCTATCATGTTTTGGTCAATCCTTTATTTTGAAGGCTTTTTAACCCTTTTGTCGCCCCCCCAGGCCAAAAATCAACTAAAACTAACTAAATTTAAAATTAATTATTCAAGTAATTTTCCATAGTAAAACGAACTAATTCAGCTCGATTATTGGTATTGGTTTTTCTAAATAAACTGCTGACATATTTTTCAACAGTTCTATGGCTTAAATGTAGGCGATCGCCAATCTGAACATTAGAAAGACCATTAACTAAAAGACTCAAAACTTGTTGTTCTCGCTCAGTCAAACTAATCTGAGCATTAGTAATAACTGACTGAGATACTGCCTCTGAATAATGTGATTTGGATAGCTTTTCTGTCTGAGGACATTGGTTAAATGTAGGTGAAACTTGGGCAATAAGAGCAGACCGCTCCAACAAAGACCGAACTATTGCTCCTAACTCTGGTAATTCAAAAGGTTTTGGTAAATAAATATCACACCCCAAGTTATAGCCTTTTACTCGTTCTTCTGTACTTGTACGAGCAGTTAAAAAAATCACAGGCAATAAACGAAAAATTGGACGCGACCGAACTTGTCGTATCAGGTCATAACCATCCATTTCTGGCATAACAATATCAGTAATAATCAGATGGGGCTGAGATTTCTCTAATAAATCTAAAGCTTGTTGACCATTTTCAGCTTTGATTACCAAGTAACCAGAAATCTCCAGGTAATCACCAACACACAAACGAGTTCCCAAATCATCATCAACTACAAGAATTGTTAAGGGCATTGTTTAATGGGAATAGGGGAACAAATAAACATTGGGAGTAGGGAAATACCCAGACTATTAGTAACTAAATTTTTGTGCTTGTGAAGTTATCTCCTAGTGACATTCTCATGGTGCTGAACCTGGATGTACGGCGTAGACTTCCCAAGATTATAATTATGTGGGTTGCTGTCCAACGCAACTTATTATCTTAGGTCAGAAAGCACCCACAAACTTACTTTACAGGCTATTTCCGGGTCCCAGAGTCCTTGAGTTACTATATTCTCTAGTCCATGAGTAAAAACTATATCTGTTGCTGCACAATCTGGATGAGTCCAATAACCAACCCTAATGCTCTAGGCCAAATTAATACCTATAATACTTAATACTACTGATAGCTTACAGCTAAATTAACTGGTTGCCCAAGATTTCCATGAAAAACAATATTCTGTTGGTTAGCTGCCAAATGGCGCAAAATCTTATAGATGATTTCTATTTTGTCATCAGCACCTACTTTTTGGGCAATTTCTTCTAAAGACAGGGGAGAAACCTCTTGCTTGAGGACATTTACTACCTGTTGTTGTAACTCTAGCACTGTGGCCGCAGCTTTTTTACCTGCTTCTACTCCTGGTTGGTGATAGGCATTAATATTAACTAGAGAGCCATAAAAACTCACAGCTCTCTCATAAAGAGCAATTAAAGCTCCTACATTTTTAGGATTAACTTTCGGTATTGTAACTGTAATAGAATCTCGCTGATTTTCATAAAGTGCTTGTCTAGTACCTTGTAGAAAACCAGATAAGTAGTCACCAGAGGTTACTCCTGGTTCTACTTCAGGAGAAATACCTTGACGGTCTTCTAGAACTTCGATAAAGGTAAGAAAGAAATTAGGTACACCATCACGCAACTGTTGTACATAAGCGTGTTGGTCTGTGGAACCTTTATTACCATAAACTGCAATACCTTGGTTGACTATATTACCATCTAGGTCTTTTTCTTTGCCTAAAGATTCCATGACCAACTGCTGTAAATAACGGCTGAACATTAGCAGACTGTCTTTGTAGGGGAGAACTACCATATCTTTTTCCCCTCGTCCGTTACCTACCGCATACCAACTCAAAGCTAATAAAGCAGAGGGGTTGCCTTTAATATCATGTTTGCGAGTGGCTATGTCCATTTCTTTTGCCCCATCTAACATAGCCTGGATGTCAATTCCTTGCAATGCTGCTGGTAGTAAACCAACGGAGGATAATTCAGAAGTACGTCCCCCTACCCAGTCTGCCATGGGGGTAATATTTAGCCATCCTTCAGATTTGGCAATTTTACCTAGTTTACTATCGGGGGTGGTAGTTGCGACGGCGTGGGAAGCAAAGTCTAGATTTTGAGCAGCATAAGCTGCTTTGACTTCTATCATTCCGTTGCGAGGTTCTGGGGTGCCGCCTGACTTGGAGATGACTATGACTAGGGTACTGTTGAGGCGACCCTTCAATTTGTAGAGTACGCGGTCAATACCTGCAGGATCGGTATTGTCGATGAAATGTATTTGCATTGGTGGGTCATTGGGACTCAGAGCTTCGGCTACAAATTGAGGACCGAGAGCTGAACCACCGATACCAATGGAGAGAATATCTGTAAATTTGGGGGCATTGGGAGGTTTAATTTCTCCACTATGGACTTTCTTGGCAAAAGTCTCAATCTGTTCGATAGTCTGGACAATTTCTTGTTGGATTTCGGGGGTGGGCGCAAGTTCCGGCGCTCTCAGCCAGTAGTGGCCAACCATCCGGTTTTCGTCTGGGTTGGCGATCGCTCCTTTTTCTAATTGCTCTATATCTTGGAAAGCTTTTTCAAATTTTGGCTTGATTGTTTCTAGAAAAGAATTGTCAAATTTAATGCGACTTATATCAACATAAAATTTTAATCCTTCATGGTAATAAAGCCAGTTAATATAGCGTTGCCAGAGTGCTTTTGATTCCATAAAAATTACTGTATTTTTTGTTTTTTTTAGTCTGCTATCTATAGTTTAGAATATTAAATTTGTGGCTTTGGTAAAATACGGATAAATTTAAGAATTTGACCTGTTACTTCTATACCAATCAGATATTTGTCCACAGTAAATCTGTAGAAAATAGCGCTGGTTCCAAGTTGTCTTAATTCTGGTAGTTCTTGTAAGTAATTTATTTGACTGAATTTGAGAAAAACAAAATCATATATTTTTTGGTAGGCGGCAGTTTCTAAAGTTTTTAGGTCTTGGACAAAAGACCGAGCATAACGCACTTCTAGGTTCACAATAATATTATTTTTTCTATATCTTAATTTATTATTATTGGTTATTTTTAGTTTGACTATCTTCTCGGTCAAAATACAATATTTGTATGGCTTCTTCTTTGGTTAATATATCTCCTGGTTTATGAGTTGTTTTAGATTGTTGAATAGCTTGTAGCATTAAGCTATCATAATAAAGTGTTTGTAAATATTCCCAACCTCTTTCTAGGTCTAGATCAGACATTCTACTTATTAGAGAGTACAACTTACTTTTAAGAAAGTTAATTCTTTTTGAATTTACCATATATTTATCCTGATTTAATCCGGTTCCATTTTACTCAAAAATTGAGATTTTTCGGGGATGGAATAATTTTTTTTGGCTTTAGTTACTGAAGTCTTGTAAGTAATTTATTTGACTGAATTTGAGAAAAACAAAATCATATATTTTTTGGTAGGCGGCAGTTTCTAAAGTTTTTAGGTCTTGGACAAAAGACCGAGCATAACGCACTTCTAGGTTCACAATAATATTATTTTTTCTATATCTTAATTTATTATTATTGGTTATTTTTAGTTTGACTATCTTCTCGGTCAAAATACAATATTTGTATGGCTTCTTCTTTGGTTAATATATCTCCTGGTTTATGAGTTGTTTTAGATTGTTGAATAGCTTGTAGCATTAAGCTATCATAATAAAGTGTTTGTAAATATTCCCAACCTCTTTCTAGGTCTAGATCAGACATTCTACTTATTAGAGAGTACAACTTACTTTTAAGAAAGTTAATTCTTTTTGAATTTACCATATATTTATCCTGATTTAATCCGGTTCCATTTTACTCAAAAATTGAGATTTTTCGGGGATGGAATAATTTTTTTTGGCTTTAGTTACTGAAGTTCCGTTGGAATCGTGGGTCAAAGTTATGTTTCTTTTTTTGATTACATTTACTACAGAGGGTTTGTAGGTTACTAATATCATTACTACCACCACTAGCTAGGGGAATAATATGGTCTATAGTAAGTTGTGTTTTTCTAGTAGTTTTACCACAACTTTTACCATGGTAGCGGTCGCGCTCGAATACATATTTTCTGACTGCTAAAGGAATGTTTATTCGGGGAGTTTTGCTCATAATTTATTTCTGATTAAATCTCTAATTTTTGTTAATTCAGCATGATTATATCACCAGTTAATAGTTGATTAAAATACTAACATTATCCCTGCCCTCGTTTGTGCAGCATGATAAACGGAAAGTCAGAAATAGGAAGTCACCAAGTCAGAAGTTTTTCCCCGTGATAATTTCGGTAATAAAATCTCTATTTCTAGACGGATAAATAGGGTAACGCAACCCCCGCTATAAATTTTATTTTAACGGTTGAAAATTAGTGGTAAGTAACAATCTCCCACTAATTTTAACTTCTGACTTTCGCTCCGAATGCTGCGCAAACACACTTCTGATTTCTGACTTCTTGAATTTACTATGGATATTCAGTTATAATAAATCTTGAAGCATAATATTTTATCGATCAAATAATGCTAGCAAAAGATACTTACAAGAATACAGTTAAAATGCTTTAAATGCTTGAATTAAAGATGGGTTGACTATTCTAGTGCCGCTACGCGGAAGTCAAAATTCAAAATTCAAAATTCAAAAGTATTGATTGGTAAGGCTTTTAGGATTTTTTAACTGGTCAGTTATTTCCGCCATCCTGCACTAATCGCTTCTGATTTTCTACAATATTGAAGCTCCGGATGTCTTGACTGCGCTATTGGCAGATTTTTCTAGATAACTAAAACCTTATTCTTTCTTGAATTAGTTCATAAATCAGATGAAATTTGCAACCACTATAACAATTTTATTTGAATTTTGAAATATCCTAGACTTTTAGATAATAATACGAATTTTATAAATCTTAGCTACAAATAGCTAGTTTATTTCTTAGGAGTCAGGTAGGGAAGCTGTCGGATTAGCAACGTACAGAATGAATAGCTTCAATATCATTTATTAGGTCTTCAACAATTAATAATTAATAATTAATAGACTTGTCGCGAAATAAAACCTTAAAGTTAAATGGAAAATTCTAACTCTAGACCATCATAATCATCATAAAATAGTTGATTTTTTATACTATTCGTAATATTTACTTTTCTAATAATTTAAATTATTTACTGGGTATAGCAGTCGAAACAAAGGTTAGGAAATTTATAAAGGCTCAAACTCAGTCAGGGATTATACCAATTTGGAAAAAGAATTTTACGAATTAATTTGGGCAATTAAAAGACTTTATTAAAGATGTCTCTTGGACTAAAAAGATAAATTCCGACCTGATAAATGGTATCAAAGCTATTTACTCTGACTCGGTCCTTCCCCTCCTGGGAGGGGTTAGGGGTGGGTTGACTCCTAAGAAATAACCTATTGATTTGTAGTAAATATTTATCAAACTGGTATTACTTTTAACTTTTGACTTTTGACTTTTGCCTTGCGCGGAGCGCTATAACTGTAGGATGCCTCAACAACACACCCTACATTTTTCTGAAATAAAGCTACCCCTAACTATTCAAATTCATCTGCTGTCTTAAATCATCAAGTGGGGATACTTCTTCACTCTCCAATAATTTCTCATTTTCATCACTTACTACATCCAAATTATCCTCACCTTTCCCAAAATTAAACCCAGAAATAATCGGTAATTGCCGCTCATTCAATAACATCGTCCGTAAACAACTATTAATACTAGAAACCACCTGATTATAAACCCCAATTTTCTCCTCAACTTCAGTTTGTAAACGTAAATTTCGTTGAATTTTATCCCCAGCTTCCGTCTCCAAACTTTGCTCTAAATACTCTCGCGCTTGATTATATTGCTGCATAATATCTTCCCCTTGTTTTTCAGCCATCGGTAATAAATTAGTCTTCAAAGTTTGATTGACAGTTTGTCGAAAAGTTTGCCGAATAGTCTTGGAAACTTTTGGCTCAAAATCTAACTTCAATAATTGTCTAATTGCTGGTTCCGCTTCTACCATACTGCTACAGTCAAAACTTTGAGAAGTTTGTAATAAAGTCTGCCGAAACTGATAGATAGAAAAAGTTCCTTCATCATAAAAACGCGGACTTTCTCGCACAAATCTGTCACATTCTATTCGCGCTGCACTTATTAATGCCGTGCTAACTGTTTTTTCTACTTCCTTTAAATGTTTTTCAATTCCTCCATCATTGCCTAACAAACGATAGAGTTGTCGATAATATTCTGACTTACGAACTCGATCAATTAAACTTTGGAAAAATCCAGTTATTACTAACTGAGTAGAGTCAACTAAAATATCCTCTAATTGATTCGCTAAATAATAAAGAGCTTCGACTAAAACTGCTAATAAAGGAGCCGTTGCATTCTGGGGATGATTAATAGTTGCTCGACTATAAGCAGCTTCTACAGAAAAAGTATCTAACAGTTCATCTAAACGACGAATCATTCGAGATTGGAGTTGATTAAAATCTGCTTCAAAACCATCACATTTATTTGTGACTAGCAAATTTACTTCCTCAGAAATATGTTGACTAAATCCTTCACCCACCTCCTGGAGTTGAGAATTTAATAATGATAATTCCTGAGCTTTCATCGCCTCTATTTCTTGAGGTTGACTTGCCAAGTATCGTTGAGTTGCTAAATAATTTTTCTGTAATTGTATACAGATATTTTGTAAGTCATCTGCCAAATTTGCAAATAATTGCGGGCGTTTTTCCTCCTTCAGATAGCGAGTAATTCCATCCCGAAATTCTTCTACTCCACTATCAATAATTAATTGTTCGATTAACGGTTTTCCCCACTCCTCCAAAATCCTGACATAATTTTCATTAGGTGACTCAAAACCATTAATACTTACCCGAAAATTACTAGGAAGTTTGCGAGAAGTTCCACAATAATTATTAAAAGCATAGACAAATTGTGGCGTTTCCTCCTCTCCATCCAAACCTTTAACACTATTAACAAATATACTATCCAAACCAAAGCGATCGCTCCGACTTGTCTCTTGAATTAAACTGCCATAAAAACCTAACAATCCACTAGTTTTATAAATCTTTTCCGTATCTCGAAAATCAGAAATAATCAAATTTTCTAATCGCTGCCTAAGTTGAGAATTGTACCAAGTTTCATCTATACGATTAAAGACATAAAAAACCCGGTCTCTAATACCAGGATTTTCTCGCATTTTTTCCAATAATTCTGTTTCCTCAGTTGTCATATCTCCCGCAGCAGCAGATTTTAAAACACAAACAACTGCCGAAGTTTCTGGGTTCTCTATTTTGTCATAAGTAACTTGAGCATCCTTTTCTACAGGAGCATCAATTCCTGGAGTATCAATAATTATATTTCCGTCTTCTAATAAAGGATGATGACAATAATATTCCACCTTCTTCAACACAGCACTATTCATTCCTCGTCGCGCATAACTTGCTGCTTCTTTCAAGTTAGAAAAGTTAAACTGCTCCATAGAATAAATAGCATTTTCAGCAGGATGAATACATTCTTTATTCGCCTCAAAACCATCTACTAATAATTTCAATGCTTTTGCTTGTTTAGCCCGCTCCGATTTATTTTCCCCACCTTCATTTTTAATAATTGCGTCGCATTGTTCCCGAATAATTTCGATTACTTCTGGTTGTTGAATTTTAGCACTGGGGTCTAAACCTAATTCCTTTCGTAAAATTGCTACTTGTTCTTGAATTTCTGCCCCGCTTAAAAATGTTAAAACTACTCTTTCTTTTTCAGGTTCGGCATATTCAATATAACATTCTGTTCCTGTAGCGTGTCCCTCTGCACTATAAAGTAATTCTCGCCCTAATAAAGCATTAATTAACATTGACTTACCCGCACTAAAAGCTCCCGCAAATACTATTTCAAATTTGGGAGAAATTACTTTATTTAAAGAAGCACGAACTGCTGTTGTATCTTGTTGTCTAAGAGTGGGTTCTTGATGCAATAATTTCAGTAAATTTTCTACCTGATTTTGTAAGTCTTGACATTGGGTGGGAATTATATTCATTTCTATTTTATGGTGTGAGTAAATGTCTGTTATTTTATTATTAATTATTTGTTGATGCACAACAATAGTATTTTCACCGATTAATATTTCACTTGAATCAGGACAAGACTGTAATTTTAGGGAGAAATTAAAAAAAAATCATTAGACTTCTCCGAAAAAGAATAGACTTTTTGCAGAAGTAGCCAACAAAGAAGAAAATTTCTGAAAAAAGGCACAAAAAATTCTTTGCATCTGTAATTTCTACTTCTATGTCTGTGAGTAATTGTCAAACCAATTTAAAAAAAGAATGATATAAAAAGGTGCATCTCAATTGGAGATACTTAAAAAGAGTTTCTCTAATTCATTTTAGATAGTTATATAGCAACGAACAAGTTGCTTAGGACTTATGTTGATGATGAGCTTCAGACAGGGAAATTTTTTTCTCCTGTTCCTAGTTAACTGTTCCCTGTTCCCTGCTATATTTATTGTTTTTACTTTTTTGATTCAATACTTCTTTCTTCTTCCAAATTCTGTCTTCCCTCTGACTTACGAAAATTCCATACAACTACCATTCTTAAACAATTAATAATTACCTCCTGTTTGACCTAACCATAAAAAATCACTGTAATTTTGATTGAATACTTATTAGAAAAAGGGAATAGCATCTCGTCCAGTATTAATATTTCTTTGAAATATCTTGGTATTTCAAAAAGATAATTGTCAGTCTATATCTTAATCGCTATGGCTATTTTTTTAAGTAGTAGAGAAATAAAAGATTGAAAAAATTAGTTAATTATTGCTGTAAGAATAGCTTGATACTGACACAAAATATGACTTATTAACAAGCTAAAACTCTGTTATATTTGATAGAGGAGTTGCAAGTATTATGGCATCCATGAAAATCAAAATGTACGACCTAGTAGGAGCAGAAGATAACAGAGCTTTTAGCCCTTACTGCTGGAGAATTCGTATGGCTCTAGCCCATAAACAACTAGAAGTACAAAGAATTCCTTGGCACTTCACAGAAAAAGAAGCGATCGCTTTCTCAGGTCAAGAAAAAGTACCTGTAATTGTTGATGGAAATCAAGTAGTTTTTGACTCTTGGAATATTGCTAATTATTTAGAGGAAACTTATCCAAACCAACCTTCTTTATTCGGCTGTTCTCAAGCAAAATCCCAAGTTTTATTTATCAAAAATTGGGATGAAAAAGTATTGATTCCAGCCTTACTACCAATGCTCATCTACAATGTATTTGAACATATAGATGCCAAAGACAAAACTTATTTTAGAGAAACTCGCGAACAAAAATTAGGCAAACCACTAGAAGAATTTAAAGATGTAAAACAATCTCAAATTGATAATTTTAGAACCATCCTCTCTCCTTTAAGAGAAACTTTAAATCAACAGCCTTTCTTAGCAGGAGAAAAACCAAACTTTGCCGATTACATTATATTTGCTAGGTTTCAATTTGCTCGTTCTATTTCCCCCATTAAATTCCTAGAAACCAACGACCCTGTTAATATGTGGCGGGAAAAAATGCTCGATTTATTTAACAGTCTGGCACGTCAAAGTCTTGGTTATAATTAGCTAGTACAGGATGGCAGAAATAACTTACCAGTTACAAAATCCTAAAACAATTACAAATCAAAAATGATTGACTGTCTTGAGTGTGTCTTACATTCTGAGGAAACCTCATAATTATATCAAATTGACAAATTTTTGCTACAAATATCTAGAGTATTTCTTAGGAGTCAGGAGTCGTATGGGAATAGCTTTAATACCATTTTTTAGGGCGTAAATTATCTTTTTTTCTCAAAGAGACATCTCCTGTAAATTATTTTTATCGCTCTTACTATTCGTAACATTCTTTTTTCAAATTGGTATTACACACTCGCTTTTAACTTTTGACTTTTAACTTCCGTGTAGTGGCACTAGCTATCAGCTATTAGTTATCAGCTATCAGCCTAAAAATTTACGCATATAATTAGGTATCTGTTTGCCAAGCATTCCGGAACAGAAAAGCTTGGATTTAAATCCCCAACCTATATTAAATAGCTTAATTTTAGGAAAGGTTTAAATCCCCTTCTAAAAAGCTGATTGCTGAAGTGCTGAAGTGCTGAATGCTTTCTAATAGTAAACTCAATAAAAATTGGAGCTTTTTTAAACTATGACTATCGACTTATATTACTGGCCAACTCCTAATGGCTGGAAAGTTTCTATCATGTTAGAAGAAACAGAAACTCCCTATAACTTAATTCCAGTTAATATTACCGCCGGAGACCAATTTCAGCCAGAATATCTGAAAATTAGCCCTAACAATAAAATGCCAGCCATTGTTGACCCCAATGGACCCAATGGCAACCCTATTTCTATCTTCGAGTCAGGAGCTATTTTGCTTTATTTAGCTGAAAAAACAAGTAGCTTTATTCCTGAAAACCCAAGCGATCGCTACACAGTAATTCAGTGGCTAATGTTTCAAATGGGAGGTCTTGGCCCAATGTTAGGGCAAGCTCATCATTTTCGTCAATATGCACCCGAAAAAATTCCCTATGCAATTGAAAGATACACCAATGAAGCATCACGTTTATATGGAGTATTAAATGGAAACCCTATTTAAAGTCCCTACAGATTATTTCGTTTACGGTTTGTTTGGGAGCAAGTAATGAAAGGGGTATTCATAATTCTGATGTTGATTACGGTTAGTCCAAATATCTTAATTCTGATGCTGATTCACCAACGCCAAAACAAATAAGCCGAAAAATCCAGACCTCCATCAACATAGATGCGTTTTCTCAAAGGTTGTCTGAATTCTTTTCCAAAACTTCCCTCCGCTGCAAAAAAAAATCATCCTCAATAATAGAAATATTGCCCGATCGCTCCCTATGAGTATAGGTAATCAAAATATTGAACCTTGTCATTTTCTGAAGCTCAAAAAAATTAGAGGATCATGAGGTTGCATCCCCTCAAAAACCGCGATAGGATATACATGTTGGGAGTTGTTCGCCCCTACACATGACTTTTTATTCAACTAAAAAAAGTGAAACAGATTTTTATTTGCTCTCAAAAATGCCTCCTGACCAAAAAATAAGGTCTCAAGCCTCCCCTTTCAATGGGATGAAAAAAAATCAAGTTCAATATTTCAATTCCGATGCTTTCCTGTGGAATGCTGCGCAAACAGGCAGAGGTACTGATAACTGATAACTGATAACTGAAATGACCCTGAATCAGCAGATAAAGCGCAGGACTCCTTCTTGAGTTTAAATTGCACTTTTTCATTTTCTGAAGCTAAAAAAATTAGAGGATAATGAGGTTGCATCTTCTCAAAAATCGTGATCAGGTATATAAAGTTTTAGTTACTCGTCCCTATGTATGATTTTTTATTCAACTACGACCCATAAAATATAAATTATAAATTATATATGTAAGGTTAGAACATATCAAAAGCTCAAAACTCAGACAAAGCAAGCTTATTCCTTCGCACAGCTAAAACTCAAATCAAACAGGCAAATCCTTCCTCGGCTTAAACTTCTCAACCTCCCGTAACTTCTGATAAATATCCAACTCCTCCTGACTAGGGTTCCTCGGAGTCACAATCTTAATCTCCACCAACTGGTCCCCACGCTCACCCCTCCCATCAGGATACCCCTTACTCGCAAGCCGTAAACGTTGACCAGAAAAAACCCCTGCCGGCAACTTCATCTTCACCCAACCATCCAAAGTAGGCACCTCAATATCCCCACCCAAAACAGCCTCCACAGGAGTAATAGGCAACTCACAAAAAATATCCGGTCCATCCAACTGATAAAAATCATGAGGAGCGATCGTAATCTTCAAATACAAATCTCCCCCACCAATACCCTGATTTTTCAGACGAATTTTTTGACCACTAACCATAGCCATCGGCATATTCACCTCTATCGAACGCCCATCCTCCAAACGGATTTTTTCAACCCCTCCCACATAAGCCTTTTCCAAAGGTAAAGTTAATCTAGCCTCAATATCCTTTTTTACTTCCCGCTCTGTTGCCTTATAAGTATTCTTTTTCTGACCAGAACGATAAACATTAGAAGTCTGAGTTTTTGGAATTGTCGATTCAACTGGAGTTCTAACTTCACGGCGACGACCTAATAGTTGGTCTACAAAAGTATTAAAATCTGAAAAGTCACTAACATCTGAATTTTTTTCATTTTTTCGCCCATTTTCATCACGATTATCCCAATTCCTAAAATCAGGAACTCGTATCCCTACCCTACCCCCAATTCCTTTAGGTTTCCAATATCGAATAAACTTATCGTATTCTGTTCGTTTTTCTATATCTGATAAAATATCATAAGCTTCATTAATATCTTTAAATTTTTCTTCTGACTCTTTATCACCAGGATTTACATCTGGATGAAACTGTCGTGCCAGTCTCCTATATGCTTTCTTAATTTCATCCACCGAAGCATCTTTAGAAACATCTAAAATCTGATAATAATTCCGAAAATTTTGCATCTGCTAACTTAAACTTATAAGTTTTAACTATAAATATTTTCTATAACTTTTTGAGGAAAAACGGTAGAATACTTAAGACTTCTTACCTTCTCACTTTTCGAGAAAAATAATAAAAAGTCACTAATTTACTTAGGAAATTCTCCAATATTCATAACTCATTCACGACAATAAATTCACTTTTAATTTTAACTATATCTTGCAACTAAGCAAGAAACTATCTCCCGTAAAATCTAAAATAGTTACAACCAATCATCATCATCATTCCAATCATCACTCTGATAATAACGATTAGGTCTATTTGGTCTGTTATAACTGACTCTATCCGAAGACCTACGATCTATCCTATTATCATAATCATAGCGTTCCTTGCCCTTGCGGTCCTCTCCAGAAATACTCCGACGCACAGACCCAAAGAAATCATCATCCTCAGATTCAGAAGTATAAATTGAAACTTCACGATTCAAATCGTACAGAGCATCCTGTAAATCAACTCCCACCTGATCGATACCCCGCTCATCATCCCTCTCCAGGCTATCCCTTAGTTCTCTAATCAACATCTCGATCCGTTGACGACTCCTAGCAGCAAATTGCATACCATAATCTAAGGCCACTTCCCGGAGTAGTCGTTCAGCTTGAAAGGCCAAAGCCTCTGCACGATTGCGCTTTTCTACTTGCTCCCTTCTTAGTCGGTCTGTCTCAGCAAAATTTTCAGCATCCCGAATCATCTGATTAATTTCTTGTTGAGTCAAAGTCGATGCCCCTTGAATCGTAATACTTTGAACCCTACCGGTAGTTTTGTCCATTGCAGTCACCTGCAAAATACCATTAGCATCAATATCAAAAGCCACTTGTACCTGTGGCACACCCCGTGGTGCAGGAGGAATACCCGTAAGCTTAAATTTCCCTAGAGACTTATTCTCCGCCGCAATTTCTCGTTCTCCCTGAATAACATGAATCTCAACAACAGTCTGGTTATTTTCTGAAGTAGAAAAGATATCAGAACGTCGCACCGGGATAGTAGTATTTCGGGGAATAAGTTTTTTCATCACCCCACCAATAGTTTCTAAGCCAAAAGATAATGGTGAAACATCCAACAGCAGAACATCTCGTACATCACCAGCTAAAATTCCGGCCTGAATAGCAGCTCCCACAGCCACAACTTCATCAGGATTAACCCCTTGATTTGGTTCTCTATCTATCAGAGAGTAAACTAAATCTTGGACAAAAGGAATCCGAGTTGAACCACCCACTAATACTACTTCATCAATCATAGAAGGACTAATACCCGCATCTTTTAATGCCATTTTCACAGGGCGTCCTATTCTGGGAATTAA
The DNA here is from genome assembly GCF_010692625.1 of Okeania sp. SIO2C2. Lineage (NCBI taxonomy): Bacteria > Bacillati > Cyanobacteriota > Cyanophyceae > Oscillatoriales > Microcoleaceae > Okeania > Okeania sp. SIO2C2. The sequence continues at coordinate 35,488 of NZ_JAAHGM010000014.1, forward strand.
ATCCCCACAAAGTCCTTCAAATTGAGACCTAGTCAGCCTAGTTTCTAAATGTTTAGGGCCATCTTTTGTGGCTGTAATAAAGGGTAGGTTAATCTCAGTCACTCCAACCCCAGATAACTCTATTTTAGCTTTCTCCGCAGCCTCCATCAGCCGTTGTAATGCCTGGCGATCGCTCGTCCTTAAATCTATTCCCTCTGTCTCTAGAAATTGTTCTGCCAACCAATTTACTATTCGTTGGTCAAAGTCATTACCCCCTAGTTGGGTATCTCCACTCGTAGATTTAACTTCAAATACTCCATCTCCTACTTCTAGTATTGATACATCAAATGTACCTCCACCCAAGTCGAACACCAAAATTACCTGATTCTCTGTATTCTCTAATCCATAAGCCAAAGATGCAGCCGTTGGTTCATTCAGAATTCTTTTAACTTCTAAACCCGCAATCATCCCTGCATCACGAGTGGCCTGTCTTTGAGAATCATTAAAATAGGCTGGTACGGTAATTACTGCTCCTGTAACTTCTTCTCCCAGATAGCGACTTGCTTCATCTGCTAGCTTCCGCAAAATCATGGCTGAGACCTCTTCCGGAGCAAAATCTCGTTTCATCCGAGGACATTTGATTTTGACATTGCCATATTCATCCCGGCGAATTGTATAGGGAACCCGCTTTGACTCTGGAGATAATTCAGAGTATTTACGTCCAATGTATCGTTTGACCCCATAGAAAGTGTTCTGAGGGTTCAGAACAGTTTGTCTTCTGGCCATTTGTCCGACTATTCGTTCTCCTTCCTTAGTGAAGCCAACTACAGATGGAGTTGTCCGCATTCCTTCTGAATTAGCTATCACTATCGGTTTTCCGCCTTCCATGACGGAGACTACGGAGTTTGTTGTACCCAGGTCTATGCCGACTACTTTGCCCATGCCTTAGTTTTCTTTATTCTGTCCTTTTGTTGATTATTCTATCGTGTCAAATTTCTCAAGCTTTGAGGATAGCCTCACCCTCTGAAAAGAAGGCAGAAGGCCAGAAGCAATAGACAGGAATAATCAAATATATTTTTGCCTTCTGTCTGCTTATAGAGTTGAAAACAACTAAATTTATTTATGAATTATGGACTAAGGTTAATTTTTTTAGAGAAACAACTATGCTCAAGAATTCCTTGCTAAAACCCTCAAATTTATTGATTTTATAGGGTTTGTATTCTCCTCTCTGGCTCCTTATTCCTTATTTGGCCTTTTTTTCTATAGCTACATACTTAACTTAGATTTATAGATTTAATTTTTTTTGTGCTCGCCTCTTACCCTTAGTCTGTTAATCTTAATCTGTTATCGATATTCAAGAGCAAATTTAAGTATGTATTTTTAAATTTTATTAAGATACTTAGATTATATTACTAATTTTGCTGTAACATTACCACACTTATCTACTTTTTGTCAAAAGGTAGACATAACAAAAATTGAGGCAAATGGAATTAAAAATAACAAATGAGATGTTGCTGAAATTTGTAACAACTTGTAAAGTTATAATAATAAAAAAGAAGTAAATTGAATTAAAGAGGTTTTTACCAAGTAAATGCGAGTTGCGATCGCGGGAGCGGGACTAGCCGGTCTTTCCTGTGCCAAATATCTAACAGACATGGGTCATACTCCAATAGTCCTAGAAAGAAGGGACGTTCTTGGAGGAAAGGTAGCAGCCTGGAAAGACGAGGAAGGAGACTGGTACGAGACTGGTCTACATATATTTTTTGGAGCCTATCCAAATATGTTGCAGCTATTCAAAGAACTAAATATAGAGGATAGACTGCAATGGAAACAGCACACGATGATTTTTAATCAGCCAGAAAAACCAGGAACATACTCTAGATTTGATTTTCCTGATATTCCAGCACCTTTGAATGGAGTTGTGGCTATTCTCCGCAATAATGATATGCTAACCTGGCCAGAAAAAATTAGATTTGGTATAGGTCTGATTCCAGCTATGCTTCAAGGCCAGGAATATGTGGAAAAAATGGACAGATACACCTTCTCAGAATGGTTGAAAAAACAGAATGTTCCTCCAAGAGTAGAGAAAGAAGTATTCATCGCTATGTCAAAAGCGTTGAATTTTATTGGACCAGAGGAAATATCCTCAACTGTAATTCTCACAGCTCTAAACCGTTTTCTCCAAGAAAAAAATGGCTCTAAAATGGCCTTTTTAGATGGTTCGCCGACAGAGCGATTATGTCAACCTCTGGTAGATTATATTACTAAGGGAGGTGGAGAAGTAGAGTTAAATGCACCGATAAAGGAATTTTTACTGAACGATGATGGTAAAGTCAGTGGATTTCTAATCAGAGGATTAAATGGATCTGAAGATCGAGTCATAACTGCTGATGCTTATGTATCAGCAATGCCAGTCGATCCACTCAAAACAATGTTACCTAAACCTTGGCAGCAGATGGAATACTTCCAAAAGCTCAATGGTCTTGAAGGTGTACCAGTAATTAATCTACATCTATGGTTCGATCGCAAACTAACAGATATAGACCATCTACTGTTTTCACGCTCACCTCTACTAAGTGTCTATGCAGATATGAGTAACACATGTCGTGAATATGCTAATCCCGATCGTTCCATGTTGGAATTAGTATTAGCACCCGCCAAAGATTGGATTTCTAAATCCGACCAAGAAATAATCGCAGCCACAATGGCAGAGTTGGAAAAATTATTTCCCCATCACTTTACAGGAAATTCTCCAGCTAAGTTGTTGAAATCTCACGTTGTCAAAACGCCCCGCTCTGTATATAAAGCTACCTCCGGTCGCCAAGATTGTCGCCCTTCCCAAGTAACACCAATTGCAAATTTCTTCCTTACAGGAGACTATACTATGCAGCGCTATCTAGCTAGCATGGAAGGAGCTGTACTTTCTGGAAAGCTGACAGCGCAGGCGATTGCTCAGGCCAGCTCCGCTAACGCTTCTACTCACCTTGAATCTCATGCAAACCTGCAACCAACAACTCCAAAGCCAGCAAAGAATGCTGCAACGGTCTAAATTTTCTCAGCGCATGACTCGTTCATCCCTGGTATCACTAGAAGAGTCTTATGAGCTGTGTCGTCAAGTCACAGCTACCCATTCTAAAACTTTTTATATGGGTACTCAGTTAATGCCAGAAGCTAAACGTAAGGCGATATGGGCAATATATGTCTGGTGTCGTCGTACAGATGAACTGGTTGATGGACCCATGTCAAGTACTACAACTACAGAAACTCTCCAAGAGTGGGAAAAGCATCTAGAATCTATCTTTGCTGGCTATCCACTAGAAGATACAGATGTAGCTTTGGTAGATACTCTATCCAGGTTTCCTTTAGACATACAACCATTTCGAGATATGATCGCGGGTCAGCAAATGGATCTGTACCGCAGTCGCTACGAAACATTTGAAGAACTTGAACTTTACTGTTATCGAGTGGCAGGTACAGTTGGTTTAATGACTATGCCAGTTATGGGAGTCGATCGCTCTAGTTTTGCTGCTCCCTGGAATAAAAAACAACATATGAAATCTCCCACATCAGAGGCGATCGCTTTGGGAATTGCCAATCAACTTACCAATATTCTACGAGATGTAGGAGAAGATGCTCGTCGGGGTCGGATTTATCTTCCTCTAGAAGAATTAGCTTTGTTTGATTATACCGAAGAAGATTTATTGAATGGTGTAATCGATCGACGCTGGCGAGAATTAATGAAATTTCAGATTAACAGAGCACGCAAGTTTTTTGTTGATGCAGAGAAAGGTATTAGGCGTTTGAATCCTGATATTCGTTGGCCTGTTTGGTCAGCTTCTATGCTTTACAGTAAAATTTTAGATGCTATTGAGCGCAATCAATATGATGTGTTCAACCGTCGAGCTTACGTTTCTACCCCTCGAAAGTTAGTATGTTTACCCATAGCATTACTTAGATCGAAAGTGTTATAAGTTTTTGAATTTTTTCTTATAACATATAGTTAGTTTGAATCATAGAGATAAGTGAATTGCAATATGAGGTAGAGCTAAGTTTAACTACAAACATAGTCGTTCCAAGCTTAATTAAATATCAAAATCATGAAACCTATAACTAATTAACTGAAATCTGTCTTGTCTTACAGCGCTTTTCAGATTGATGAACCACATCATCATAACAAAAATCGTTTAAGGGGAAATGGCCATTCGCCTCTACTGTGGTCTACTGAAATGAAAATTGCTGTAGTCAAAAATTAAACTATAAAAAGAGCCTTTGATTTATCATTAAATCGAAGGCTTCAAAGTGACTTTATAAACTTATTAAGATTTTATAGAGCTAGCTACAGTTCCTTGTACAACTATATCTACAATCATTTTAACTTGATAGTCTAATTTACTTTACTTGTTTGTTTTCTTAAGAATTACTGGTAGCTGCTAAACGCTGCTTCAACTGTGTTAACGCATCTGCCCAACGGGGGTCTGGCTGAACTGCATCATTTCCGCTAGAATTAGGATTACTGCTGGTAGTTTTTGATGCTCCTTTATCCTTTTCACGACGATACTTTTTAGCCTTGCCACTGCTTTTGTTTGCAGGTTTTGACTCATCCTCAGTTTTTTCTGACTCGCTCTTATTCTTAGAGCGGGGCAAAGCCTTTTCAATTTTCAAAGGACTTTCTTTAAACTGATAACCATTGTACTTTTCGATAATTTGGTCAGCTTGTTCATCATTTTTGACTGTTACAAAGCCAAAACCACGGCACTTACCAGTTTTACGATCTGTGATCAATTTAGTGCTCACACTATCACCTTCTTCGGCAAAAACTTCTTGCAGTTCTTGACGTTCCATTACTTCTTTAGGTAGATTACCTATATACAAACGAATTGACATACCAATTTCCTCCAGACTTTGACTTGCTTAATGACAATAAAACAAAAACTTTGTTGACTGAGATTGACTGAACACAAACAAAAGAAGAGGGCGCTCAAAAAAAACTGCTCCTGACTCTGAAGTGCGAAAAACCTGAGACAAATATTACTATTTACCGTTCTACTAAACTTACCCAAACTTACCCAAAAGGGTTTTAGAGCTAGCTTCCTGCTTTGCTGACGCAATGCTGCGCGAACATTGAATACCACTGACCGCAGTCTGTAACTTATCTTCGAGAGCAGGCTTAAAATCGGCGGGAACTCCACCTACTAAAATCTATTAATCTACTATGAAAACTTTGCTACTTGATATTTTCCGGACATTCACTTAAGGTTAATGGATTTCTCAATCACCTTTTTACAAGCTACCTATTCTTAAGAGTTTTGTACAGGGTTTCAAGCCTTAATCTAAATTAAATTAGCTTGATTTTTGCTTTTGTGTACCCTAGCAGACAATCAGTTTTTTGTCAAGATTTATTGAGATTTGTCCAAATTTATCCAAATTATTTAACTTCAGTAGTTAGCCCTTAATAAAAAGTGAAATGATCTCCCATTTTCCAATTTGGTTAACTTTAGCAGATAATCTGATTTTATCAGGTTGTTTTTAAACTTTTTAGTCACCACTCAGTCAACAAGGCTATAGGTCTTGCTAAATTACTTCTTTTTGATATTGATTTGCTAAACGCTTATAACCCTAACTTATAAATATAACTTTAAAGCCTGCTAAATTCAAGCAACTCAATTATTACATAGTACATTTATTTTTAGTATACTCCCTACTATTGAAGACCAACTCTTAACCATAATATTTACCTTATTTTCCAAGCAAACCGGAAATGTTCATATTAGATATTTGATTTTTTAACAGACAACATTATATCTGACTAGTATAAACTTATCACAACCCTAAGTCAATAATCTACATATTTTTGAAAAATTTGGCTACCAATATTTTCTTACCAAAAAATTCGGTTTAAAGCCCTATCCTAAAAGAAAAGCTCTATATTATCATCAAGAATGGCTTGAATTTTCTGAGTGTTTCATTAATATTAAAATTAGGATTGACATACCAAAATCCAAAGTCTTAGACTAAAGATACATCAAGATTTATTGATCGTGGCAATCAAGAAAAACATACTTGACATATTTTATATAGGAGTTGTCTGTTCAAGATAAGATTCACTAGCGCTAATGCTAAAAAGCTAGAGAAAAAATGACGTTATATTGTCATGGCAATTATGAGAATAGAACTCAAGCTAAGGAAAAGGCAAGTTAAATTAGAATAATCACACATAATACCGCAAGTATGCGAAAGTCAAGAAAAATCTAATAGCTAAACTATTAAGCAATGTCCACTTATAAGATCGCGAAGGTTCTTAATTAAAAAAAAAGCAGCCGCAATAACTAGCTGGCAGAAATTACTGTGTTGGGAGATTGACACTTACCATGCAAGAATTTTAACTGACAATGAATTTTAGAACTTTGCTGCTGATTAACTAAACCATTATATATATACTACTAAAACTATACTTACTATTAAATAGGATAAGTTTATACATTTCAATAGACGTAATATCTCTACAAACTAATACAAGCCTACATCCTGAAGTTACTTTAGTTAAGCAAATTTAAACTTATAGCTAAATTTAACATTGTTTGTTTAATAGTGCAACCTTTCTTTACATAATCTGATAATTAAAATCTGCCTACATATATCATATAAACTCCCCATATAGAAAAAATACAAGCTACAATAGTTGACCAGACTGGATGGCCATTATTAAGAGATTTACCAGAATCGCCTTTTAAGTTATGGATATCTATCCAAGGAATAGCCCCTCGCCTCCACCAACCAGTAACAGTTATAGACTTACCAACAAGATCTCCATGATTCGTGATCGTAGGCCATAAGTTACCAACAGGACCTAATTGAGAAGAATAATGTAACTTTATCAGTCCTTGTGTTGTTTGTAGAATCAAATCTTGTCCCAAGAAGTTACTCATGCCACTCTTACCAAGAAGTTGACCTTTAAACTGAATTAAATGACTATCTAATGGCAAAGCTTCTAAATCAGTTAATAATTTTAACAAATCAGGATTATACAAAGTTTTGCTTGGTTTAATATCGGGGAAAAAGTGATTAATCCTAATCAAAATACCAATACTAAAACCTATGGCTAAAGAGCCAACTAAAATCGAAATATCTCCCCATAACCAATCAAGTCTCCAAAGACCAACAGCAGAAGAAATTCCACCTATTAACCAAAATAAGCCAGTAAAAAGTAGACCTATTAACATTCCGAAAAAAGGCGCTCCCTGAAGTAAAAGTTTCTGTAAATTAAAACTTGGTGTAGTTAAATATTTCTCTTGTTGATTCCTACTTAACTGATTTTTTTCAATGGCATTAGCATTAATATTTTCTAAATTCAGCTCAGTCTCTAGCTGCCAAAAATTAGCATATAAAGATAATATTTTTAACCGCTCGCCAAGCAAAGGATGGCTATCATTAATTGCCAACCAATGACGATATGGGTTGACAATATCCCAGTTAAAAATTGATTCAAAATTACTATGTGAACAAACACTACCAAAAGTAATAGTTTGATTTATTCCGACTGGCATTAAGAGTTCAAAACTTTCTAATAAATTTCTAATTTTGCCTTGATTTTGTATATCATTAGCCATTCCAATTGTAATTTTAAGAATAGCTCGTGTCAGACCATTAGGATTTCCTGTTAAGTTACAAGCAAGGCGATCGCTATAATAGACTCTTCGACGAGATAACCATAAAATCGGCAATTTTAGCAACCAATATAAGCCATAACTAGGAGTAGAAATTATTGCAGCGAATACTCTAAAACCGGATACTAAAATAGGTAAACAAGATTTGATGAATTCTGGTAAAAAATCAGGTAATCCGCGCTCAACAAAATCTAATACCCAATCTGCCCAAAAAGTTAATTGCCAATAAATAGTGTAAGGAATTTGAAGCATCAAAGTAGCTATAGACATTAACCAAAAATCTCCATTTTTAACATGACTAATTTCCCTGGCATAAATAGTGGCAATTTCATCTTCTGCTAATTTATCTAACAATCCCTGACTAACAACTATTCTGAAAAAACGAGGCAACCATCCATAACTGAATGCTATAGGAACATCTATTGGTAAAATCTTTAATTTAATTTTTTGTATTTTTCGTTTTTGACAAAAGCTACGGAGTAGTTTATTGGCTTCTTTACTGTAATTAATTAGAGTTGTTGTTGGTAAATTTTGGAGACCATAACCAAGGGTTAATAACCCATCAATTAACCAGGGAGAGAAGACAAATAATACTGTGATAAAAATTATAAAATTTCGAGTTGGGTCTCGGTAAAAAATTTGAATTGGTTGGAAATAAGGCAGCCACACTAGGAAATCATTAGTAATATCTAAAGTCAATTTTAATATAGTCAGACTTAGCCAATATAGACTAGCACCCACAACTATTTTTTCTAGCCAAAAAAGTGTTAAGTTAGGATATTTAAGTTGACGACCTCCTTTTGCTCTTCCAGCTTCACGCCATATTATTTTCGATGAGCGATCGCCTGTATCTGTAGGAATATTTGTTGATTTTTTATAGGGTTGATTTGAGGGTTTTGAATTGGAGTTATTAATTTCTGTTGATAAAGGTTGTTTTTGATTTTTTTCTGTATCTATATCATTTTGATTTGACTGATTATGTTTGACAATATCTGAGGGTTGACTAGAATTTTTTACAGAGTTATTTATGTTCGATAAATTAATATTTTTTTGAGATTGTTTTTGATGATTTTTTGCCGAGGCATTTTGCCCTGAAGTGGGATTAAATGGAACAAATCCTGTTTTAATATTTTGTTGTTGATGTGGGGGAGGTAATGGTGGGGTTTTAGGAGTAGGAATAGTTAATTTTTTAGGATTTTTTTGCGGATATCGCTTTAATAATTCTTTGAGGTTACGATGAGCAAAAGTTTGAATTTCATCATTAGAGATTTTTGTTAAATTACAGCATAGGGTAATGGCTTTATCTATTTGTTGAGTTCGTTCATAAGCTACTATTAAACCCATCTTTGCTTTTAACTTTTGCTTCAGGGTTTTTTGTTGAGAAATTATTTCTAGATGAGCGATCGCCTGTGAATATTTTTTTTGTTTAAGAGCAAGTAAGCCAGATTTTAGGGATGGTTTTTCTGGTAAATAACTATCTGTAGCAGAGGGTGTATTATCTATCATTTTAATTTTTGATATTAATATTTTTGATAACTAATTAGTCACCTGCAAAAAAGTAGAACCACTTTACCCATTTATTATTTTTATGTCTTTCTTTAATTTGAAATTTGACTTAAAATTTGCTAGCTCTACTCACTCTTTTTTAGTAATAAGCATTTTCTTTCTGAAGGAAAGCTAACATAAATGGAATACTGCCTCTTATACTAAGGGTGAAAAAAGAATGCTTTTCTTAGGTGAGAAAATTATTAAGTAAGTAATTAATACAGGTAGAATGACCTTTTTGATAATTATTAACCACTTAATGTGTTAATTATTTATATTTTCTTTTGTGGGTTTAATACCCCACAGTTAACAGGGGTGCTTAAAATTGTTTGGGGTTATAAGATAGGGGCGTGACCTGTGGAAGAATATCCATAAGGAATGATACCAATTCCCATGCATTAATGCTATACTTAGGTAACACTTCAGTTATTAAGTAATTAAAAAAAATAGAACATTTTTTTTACTAATTTTAGCCAAGCTAAATGTTAATTATTCTTGTGTTTACTTCCCCTCCTGGGAGGGGCTAGGGGTAGGTCCCATACTCAAGATACGGGTTGAAAAGTTTTTGAGAAATGGTATTAGACCTTATGCCTTCAGCATAAATGCCTTCTGCCTTCTTCAATTATTTAAGTTTGCTGACGAGAAATTATAAACATTCACGCCTTTTTTGTTTTCATTATTCCCAATTTTCCCAGTAACCGACCTAAATAATGTTTCCAAGTATAAGGTTTAAAGACAATACATCTTTTCAGATGGGGAATCCAAACTCTATGTTTATTACCATTTAAGTTAATTAAATAAGCAATATTTTCTATATTCCGGGAATAACCATGAAGAATTTTAACTGGTTCAGCAAAGGCGTTAATAAAACAAAATCTAGCATTCCATTCACTAGGCAAAGGGTACATTCTTGAAGAGGAATTGAGTAAAACTTGTGCGAAAGATGTTTGGTCACTTTCTCGCAAATTACTATTAGATAAAAGCTTACTTGTATAGAGGTCAATCCATTCTTTAAATAACCGATCGTTTGCTTCATTTTTTTTAAAAAGAATTACCCCTGTATTTAATGGTTTACAAGAAACTTTTTGACCTGATTCTAAAATTGGATAGAAAGTATCAACTGGAGCAGGAACTAGGGCAAGATCGAAATATTCTAAAATGTCAAATCCATTTTCACAATCACTGGCAAAAAAAGTATCTGTATCAGCAAAAATAGTTTTTTCATAAGGTGATAAAAAATATAAATGTTTTACCTTGAATAATAATCCTTCATTTTTACAGGTTACTTGTTTATCTACTCGAATAATTTGGTCGAATAAATCTTTATCTTCAGGGTTTTGATTACAAGCTAGTGCAAAAAGGCAGAAGGCAGGATAGCTTTAGTTATCTAGGATAGCTTTAGTTATCTAGGATAGCAGAAGGCAGAAGGGAAGAAAGGTTATTGTACAAGCTTTTGAACCTTTTTTAACTGGTTAGTTATTTCCGCCATCCTGCACTAGAGAGATTTTTATAGATGGATTAATCTTTTTTAAACTTTTAGCAGAATCCCAAGCTTCATCAACATATTTTTTTGCCTGCAGCAACGTAAAAAACGCCAGAATTTGAGTTAGTCATTAGCTTATAACCTAATTTGATTTGATTAAAACATAAATGTGTGAATACTTTTCCGGGTCGCCCTCAATAAGCAGTATTTTTTAGAGTTGATATGTAAGCATTGAGCATTCAGCTATTGCTTTGTAGTCGGTAAAAGCCATTGATAAATTGAGGCAAAATTAAACTTGATGTTGCTGAGTGGTCATAATTTTTAGATTAACTATCAACGCAAAACATAAGTTTTTCAATTTTACCTTCAGCTACTTACCATTACATTTTTACATTTAAGCAACGCCTTAAACTTTACTATTAAAGTACACTCCCTTGACTTTTATATGTAAGCATTCAGTATTCAGCTATTGCCTTGTAGTCGGTAAAAGCCATTGATAAATTGAGGTCAAATTCAATAGTAATAGACGACCGCTAATAGCTGAATTATTACGTTTATATCCCGATAAATCAAGGTATTTACCAAACAATATTACTACTGTCTAATTGTAGATATTAATATATTTGTTAAGCCAATAAAAAAAAGCCTAAAATTAAAACAAATCAACTTAAAACAATATTACTAATTTTGGCAATTAGACACCAGTTATAGATCGAAAATTTTTCTTAAAGTTCTGTATAGCTATATTTCTGCATTACAGGCTGACAAATTACATTGATTTTCTGTATTTCTTCAGCATTTAGTTTTCCCTGTAAATTGCTAGCTCTCGTTGTATTAATAGGTCTGTCAGTCCTGGTTCCTCCTGCCAAATATTTACCAGGATTTTTTTGATAAAAATTCAGTAAATCATCACTCCATTCAATTTCCAAAAAATTAGTTATTTTCGCTAATGTTTCTTTTGTATTTTGGATTAGATCTTCATATTTAGACTCTAAAACATCAAATCCATGATTCTTGAGCAAAATCGGGTATTGGTTTTTATATAACCAATAAATTCCAGCTAATTCAACTTTAGATAATTGAGATAGATACCAATTTTCTAACTCTTTACCAAAAAAAGGTTTGAGTCTTTCTATTTCTTTTATAACACATCGATCGATCCAATCTCCTTGTGAATTAACTAGATTGAGCATCGAAGAAATAGTGCTATGAGGATTTCTAATCGGCCATATTATTTTTGAATTAGGATAAAATCTTTTTAAGAAATCTAGTTTATGAGAATGCTCTAGGATCTTAAAACATGAATAATGATGGTTAATCTGATTAACTGCTAGTCTTTGAGCTGAGGGAAAAGGATATGGACTAGGAAATTCTGTTTCGTCTATACAAGTAATTTGAGGATGTGCATTAAGAATGGATAGTAATAAGGTTGTACCACTTCTTTGACAACCAAAAATAAAAAATAAATTCCCAGAAAATATTGGGCTAAAGTATCTTAATGTAATTGTATTTCTGAGATGATACTTAAATTGTGAAATCATATTTGAATTATATTTAACTAAACATTAATATCGTCAAAGGTCGATAATTTCTATGGACTAGCTAGACTTTTAAAGTATTCTATGCAAGCGGTGAAATTATTAAATTAAGACTATACCATAGGTAAGTATTTCCTGCGGAATGCTGCGCAAATAGCTCTTAGTAGTCAGCACTTCCCTGCGGGATGCTACGCAAACAGCAAATAATAGACTTGTCGCTTTATAACTATAAAAAACTGCTAAACCCTTATCATGTAAGGATTTTAGCAATTTCCAGTGCAAAACGTATGGAATTACTACTGTGTCTTAATTTGAGCGATTTTTTCTATCTATTTAGCGACAACTCTAATAAATAATTCCTTCTAAAGTTGAAGTAGCATACTTTGGCAGTAACTTTTAATTCTCTCTAAATTTTTCAATTACTTTTACCTCTTCCTCTCATCAATAGCTGATACCAAATTGAAATGAAGCTGTATAGAACCCATTTGGTATCTTGATAAATACCAAGTTTTTTTATCTAGGAGTCAGGAGACAGGAGTCAAGAGGGAAAAGGGAAAAGGGAAAAGGGAAGAGGGAAGAGGGAAGAGGGAAGATGTGGGCAGAGATAATACAAAAAATTCAACTCCTTGCTGATGATTTTTCCTCAAAATTGATGCGCGAAAAGACTTGACTACCATAATTATATAGATCTCAAATGGGTTCTATAGAATAATATTTCAAGCAGAATTGACCGCAGATACGCGTAAATAAAGATAGTAGCAATTAATGAATTTCATCATTCTATGCAACCTGATATCAAACTGGTATGATAGCTGAATGCTTATTACCATAGTCATCATATTTTAAGTATTAAAGTAGTCATACAAAATTAATTACACATACTCTAAAGCTAAAAATATGAGGTTGTGCATAAAGAAAATGTGGGAGTTTTTTTGCTTGATTGAGTATTGTTTTTTGTCTTCTTAACATATTCTTATTATCAGTTGATTTCTGGATGAATAGCGATAATGTGCATGAATTGGCACAAGAAATTCTGCTGCTGTTATGGACGTGCAAAAAAATACAAATTTGATTCATAATGCCCATGTTCGTGCATATCGAAACCTAGCATAACTACATCGCTCCTTGGAACTGGAATGACTTGATTACTTATCCCACACTTTACTGATGCACTACCAAATATGATGCTGTAAAAATTACAGAGAATAAAATTAGCTAATTAATTTTGCTTCAGCACTTAAATTGTCTAGGCAATCCAAGGTAAGTCAGAAGTAGAAACCGAACTACAACTAAACTAATTATTCTCAAAATTATTAATCTGAGTGAATATTATTATCAACTATTTAGAGCTAATTTATCAAGTAAATATTAACAGGCTGAATTCCTGGCAATACAAAGGTTTTTGAAGTTATAGCCCAATCATACCTAAATTTCTGAGATTTAGATGACATAAGAGTTTTAGCTAAGTTTACAAATCAGTTCTTACATATCATCTAATTTTTACAAATAACAAATCAATGCATCAAGTAAGGTGAAAAACAGAACATTTAAGTATACTTGAAAAAAACATCTTTTGACAGGCAGATTTACCATGAAAATAATTGTGAAGATTAAAAATTAATAATTAAATTAACGCCAAAATCAAAAACAGCTATTCTCCTGATAATTTAGAATTAGAAAAAACTTGTTGAAATTACCTTATGACCCTGAAACTATACAATACCCTGACTCGTCGCCAAGAAAATTTTGAATCCCTAGAACCAGGCAAAGTTAAAATGTACTGCTGTGGTGTTACAGTATACGACTACTGCCATTTGGGCCATGCTCGTTCGTATATTGCCTGGGACATAATACGTCGATATCTAATGTGGCGGGGCTATCAGGTACGATATGTGCAAAATTTTACTGATATAGATGATAAAATCCTTAATCGGGCCAGAGAAACAGGTACTTCTATGGAGTCGGTGGCCGATCGCTTCACTGAGACTTATTTTGAGGATATGAAACGGTTGAATGTGCTAGAAGCAGACGAATATCCTCGGGCAACTCAGACAATAGATGGAATTCAGCAGTTAATCAACGACTTGGAAAAAAAAGGTTTTGCCTATTCTGCGGGAGGGGATGTCTATTATCAGGTGCGGGAATTTACCGAATATGGGAAATTATCTGGCCGTCGTTTGGAGGAAATGCAAGCTGGTGCAAGTGGCAGAGTTGGAGGAGAAAATTTAGAGACCTCTAAAAAGAAAGACCCATTTGATTTTGCCTTATGGAAAGCAGCAAAACCGGGGGAACCTGCATGGAATTCTCCCTGGGGACAAGGAAGACCAGGTTGGCATATTGAATGTTCTGCAATGGTGCGAGAGTGTTTAGGAGAGACTATTGATATTCATGGTGGTGGGGCGGACTTAATTTTTCCTCATCATGAAAATGAAGTTGCCCAGTCGGAAGCAGTAACTGGAAAGTCTTTAGCTAAATATTGGTTACATAATGGCTTTGTCACAATTAATGGGGAAAAAATGTCAAAGTCCCTCGGTAATTTTACCACGATTCGGGATTTGTTAGACAAACCTGTAGACCCAATGGCTGTAAGAATGTTTGTTTTGACTGCCCAATATCGAAAACCTATTGATTTTACCCCTGAAGCGATCGCTTCTGCGGAAAATGGTTGGAATACGATTAAGGAAGGTATATTATTTGCTTATCAATATGGTTCTCAGTTGGGATGGGAAACGCCAGAAAAAGTATTATCTGAAAAGACAAATTTATTAATTTCTCAAGTCGAACAATTTCAGAAAGCAATGGATGATGATATTAATACTCCTGGTGCTTTAGCTGTTTTATTTGAATTAGCTAAGGAGTTACGTCGAGAGGGCAATATATTAGTACATGAAGGTCAAACTGAAACATCTTTAGAGGAATTACAAAAACAATGGATAACTCTTGTAAAGTTGTCACAAGTATTAGGTTTAGAATTTCAACCAGATCCAGAAATTAATGGTGAAATGGGAGGTTTAAGTGATGCTGAAATTGAGTCTTTAATTCAGCAACGTTTAGCAGCAAAAAAAGCTAAGAATTATTCTGAAGCAGACCGCATTAGAGATGAACTGCAAAGTCAAGGTATTAAACTAATAGACCAACCTGGTGGTGTAACGCGCTGGCATCGAAATTAGTTAATTTACAGCTTATTCGGTGGTTTATGAAATACAGTAGGGATTAGGGAGTAGGGAGTAGGGAGTAGGGAGTAGGGAGTAGGGAGTAGGGAGTAGGGTAGGAAAGAATATAGTTTTTCTAATCCTGAGTATCTTGTTAAATCAGCTTTCATTATTTATTTGGACTCTGAACTACTGTTCCACATTTATCATTTTCTTTGTGGGTTTAATACCCCACCGTCAACGGGGGTGTTCACGCATTACTTGGGGGAGCGAATCCCCATGTAATTTTCCTCCTGTCTCCTGTCTCCTGTCTCCTGTCTCCTTCTTCAAATGGAATATGGAATCTACTGTATTTACAACAAGGAACAAGTTGGTGTTTGACTGATGTTGATGATGAACCGTAAGACAGAGAAATACTTTTCTCACTGTTGCCTGTTGCCTGTTGCCTGCTATACAGCTAAAACTAAGCCAGACTAATGTCAAATTTTTACTCAACAAATTATTAATATGAAACCCGAACAAAGGATTTCTATTTCCCTATCTAATATCGTATTAATTATTAGCAGTTTTTTACTACTAATTCTGCTATGGCAAGTGCGAAGTCTAATTGTACTTTTAATGGTGGCAGTAATTTTAGCTGCATCAATTTCACCATTAGTAAACATCACAGAAAAAATGAAATTCCCCCGTTGGTTAGGGGTAATTATAGTTTATTTAACCCTCATTTCTGGATTGATAAGTGTAGCTTTAACTATTGGTCCACCAGTATTAGATCAAATAGAAAAACTCTTACGCCAATTACCATTATTTTCTGAAAGTATCAGCGATATTTTTGAGGATTTTGTAAGTTCTTTAAATCAAAGTCCTCCTGATTGGATTAATCAAGTTTTTGATACTAAATCTGTCGCCAGTTGGGTAATTCGTTCTAGTCAACAATTATTACTACGTTCTTATAGTTTAACTAAAGGTGTATTGGGAGGAGTAGTTAGTTTAATATTAGCTTTATTTATTTCAGGTTATATGTTAGCAGATAGCAAAACCTTGATTAATGGTTTAGTAAAACTTTTTCCTCAACCTTGGGATAAAAGACTAGAAAATCAAGCTTTTCCTGTTAGTCAAAGAATGGGAGGTTATATTAGAGGGCGTATCATAGTTTCTGCCATTTTAGGTATAGCAACTACCACTGGTTTAGGATTTTTAGGATTGAAAGATTTTTCCCTAGGTTTAGGAGCAATAGCTTCTGTTACAAACTTAATACCTTTTATTGGTCCATTTTTAGGTGCTATCCCGGCTTTAATTGTTGCTATTGCTAAAGGTGGATGGTTATTTTTGTGGGTAATAATTTTGTATTATATTATCCAAAATGTGGAAACTTATGTACTCGATCCTTTACTGGTTGGTTCCTCTGTTGGAGTACATCCTTTATATCAATTACTATCAGTTTTAGTGGGGATTCAATTATTAGGAATTATCGGCGCTTTGATTGTTCCACCTTGGTTCGCTGGAGGTGCTGCTTTGGTAGAAAATTTATATTTAAAACCTAAATTAGAAGCAGAAAATATGCAGCCTCTAGTTACAAATAATGGCGATCATAATTCACCACCCATGACTTCTTGATTTGAGTTTTGAGGTGTTAAGTAATAGGTTGTAGTTTGATAGATAAAAATTATGGCTGTAGCTGATGATTCTTTCAGACAATCAATCTGAAAAGAGCGCAAATTAACTATCAACAAACTTTCTAAAATCTGCTAACTTTTAACTTTAGTTGATATTTCCAAAAAATTGGTAACATTTGTCGCCGATCCGGGGTCCTACCGCTATTCCTTAGTTTCCCGAATTACTACTCCCTACTCCCTAGCACCTCAGGGCTGTTTTATTCTAAACTGTGCCATTTTATGTATTGACGAAACCACATTATTTACAGCTTGAGGAAATTTATCTTTCGCTGTCTGAAAATCAATAAATTCATTGTCAAAATCTAGAATGAAATGACCCTGCTAGAACCTACGGACGTTGCATGCAATGTCCCTACCTAAAACAAACGAATTTTGTACCTCACGCTTTTTGGGAATTGCTATATTAACTATGGGGATTTAAAATTCATAAATTGGTAGTGCTAAACAAGTAATAATTTTTGAATTTTTACTCCTAAAAATTCAATTCAAGGAATATACTAACCAATATCCTTAAGTCTTTCGGACTACCCATAAATTTAGCTCTTCCTATACCAGCACTCCTCGTAGCGGTTGTGCAGAAAATATCTGAGAATTAGTAGATCCTTAAATATGAGTAAGACTTTCATACTTTTTACACAGAGTAAGAAAGTTTTACAAATCATTTAGGATTGCTATATAATTGAAATACTATAGTAATTTCAAATAAAAATGAAACACTTTTTAGGCTGAAAGTCTTTCAAGGCAAGAAATGCTTTTCTCAATCTAAACTTAAATGACTATATATTTTGTTTGCCATATAGTATTAAACATATTTATGAAGATAGTCAAGACGATCAATCCACAAATTTTAAGTATAGCAAGTAATATAATATAAAAGTAGCAAAGATTGACAAGGATGTGGTCAAGAAAGTATTTTGCTCTCTGAATAATTATGTATAGTTCTATATTGTGATAACAAGAAAGCTCTTAACTAGGGAAAATCAGGGGTAATAAATAGTTTTTGGTATCCTTCTCCCGCAGAAAAAAAATGTAACTCTGTTCAAGAAAATTTCGAGGCATGTGGAATGCCGATATTATTTCACAAAGAAGGAAAAAAATGGTGAAGATTCTCTTAGTTGAAGACAATGAAATGAACCGGGACATGTTGTCTAGGCGTCTAACGCGTAGAGGTTTTGAGGTAATTATTGCTGTTGATGGAATTGAAGGTGTCGAGATGTCTAAATCAAAATTACCAGATTTAATTTTAATGGATATGAGTTTGCCAGTTTTAGATGGGTGGCAAGCAGCAAAAAAAATTAAAGATAACTCAGAAACTAGCCATATTCCCATAATAGCAATGACCGCCCATGCTATGGCAGGAGACCGAGAAAAATGTATTGCTGCTGGATGCAATGATTATGATACAAAACCAGTAGAACTTCCCAGATTATTAGACAAGATCAAAAATCTTACAGGTAAAGAACCAAGGAAATGAAGCATGGCCAGGGAAAGATACTGGTTGTAGATGATAATCAAGTCAACCGAGAGCTTTTAGTACGACGACTTAAACGAGAAAGGCATTTAGTCACTGCTGCGATTAATGGGTTTCAAGCTCTAGAAATAATACAGTCCCAACCGTTTGACTTGGTACTACTAGATATTATGATGCCACAAATGAACGGTTATGAAGTCCTCGAAACTCTTAAGTCTGACCCTAAACTACGGCATATCCCAGTAATTATGATTTCAGCAGTGGACGATATTGATAGTATAGTCCGTTGTATCGAATTGGGAGCAGAAGATTATTTGTCCAAGCCTTTTAACCCTACACTGCTAAAGGCGAGAATTAATGCTTGTTTAGAGAAGAAAACATTTCGGGACCAGGAACGGGCCTATTTAAAGGAATTGGCTGAGGAAAAACAAAAGTCAGAAAGGTTGCTATTAAATATTTTACCTGAAGCAATTGCCCAACGCTTAAAGCAGGGAGAGGAAACTATCGCCGATAGCTTTAATGAAGTAACAGTTTTATTTGCAGATTTGGTAGGGTTTACCAAAATATCGGCCAACTTATCTCCCGCCGAACTGGTAGAGTTACTCAATAGTATTTTTTCTGCTTTTGATGAATTGGCGGACAAGTATGGACTAGAGAAAATCAAAACTATTGGTGATGCCTACATGATAGTGGGTGGACTACCAGTTCCAAAAGAGGACCATGCAGAGGCGATCGCAGATATGGCCCTTGAAATGTTAACCAAAATCCAGGAGATTTCTACAAAAGAAGGTAAGTCTTTGCAAGTTCGTATTGGTATTAATACAGGAGCAGTAGAAGCAGGAGTTATTGGGACAAAAAAATTTGCCTATGACCTTTGGGGCGATACAGTAAATACAGCCCACCGGATGGAGTCTCACGGTATACCTGGTGTGATTCAAGTTGCCCAGGCCACTTATGATTGTTTAGCTGACAAATACAGATTTGAGGAACGAGGAGTAATTGATATTAAGGGTAAGGGTAATATGAGGACTTATATACTTCTGGGTAGAAAGGAGTGAAATAGTTCAACAATATTTTCTTGAGATGGGAAGATGGGGAGATGGGGAGATGGGGAGATGGGGTGATGGGTAGTAGTAAAAACAATTACAAATAAATACTTTTGAGTTTTAACTTTTGACTGTCTTGAGTGCGTCTTACATTCTGAGGTTTCCTCAGAATTACGCACTCGCTTTTAACTTCCGCGTAGTGGCACTAGCTAATAATTATTCAAAAGGTTATTCAACCTATATTAATTATTTAATAATTGAAGTTTAATCTAGAGTGTAGCATTAATGCATGATAATTGTTATGCATTGGCAATTAATGTTGACAGTAGTTTGTGACTTTTAGGTATACCAGTCGAAGGAAAGGTTAGGACAGATCGACAACTTAAAACTCAGACAACGTAGGATTTTTACTTCTTCCTTATTTTTTCTTCCTTCTTCCTTCTGCTATAACAGGAAACAGAAATTAAAATTAAGCTTTACTTTCTGACTATTTAAGAAATACTATCAAAAATTGAGCAGCTTACTAATTAGCGACTAATTACTATAAAATATAATTGTCAACCAAAAAATAAACTAGAAAAAATGTTATCAACTACAGAAATACTGATTGGTGCTAAATGGTTTGGTATTGCTACTATTGGATTTTTTATTCTGACAATTATTGGCTTTATTTCCAAATGGGGATTTAGATTTAGATTAGTCGGAGTAACAGGTTTTATGGGGGTGTTAACTGCTGGTTTATTTGGTTTAAGTTTAGGATTATTTACTCGTGTAGAAATTCCGGGAGCAGTTCCATATTCATTGGTTTATGATAATGGCGCAACTCAAACGGTAATAGCTGTTCCTAATACTATTACAGAGTCAGAATTAACAGCAACAATAAAGCAAGCTGCTGGAGATTTATTTTCTCCTGGTCGCCTGGGTGGAAGTGGTCAATTAACTATTAGAATTAGAACAATTATTCATCCTGAAGCGGGAGTTTCAGAACCGCTTTATTTAGGGGAAGTCAAACGTTCTCTTTCTCAACGGGAAGATGAAAATCTAGATATTAAAATATTTCCAGAAATTTTGGCAAAGTTGGAAAGTTATGGCGCTGCACGCAGGCAATAGGCAACAGCGGTGCGACCCCGCGACGACGCCAGTCGCAAGGGAATGCGCACCAAGAGAGGCAACAGGCAACAGGGGGAATAAAAAGCTTATCATATAATACTTTTAGCTATTGGACACCTCCTGCAATGTGTAAATATGCCAGCGCACATTGCTATATCAGAGTCAAAATTTGGAAAGTGAGAGTTAAAAGGTAGGGGAGTGTGGGGAGAAGTAAAAACATTAATAATTAACACACTACTAACTAATAATTATTAAAAAGGTTATTCAACCACAGTTGTCAATCAATGTTGGGGAAAATGCTGTCTAAAACTTAACAGTCTAAGGAAAGGTTAGGACAGATAGACAGCTTAAAACTCAGATAACGTAATACCCTTTCAAGGAAGTTAATGGAAGTTATAAGTCAAAAGTCAAAAGTAAGATTTGATCAGCTCAAAACTTTAATTATGCAGTAATTTCATAAAATTATTTAACATTTAAAGTTTGAAACTATTTGTGAAATATTTAAAGTGAATTTGATATAAGATTTTTCCCTCTTCCCTCTTCCCTCTTCCCTCTTCCCTCTTCCCTCTTCTTTCTTCCTTCTTCCCTCTTCCCTCTTCCTTCTTCTTTCTGCTAATTTAAGGAGATTTTTAACAGATGGTAAAACAGGGAGATTTATTAAAAAGATTATTCAATGCTTTTAAGCCTTTTGAACCTTTGAAACCTGGTAGTCCAGTATATGTTGATTGTCGGGAAGTTCGCGGGGATGGAGATGTTATTATAGACTTAGCTGAAAATATTAAATTATCTGATAATAATACCTATCAACTTTATGCCGGACATCGAGGTGCAGGTAAATCAACGGAACTTTTACGATTGAAAGAACATCTCGAAAATAACGGATATTTTATTGTTTATTTCGCTGCTGATGAACAGGATATTAATCCAGAAGATACAGAATATGCTGATATTTTGTTGGCTTGTACAAGACACTTATTAGAACATTTGAAACAGGCTAATCCTCAGCCTTTACTTGATTGGTTAAAAGGGCGGTGGGGAGATTTAAAAGATTTAGCAAATACGGAAATATCTTTGGAAAGTTTGGCAGTTCAATCACAAATTAGTCAGTACGCTAAACTTACAGCAAATATTAGAGCGGAACCAACATTAAGAAGAAAAATTAGAGACAAAATTAATCCTTATACTGAAAGTTTAATTGAGGCTCTGAATAGTTTTATTCGTGATGGTAAAAAGAAACTTAGTTCTGGTTCTGAACTGGTAATAATTGCTGATAGTTTAGACCGAATTGTGCCAATTGTTCAGCCGGACGGACGTAGCAATCACGATGAAATTTTTGTAGACCGCAGCGCTCAATTGAAGGGTTTAGATTGTCATACAATTTATACAATTCCTATTTCAATGGTCTATTCTAATCAAGCACCAAATCTCAAAATTGAATATGACGACCCACAGGTTTTACCAATGATTATGGTGGAGACTCCAGAGGGGGAAGTTTACGATTTGGGAGTCGCTAAAATTAGGGAAATTATTGATAGACGAGTTAGTGAAGTTAATCCAGATTTATCTTTAGAAACGGATGTATTTGAAAGTCGAGAAGTTTTAGATAGATTTTGTTTAATGAGTGGGGGTCATGTCCGGGATTTAATGTTATTAATGCAAAGTGTAATTAAACGTGCCGGGGGTAAATTACCGATTTCTGCCAAAGTAGTACAAAGAGCTATTACGGAGGCAAGACTTCCTTATAAAAGATCGGTTCAACAAGAAGAATGGCAAATATTAGTTAATGTTTTTCGTTCTAAAAGTATATTAAATAATCAGCAACACCGGGATTTATTGTTTAATCGTTGTTTGCTGGAATATACTTTCTTAGATGAAGAGGGAGAAAAGCAAACTTGGTATGATGTTAATCCTTTAATTAAAGGAGTTCGGGAATTTAAGGAGTTGTTGTAATTAAGCTTTAAAGAAGTCAGCAGTCAGAAGTCGGAAGTTAGAAGTTATTTTTGTAATGGAGATTTTGAGCAATCCTCCAAAAATATTTAGTCAATCAAGGCAGGGTTTTAGACATAATTATTTTGATAAAAAATTAGGATGGGTAAAGGTTATAGCACTTCTCTAATTTATGAAGTACAGTTTTAGATTCCTCCCTCGCCCCCCTTAAAAAGCTATCCCTTACCCATAAGTCTTGAAACCCTTGTGGGGAGCAGGGGAGCAGGGAGCAGGGGAGAAGGGAGAAAAAATCATAGTAGCTAAGTAAAACTACTGAAGTTGTCAAAAAAAAGTATGGAAAAATACATTTTTTCTCCCGAAAAAGCCGAGCCAAGACTTACCCATAACTCGTCTCTAAAGTCAAGCTTTATGTTAAGAAAGATGTGGGTAATGGATAGCTTTTCAAGGGGGATTTAGGGCGATCATAAATGTACTTCATCTTGATGAGAAATGCGATACTCAAATAAATTAATTTTTACCCACCAGAGAATTTTTCATCACAGGATTTCTCTAATTTATAGCGGTTTTTACAAAAGTAGATTACAAAACTTCTGCCCTCTGCCTTCTGCCTTCTGCCTTTAAGCCAAAATCTCTATATTTTATGTTAATGAAAACTACTATAAGGAGTTGCTGCAATGAAAGGAGAAAAAGTTGTTTGGGAAGAAGATTTACAGTCAACTTTTGCAGAGGAATATCAAGACCTATTGAATGTTGTCGGGTTTATTGAAGGTTTTGGTTTATTGTTTGTAGAATGTTCGCCTCCACAGGGAACGGAAATTATTGAAAAAATTCGGCAGGATATTCCCCAAGAAAGGGTAGAAGTTTTGCGTTTGGATAAGACCACTTATAATTTTTATAGTCTGGTAAAAGATTTGCCCAATTTAGCAGAGATTGATGTTTTATTTGTGACTGGTTTGGAATATTCTCTCTATCAATATGAGGAGGAGATGAAAGAAAGGGGTTGGGATAGTAATGAGATTATTTCTATTAGTAGAAGGGGAGTCCCTCCTGTTTTGATTAATTTGAATCAGCAGCGAGAAAGATTTAGGGATGATTTTGATATTTGCTTTGTGTTTCTGTTACCAAGATTTGCTGTAGATTACTTGATTAAACGTGCCCCAGATTTTTTTGATTGGCGTTCTGGGTTATTTCTGTTTCCTATGAATGAGGAATATTTACGACAGGAATGTTTAGAAGTTTGTGCAAAAGAATTAGATGATTATAAAGAGTTTACCTGGCAAGAGTGTAAGTATGTATGGTTGAGAATTAAAAGTTTGCTTGATGATCAGAGAGTTCCTGTTGAACAAAAAGCTAATTTGTTAGTTAGAAAGGCTTTATTGGATAGAAAGTTTCAGCACAATGAAGAAGCAATATTAGCTTGTGATGAAGCATTAAAAATTCAAGCCAATAATTATGAAGCTTGGAATAATAAAGGCAATGCACTGAGAAATTTAGAAAGATATGAACAGGCATTAGCTGCTTACGAAAAAGCTCTAGAAATTCAACCAGACTATTATTATACTTGGTATGGTAAAGGCGTTGCAATGTTTTATTTAGAAAAATATGAACAGGCATTAGCTGCTTTTGAAAAAGCTCTAGAAATTCAACCAGACTATTATTATGCTTGGTATGGTAAAGGCAATGCACTGAGAAATTTAGAAAGATATGAACAGGCAGTTGCTGCTTACGAAAAAGCTCTAGAAATTCGACCAGACTATTATTATGCTTGGTATGGTAAAGGCGTTGCACTGTTTTATTTAGAAAAATATGAACAGGCATTAGCTGCTTTTGAAAAAGCTCTAGAAATTCAACCAGACTATTATTATGCTTTGAGAAACAAAGGCATTGCATTAGAAAATTTAGAAAGATATGAACAGGCATTAGCTGCTTACGAAAAAGCTCTAGAAATTCGACCATACTCTCATTATGCTTGGCATAATAAAGGCATTGCACTGAGAAATTTAGAAAGATATGAACAGGCAGTTGCTGCTTACGAAAAAGCTCTAGAAATTCGACTAGACTATTATCATGCTTGGAGAAACAAAGGTGATACACTGAGAAATTTAGAAAGATATGAACAGGCAGTTGCTGCTTACGAAAAAGCTCTAGAAATTCGACCAGACTATTATCATGCTTGGTCTGGTAAAGGCATTGCATTAGAAAATTTAGAAAGATATGAACAGGCAGTTGCTGCTTACGAAAAAGCTCTAGAAATTCGACCAGACTATTATCATGCTTGGTCTGGCAAAGGCATTGCATTAGAAAATTTAGAAAGATATGAACAGGCACTTGCTGCTTTTGAAAAAGCTCTAGAAATTCGACCAGACTTTCATTATGCTTGGAATGGTAAAGGCATTGCATTAGAAAATTTAGAAAGATATGAACAGGCATTAGCTGCTTACGAAAAAGCTCTAGAAATTCGACCAGACTATTATCATACTTGGCATAATAAAGGCATTGCATTAGAAAATTTAGAAAGATATGAACAGGCATTAGCTGCTTACGAAAAAGCTCTAGAAATTCGACCAGACTATTATCATACTTGGCATAATAAAGGCATTGCATTAGAAAATTTAGAAAGATATGAACAGGCAGTTGCTGCTTACGAAAAAGCTCTAGAAATTCGACCAGACTCTCATTATGCTTGGTATAATAAAGGCATTGCATTAGAAAATTTAGAAAGATATGAACAGGCATTAGCTGCTTTTGAAAAAGCTCTAGAAATTCAACCAGACTTTCATTATGCTTGGTCTGGTAAGGGTAATACCTTTTTACAATTAAAACTGTATCAACAAGCAATAGCTGCTTTTGAAAAAGCTCTAGAAATTCAACCAGACGATGAAAATTATATTATTTACCTTGGCTTAGTTAAATATGAAATGGGAAAGATAGATGAAGCTATAAAAAACTGGCAAACTGCAATTGAAATAAATAACCAAAATGTAGAACTTCAATTAGCAATAGGAGTTGCATTGTATAAAAAAGGTGAAATTTCAGCAGGTTTAACAATAGCAGAAACAGCATTAAAATTAGACAAAAGTTGGGGAAACCTGCAACGGCTCAAAAAAGAAAATTGGAGCGATAAACTATTAGCAGATGCAGAAAAATTATTAGAAAATCCTCAGATAAAAATATTACTATCTCAGACAGTTGAAGAAGAAAGAAGCAAGAAGAAAGAAGCAAGAAGAAAAAATGGATGGGAACTCAAACCCCAACCAATTATAAACACCCTGTAGACGGCGGGGAATTAAACTCAAAATCAAAAGATAATTCCGCAACAAAAACTCAACAATAAACCATCAATCCCACATTCCGCACCACAAAATATAGCAACCGAAGAAGGAGTCAGGAGACAGCTATACTGGAGACAGAATTTTAGAAGAAAATTATAGCTGCCGTGATTGAGTCATCATCAGAGCAAGTATTTATGCGTAAATTTTTTACTCGGAAGATCGATGAACGAAAAAAGTATTGAGATGATTTGCATAGTATAAATACCTACCAAGCTGCAGATTCATATACTACTTTTAATGATACGCTCTTGAAGTTCCGAATGTGGGATCAATATTACTTGTTGAAAAAGGAAAAAGTAGTCGTAGGTTGGGTTAAACCAATTTGGGAAAAGAATGTTACGAATAATAAGAGCAATTAAAAGACTTTATAGGAGATGTCCATTGGATGAAAAAGATAAATTGTTACCTAATAAATAGTATCAAAGCTATTTATTCTGACTCGGTCCTCCTAACTTCCCCTCCTGGGAGGGGTTAGGGGTGGGTTGACTCCTAAGAAATAACCTAGTTATTTGTAGCAAATATTGATCAAGTTGGTATTAAACCACAGTGCAACTCAACACAAAATTCTATCTACATATTCTGTGCTGCGGATAAGTTCCGAATATCATACCTCAACCAAACCTACTAAAAGTTGGGGAAATCTGCAACGCCTCAAAAAAGGGTGGTGGTGCATAGTAATGGTAGAGAGTGTGTGGGGAGATGGGGACCCACCCCTCGCCCCTCCCCCTCCCTGGAGGGGAGTATGGGAGAAATTAAAAAATATATATCTTCAACCAAAACCCATGCAGGACTACCCAAAAAAGAACTGTGGGGAAATAAACTATTAGCAGATGCAGAAAAATTATTAGAAAATTCTCAGATATAGCAATGTGCGCTGGCATATTTACGAATTCCAGGAGGTGTCCAATAGTTAAAAGTCTTATATTATCGGCAATTTATTCCCTCTATTGCCTTCCGGAGCTGTTACCTGTTGCCTGCGCGCAGCACTATAAAAACTTTACCAAAAAATTGTGGTCTAAAGTCTCCCCTTTTAAGGGGATAAAAAAAGAGAATATTCCTGATGCCAAACCTCCTGATTGCAGAGTTACTGTTAACACAGTTCCTCCGTTAGGAGGCTAACTGATAACTGAAATGACCCACCGCCTTCTGTGGGATTGTACGTTACCCTCGCGCTCACACACCCTACTGAACTTCTGACTTATGAATTATAACTTCTGACTTCCGTGAAGAGCATGACGGAGGCTTTAGACCAAGCTTTTTGTTAAAAACTTGCATATACTTAAGTAGAATTAACTAAAAGACTCCTGATGATTGGCTAATATATAATACCCCACCGAATAAGTAAAAACATTAAATAGATATAAAATTTTAATATCATCTAGTCATCATGTCAACCCTCAGTCCTTGTGAACCAAAATATCTAGAACTCAAAAACAGTCTAATCCAAATACGAGACCTAGAAGCCGCCGTCTCCATACTAAACTGGGACCAAACCACCTATATGCCCACCGGAGGCACTTCTGCCAGAGGACGACAAATAGCCACTCTCAAAGAACTTGCCCATGAAAAATTTACCGACCCATCCATAGGTCAACTCCTCCAAGACCTCCGCCCTTACGAACAAAGCCTCCCCTACGACTCCACCGAAGCTAGCCTGATCCGTGTTACTCGCCGAGACTACGAGCGCGCCATCCGAGTCCCTTCAGAATTCATGGCCAAATTTTGCCAACATCAAGCTACCGCCTACGAAGCATGGGTCAAAGCCAAATCTCTCAAAAACTTTTCCCTAGTACAACCATATTTAGAAAAAACATTAGACCTAAGTCGAGAACTAGCTTGCTTTTTCCCTCACAAACATATTGCCGATCCTCTCATTGACTTTGTAGACGAAGGCATGACAGTTTCCATACTTCGCCCTCTGTTTCGCGAACTACGCCAAAAATTATTACCCATAGTAGAAGCCATTACCTCCGGCCCACCTATCAATGATTTTTACCTCCGCCAATATTATCCAAAAGAACAACAACTTAAATTTGGACGTACTGTGACAAAGCATATTGGCTTCGACTTTCAAAGAGGCCGACAAGACGAAACGCCCCACCCCTTTACTTCTAGCTTTTCAATTGGGGATGTTCGTATTACCACTCGCGTGTATGAAAATAACTGTACCGAAGCTCTATTCAGTACAGTCCACGAAGTAGGCCATGCTCTCTATGAGCAAGGTATTGCCCTAGAATTAGAGGGAACGCCCCTTGCTGAAGGAACCTCAAGCGGTATCCATGAAAGTCAATCCCGATTATGGGAAAATATGGTAGCTCGTAGTCGATGCTTTTGGGAATGTTTTTATCCCCAACTACAGGGTATTTTTCTCAAACAGCTTAGTTGTGTTTCTGTTTCAGAATTTTATCAGGCTATTAATAAGGTTGTTAAGTCACTCATTCGTACTGATGCTGACGAAGTAACCTACAATCTCCATGTAATGATTCGATTCGATCTAGAGTTGGCCATGTTAGAAGGGAAATTAGCTGTTTGTGACCTTCCCGAAGCCTGGAATGAACGCTATAAAAAAGATTTAGGTATAGTTCCTGCTAATGATAGTGAGGGAGTTATGCAAGATGTGCATTGGTATGGTGAAATGATTGGCGGAATGTTTCAAGGCTATACTTTAGGTAATTTAATTGCGGCTCAAGTTTATGAAACTGCAGTGAAATTTAATCCAGAAGTTACTGTTGCTATTGAACGGGGTAATTTTACTCTTTTACATCAATGGTTAAAGCATAATATTTATCAACATGGTCGCAAATATACTGCGAAAGAATTAATTGACAGAGTAACAGGTAAACCTTTAAGTATTGACCCATTTATTCGTTACATTCAAAATAAGTATAGTGATATATATTCTGTTAAATTAGCTCTTGTTGCTTGAGGGAAAGCAAATTTAAAATAAGGAATTGAAGTTAAAATTATTTTGGAAATAATCGAAATATAGCAATTCCCAAAAAGAGTGAGGTACGCGCATTCGTTTGCTTTAGGCAACAGGCAACAGGCAACAGGCAACAGGGAAGAAAGTTGAAGAAGGAGACAGGAGACAGGAGACAGGAGACAGGAGGAAAATTACATGGGGATAGTCAACGACCTGCCGCTCCGCGTCTACGCTCCCCCAAGTAATGCGTGAACACCCCCGTTGACGGTGGGGTATTAAACCCACAAAGAAAATGATAAAAGTACCTCACGCTTACTGAGAAACGCTATATTTTCTACAGTTCCTTGTTGCCACTTCAATTATCAGTTATCAATTATCAGTATCTCCTGTAATAGGAAGGCTTGAAAATACGGAATTCTCTTTTCTCTTGGTCTCATGGATATGGCGTTCCCTTCGGGACCCGAGGGAAGGGGAGACTTGAGATGTTATTTTTTGTTCAAAAAAATATAGCGTTTCTCAGCCTAATGAGGTGCACCTATCTTTAATTTGTCTTCTGTTTCCTGTTCTCTGTTCCCAGATC
This sequence comes from Okeania sp. SIO2C2, assembly GCF_010692625.1. Taxonomy (NCBI): domain Bacteria; kingdom Bacillati; phylum Cyanobacteriota; class Cyanophyceae; order Oscillatoriales; family Microcoleaceae; genus Okeania; species Okeania sp. SIO2C2. The sequence goes on from NZ_JAAHGM010000014.1 coordinate 64,934, forward strand.
CGGTGTTCCCTAAAAACAACGAATGCGCGTACCTCGCGCTTCTTGGGAATTGCTATAGCGTTTCTCAAATTAGTGAGATACAGTTGTTTTTCTTTTTTTCCGTCCCCTTTTTCTCGAATTACTACTCCCTACTCCCTAACACAAACGAATTTTGTACCTCACTCCTTATGGGAATTGTTATATACAAATAAGAAATAATAATTTTGGATATTAGTATAAAAGATGTTAATATTATTTAGGGCTTGCTGATTAAATCTAAAAGGATTGACATATTAAAGACAAGTGCCTTTTTGGGGTCTTTAAAAAGTACCTGGTATCACGTCTAAAACGCTCAAAAAGTTAGTATTTTAGGCGCATAGTTGGGCCGAAAAATCAAGGGACAAAACTTAGCTCCTACTTCTTCTAAATTCCCATTTCTCCTCTCTCCTGTCTCCTGTCTCCTGTCTCCTACCCCACCAAAAAGACTTTATTCAGCAAACCCTAATTATAGAGTTATGATTAAATTTTTATTCCCGCTCAATTTCAGCTAAAACTAGAACCGCAAACATCAGCAAAGTTATTGGAGAGAGACCAGGATTTTCAAACCAAAACTAAGTAATCATCACAATAATATTATTATGCGTATCCCTACTATTACTGCTCTATTAAGTTTAGTAGCTCTGTTTACTTTTACTCAAGGCAAAGCTGTTGCTTCCAAGAAAACAGAATCTTTAGTAACAGAAAAAGAAGAAGATTTAACTAGCAACTCTAATTTAGAGACTTCCACTTCTGGTGAAAAAAATACTAACAAAAATAAACTGTGGCAAAGACAGAAAAATCACAACTTTCGGATACCCTTTATTGGTGGAAATATCAGATTTTTAGGTAAACCTGCTCAACCTGAATTATTCTCTAAACCATTCTATTCAGGTGCACCTCAAAAACAGAATAATCAAAAGAATATATCACAGGGTTCTCGAGGTGCAGAAGTCTGGGCAGTACAAAGACGTTTGCAAGCTAGAGGTTTCGACCCTGGAGCTGTAGATAGTGTGTTTGGTACTCGCACTAAAGAAGCAGTAAAAGCTTTTCAAAAGTCTGTGGGTTTAAGTGTAACAGGTATAGTTAATCAAGCTACTTGGACATCTCTGGGTAAACCCTCATTTGCCTCTCGTCAACCCACTCAAAGAGAAAAACCATCAATCTCAAGGCAAAACCCACCCATCCAAATAGAAAAGATATTAGCAAAAGGAGACAAGGGGTCTAAAGTTAAAACCTTACAAATTCGTCTAGAAACAATGGGTTTTAACCCGGGTCCAATTGATGGTTTTTTTGGAAGAAAAACCGCAGGGGCAGTTAAAGAATTTCAAAAATATAAAGGAATTAAGGTTAGTGGTATAGTGGATCGAAAGACTTGGGAAGCTTTCAGCGAGAAGTAAAATACTCAAACTTTTACTGTCTTGCAATAGACTGCTTATCTAACCATAATTTTATCAAAAATATGCCCACTTTATATAAAGCAATCAGCGAAAAACTAAAAATTGCTGATTGCTTTGTTTTATGTATGAATTTATTAAGTAGGTAGGTAAAATGATTTTTATATTTACAACTAATACCAAATCGTATTTACTAAAGCAATATTTTAAAAAATTAAGGTATGTGCCTAGAGAGGACTTGAGTATAGAAATAATTAGTAGCTAATAACTGAATTTTACATCAAAAATACAATATATTGCAGGTTTATGATGTACAGATTATCCAATTATGATTTTAATAAATGAATATTATTATTCTACCGTTAGACATTACTTACTTGAAAAGTACTGTATTTTATTTTCTGTTCCCTACTTACAAATATTAAATTCATTTGGCACAAGTACTTACTTTTTCTGTTCTAAATTAGTGGTAAACAATTAATAATTCACAATTAACAATTACCTTAACATGAAAACTATAGAATTGAATAAAATGATTTTTTTCTGTTCTCTTGGTCGATTGGATATGGCGAGGAGACCCGAAGAGTGTAGAGCAGCTCCGCTTTTTCCTAGGTCATGCTAGCCAAATATGTCGGCGATCGCTTTAGCTACTGGGACTTTAGCAAAAAATCAATTAAAAATAGCCTTGAATCCTTACTGTGTAATTCTTTAACGTCAAAATAGCCTATTTATTGATATATCTAAGTTTTCCTGCGGAATGCTACGCAAAGAGCCATTTTTAACCTGTTGATGTATTTTCCTTGCTAATGTTGAATTTGAAGCCATTTTCACCGTCAACAATATCAAAGTCCCGCTACTCTGTAAGAGCTGATTTTTAAACTTAGCTAAAACCCTTATTTCATCTAACTCTCAGGGATTTAGGTATGATTGGGCTATAACTCCAAAAACCTTTGTATTGCAAGGAATTCAGCCTCTTAATATTTACTTGATAAATCAGCTCTAAAACCCGAAGTCATGCATGGAAAATCCATTTTAGGGATTATTTTATTCTTGCTGACCCTGACATTAACTATTTTACATGGGTCACTAACAGATAAATATATACAAAATCATCAATTATCAAATCAGATAAAAAAAGGTACAATACAGCAAATTTCTAATTTAGACTTAGAAAATTCTTACTTTTATCAATCCCCAGAATTACAGTTTATAGAACCCCAAAATTTCCATAATACTCAAACTGTTATTCCTAGAAAAAATCAATCCAGACTGAAAAATATATCAACTTCCCCATCTCAACCTACCTATGAAATAATTGACATCTTGTGGATATTACTTTGCTCTGGGTTAGTATTTATCATGCAACCTGGATTTATGTGTTTAGAGTCAGGACTCACCAGGTCAAAAAATAGTATTAATGTTGCTATTAAAAACTTCACTGATTTTGGTATTTCAGTTGCCTGCTTTTGGAGTTTTGGATTTGCCTTCATGTTTGGGTCTTCATCTTCTGGAATAATTGGCCATAGTAAATTTTTCCTGGCAACCAATCTACAACCTTTTGACGCAGCCTTCTTTTTATTTCAAGCAATGTTTTGTGGCACAGCTACGACTATCGTTTCTGGTGCAGTAGCTGAACGCATGAAGTTTGCCTCCTATCTATTTGTCGCCTTCCTAGTTTCAGGTCTGGTCTATCCCATATTTGGTCATTGGGTTTGGAATGGAGTTGACACTGGTATATTAACAGGTTGGCTTGGACGTAATGGTTTTGTGGACTTCGCAGGTTCGAGTGTTGTCCATAGTATTGGTGGGTGGGTGTCTCTCGCGACTATATTAATCATTGGTCCTCGAACAGGTAGATTTCCTCCTGGTCGTCCACCAGAAAAAATTCATGGTTCTAATTTACCCCTATCAGTTTTGGGAGCAATGCTGATTTGGTTTGGTTGGTTTGGGTTTAATGGTGGTAGTACCCTGGAATTCAACGAACAAGTAGCAGGGGTTATTGTTAATACAGTTCTTGCGAGTGTAGGAGGAATGTTAACTACTCTTGGTATAACTTGGTATATCAGGACAATACCCAGTGTTGAGGGACTGATTAATGGTACTCTTTCTGGTTTAGTTGGCATTACAGCAGCTTGTCATGCTGTTACAGCTTTTTCTGCCATTTTCATTGGTGTTATTGCTGCCATAGTCACTATGTTGGTAGAGCAAGCTTTAGAAAAAATTCGAGTCGATGATGCTGTTGGAGCTATTCCAGTTCACCTTGGTGGAGGTATTTGGGGAACATTAGCAGTAGCTTTTTTTGGGAAGGCGGAGGTTTTAGATACTGGTCTTGGTTTTAGCCAACAATTGACTGTTCAGTTATTAGGAATTTTTTCAGCTTTTCTATTAGGATTTTGTTTGGTATATCCAATTTTATTCATTACAAATAAACTTCATTCATTCCGAGTTTCACAAGCAGATGAACATATCGGTTTAAATGTTTCGGAGCATCGGGCTAAAACAGAAATATTAGATTTATTTAGAGTAATGGATTCTCAAGCTCGTACACAAGATTTAAGTTTGCGAGTGCCTGTAGAACCTTTTACAGAAGTAGGTCAAATTGCAAATCGTTACAATCAGGTAATGGATATTTTGGAGGAAGTTACTGCGAGAAATGATGCCATTATCAAAGTAGCAACAGATGCAATTATTACTTTTACTAACCCAGAGCTTGAGATTATTAGTATAAATCCTAGTGCCTCGGCAATTTTTGGCTATGAAAATCAAGACTTAATAGGGAGGTCTATTTATCAAATATTTGACTTTACTATTAATCCATTGACTATGGAAAAAATGGATACCAAACATTTATTAACTGAAGTAGAAGAATTAACTGTAGAAACATTAAAACTATGGATTAATCCAGATTTGATATTTTATCAAAGTTTAGAAATTAAAAATTATTGTTATGTGTTTGATTTGCAAGATATTCAACCGGAAAATTGGCAATCTTTTTTCCCTAGCTTTTTGCATTTACTAGAGGAAAATTTAGTAGATATTCAAACAGAGTCGGAGCTACAAAAAAAAAGCGATAAACAACATTATTATATAGAACAACTGATATCTAAAATTGCTGACAGTGGGAACCTTTACGAATTAGTTGGTATCCGTGCAGATGGTTCCCTATTTCCCATGGAAATTGCACTCAGAGAAGCAAAATTTAATCAAAAAACTTTCTACACAGGAACTTTTAGAGATATTACAGATAGAAAGGAATCAGAAATAAAGCTCAAGGAAAATGAGCAAAGATTTCGGAGTTTATCTAGAGCTACCTTTGAAGGGATTATGATTCAGGAACAAGGAAAAATTGTAGAAATAAATATCGCTGCTGCCCAAATGTTTAGATATGAATTATCAGAAATGATTGGAATGAATACCTTTGATTTAATAACCCCAGAATATCAGGATTTCGTATTAGAAAAAATTGCTTCTGGATATGAAAAACCTTATGAAGTAGTTGGAGTAAGAAAGGATGAGTCTACTTTTCCTTTAGAAATAGAGGCTAAAATATTTTTTTATCGTGGTAATAAAAATAGAGTAGCGGCCTTAAGAGATATTACTGAAAGGAAACTAGCAGAGGCAGCATTGCGGGAAAGTGAGGAAAGATTTAGATCTGTAATGGAACAAGCTGCAGATGCTTTTATTATCTATGAAATGAATGGCAAAATTGTTGATGTTAATCAAAGTACCTGTAAAAGTTTGGGATATAAACGTGAAGAATTATTGAATTTATATATAGAAGATATTGAGGTAAATTTTTTATCAGAAAAGATGTCTGAAAAGTGGCAAAATTTAATTCCTGGTACACCAATGACTATAGAGGGAATTCATCGTCGCAAAAATCGTACAACTTTTCCAGTAGAGATACGTTTGGGTTTATTAAAAGCAGGGAATGGTAAATTAATATTGGCTCTTTGTCGTGATATAACTGAGCGTAAAAAAGCAGAAGCAGCTTTGCTCCTAGAACAGGAAAAGTCAGAAAAATTGTTGTTAAATATTCTGCCGAAACCTATTGCTGATAGATTGAAAGAAGGTGATAGTACAATTGCAGAAGGATTCGCAGAAGTTACAGTTTTATTTGCAGATTTAGTGGGGTTTACTGAATTAGCAGGTCGTGCTACTCCTCAAAGATTAGTTTATTGGTTGAATGAGATTTTTTCTAGGTTTGATTTACTCGCAGAAAAATATGGTTTGGAGAAAATTAAAACTATTGGAGATGCTTATATGGTCGTGGGTGGGTTGCCAGACCCAATGGAAAATCATGCTGAGGCGATCGCTCTAATGGCTATAGATATGTTAGAGGAAGTAGCCCATTTTGCTGATGAACAGGAACAAAACTTTAATATTCGTATTGGTATAAATACTGGCCCAGTCGTCGCTGGTGTCATTGGACGTAAAAAATTTATATACGATTTATGGGGTGATACTGTAAATATTGCTAGTCGTATGGAGTCTCACGGTATACCAGGTTTGATTCAAGTAACACAAGAAACTTATCAGATTTTACAGCACAAATTTTTATTTAAGGAACGGGGACTTATTAATATTAAGGGCAAAGGTTACATGAAGGCTTATATTTTGCGGGAGAAAAAAAAGTTATAGCAAGGAAAGAGTTGCTTAGGACAGAGATTGATAATGAACCTGAGACGCCAGAAATGCTTTTTCCACTGTTCCCTGTTCCCTCCTTTATAGAACCCCTAAGTGTATCTTTAAATTTTCTCTTTTTTGTCAGTCAGGCGATCGCCAATCATCCAAAAGTAGTTTCACCCCTCAAAATTAGACAAGAAGGGAAAACTATAGATTTAACTTATCACCTTAGTAATTAAAATTATTTATTTTAATCAAACAAGTTCCGATTTTCCCCAAATTATTACAAAATATTTCACGCACTTGCGTTATTTCAGGCATTTGGTATCATAGTTTGTACATAAAGTATTGTGCCAATATTGTGTTTAAAAGTAAAAGATTCTGGATTGAATCAAGCTACAAGCAAGTATTTACGTTAATATCATCCAGAATATTTACATTTTTGGCATTGGTGAATAATCTCAAAACGATAAATTTTAGACAAGCAGAAATGCTTAAAGTTTTTATGGCTATTGACAGAGAACAAGTTAATAGAGTAATAAGTTGCGACAGGCTTTTATAGTCCTAAGTTCATAATTTTTCAGTTTCCAGCAACCCTTATAGTTGTTAGGCTGGGTGAAAACGGCTTTCTGTCAGCCTTTGTATTTCAAGAAAAGAACCCATTTGGGTTCTATAATAAAAAATTGTCAGTCATTGTAAAAATTTCTGATTTGTGTGTTATATTAAAATTATGCGGATGTGGCGGAATTGGTAGACGCGCTAGATTTAGGTTCTAGTTTCTTCGGAAGTGGGGGTTCAAGTCCCTTCATCCGCATTGAATTTAAGAAGTAAGAAGGAAGAAGTAAGAAGGAAGAAGGCTGAAAAGTCTGAAAAAAAACTTGGATTTCCTCATGTTTAATCTAAGTTGAGAAAAACGAACCTGCTAATTAATTATAGAAAATTCAGGTACAGAAATAACTCTACGTCACTTTCTAGAAATATCAGACTTAAGATACTGTTAAAGATGCTCCATTATCACTAGGTTTGAGCTTCAACAAAAAAGGAACAGCTTTCTTTACCCAAGACTGCACAGGAGTACAGGAGTTTGCTGCCTCCCCAAAACAAATATCTAACATCTCAGTATGAATAACTCCAGGGTTGAGAGGAATAGCGGCCATTCCTGACGGTAATTCTTGGGCTAAACTACGGGTCAAACCTTCAATTGCCCATTTTGAAGCACAATAAGGTCCCATTTGTGGAGAAGTAGAACGTCCCCACCCAGAACTAAAATTAACAATTATTCCACTCTTTCTAGAAATCATAGCGGGGAGAAAATGACGCATCACATTTGCCACACCCTTAATATTAATATCAATTAATTGGGAAAATTCCTCACTATCAACTTCCCAAACAGACCCTGGTTGATTAATTATAGCGGCATTATTTATTAATAAATCTGGCGGTGAATAATGACTTAATGTTTTAGTTACCCACTCTCGCACATAATTTTCATCTGCTACATTCACAGAAGTAAACTGATGTGGATTACCATATTTAGTAGTTAATTTTTCAACAGCAGATGCAGAACGAGCACAACCAATAATAGTATGACCTAATCTAATAAATTCATCGGTCATAGCTCTACCTAAACCACGACTAACTCCTGTAATAACAATGACCTTTTTCATCGGGTATATATATTTTTTTACTTAGCTCTTATTATAATTAAATTCTGTTCTAATTGAAGAAGGAAGAATTCATTAATTGATAATGGATAATTGATAATTACCTCTGGTTAAAACCGTTACGGAATTGAACATAAGGAAATATTATTTCTTATTTTGGGCGATTGGATATGCTTAGGAAACCCATCCATCCCACCCTTCGGGAAGCTCCGAATATCGACCGCTTTTTTACCCTTAAAAGGGTCGGCTTTAAACCAGAATTATTCAATTATTAATTATTAATTATTCGGTAAGAAGGAAGAAGTAAGAAGCAAGAAGGAAAAAATGTATAGGGATAGTCTTCGACACGCCACTTCCTGTCTACAAACCCCAACCAATTGCAAACACGGTGTAGACTGCGGTTCAACAATTATTGAAGAAGGAGACAGGAGACAGGAGACAGGAGACAGGAGGAAAATTACATGGGGATTCTAACCCCAAGTAATTTTGAACACCCCCGTTGACGGTGGGGTATTAAACCCACAAAGAAAATGATAATTAACAATTAAAAATTACCTCTTATTTTCAAGGAGAGGATTGAATAAAAGGAATTTTTGTTCTTTTTTTTTTCTTTAAAGGAGAGGCTTTAAACCTTAATTATTCGGTAATTCAACCCAAAATAAAGGGTGCATCTCAATTTTGAATAAAGCCAAAAAATTATCGCTTTTAGGCAACAGCTCCGAAAGGCAACAGGCAACAGGGAATAGATAAGAAAAAAGTATTTTTACAAATATTGAGATGCACCCAAAATAAAAAAATAACAATAATAAAACTAGATAATAATTTTATAATGTTAGCCATTGACGAACAACAATTATCAGCCTGGATAGAAACAGCATTAACTCAAACAAAATTAGGTACTTTACCTACTTATATTCCTTCACTTGCTGAAGCTAACCCTAATAATTTTGCCATAGTTTTACAAAGTATTGAAAATCCGATTATCTCATTAGGTAATGTAGAAATAAAATTGCCTCTAATGAGTACAATTAAACCTTTTTTACTCTTGTATTTATTATGTGAGTTTGGTAGTGATTTTGTATTTAAAAGAGTGGGAATAGAACCTTCAGAAAAGCATTTCAATTCTTTAGAACAACTGGAAATTGATGGGGGATGGCCAAGAAATCCAATGATTAATAGTGGAGCGATCGCTTTATCATCGTTACTACCAGGAAATACTGCTCAAGAGCGCTGTGAAAATTTTTGTTCTTGGCTTAACAAGTATGGAAAATGTCAATTATTTTTAGATACAAATATATTAACTTCTGTTAGGTCTTTACCTAATCATAATAATCAAGCTATAGCTGAAAAATTGGTAGAAGCGGGTTATATTCAAAACTCGAAAATTGCTCTAGATACTTATAATCAAATTTGTTGTTTATCTGGCACAATTTTTGATTTTGCTAATCTAGGAATGTTGTTAGTAAAATATCCTTACTCTAAGTGGAAAAAACACTGTTGTGCAGTTAAAGCGCTAATGACTACCTGTGGTTTGTATGAAGCATCAAGTTGTTATGCTGTAAAAATAGGAATTCCAATTAAGTCTGGTGTAAGTGGAATTGTTTTGGGAGTAGTTCCTAGTACAGGAATAATTGTTTGCTATAGTCCTCCTCTAGATAAACAAGGAAATTCTGTAGTAGGTTTATTTCTCTTAGAGCTAATTTCTCAAAATTTACATTTAAGTGTCTTTTACTAATAAAAGTGTAATTAATGTCAGTTCGGATTAAGAGCAGTTATTTAACCTGGAATAATCTGAAACTATATAATAATGTTGAGCGAATCGGTAGAATTAGCAACTATAGAATCAGGCTTTTAATTTATCCTGAATTCAGGTTAATTAGTTTTTCGTAAATAAAAAAATGAATCTATTTATGACCGAGTACCTTATTAATCTAGTATAATTTTGCTTTTATCTAATTTCAATATATAGATAAAAGACCAAATTATATTCAATCTTAAAGCTTTATTCTATAAGCTTTTTTCGACTAAAATATCAGTACATTTTTTGACAGTAAGTTTCATCGAAATATATCATGCAGGTAGAGGAGTAAATTTTTATTACCTAAAACTCTAAGTTTTGTCTCTCATTGAACTGAAAAAGACTATATATAGCAATCCTACAGCGGTTTTCCTGCACGGTAGACCACAGTAGAGACGTTCCATGGAACATCTCTACAGAGCGCGTGATTATGACGATGTGGTTCATCAATATGAAAAGCGCTGTAAATCATTCTTGTTGAAGAGGCAAGAAGCAAGAAGGAAAAAGGAAAAAGTAGATGGGGACTCAAACTCCAAGCAATTAGAGTTGTTGGGAAATAAAAATTGAACAATGCTCAAAGGCTTATTCTATAAGGTTTTCAGTATCTTAGGACTGAAAAACGCTATAAACTTTGACTAATAAGGGTTTTAGCCATTTTTTTAGCTTAATTCCCAACAACTCTATTATAAACACTGTGTAGAAGGCAGGGTATTAAACCCAAAAGAAAAAAAATAATTTTATTGCTTCGGTGTTTCTCATTCCCTAAAGTCTACAATATCTCACAACTCAAATAAGATTGCTGTATATCAACCAACTCACTCCAACAAGCCCGGTCTAGAAAAGCGAAAAAGCTTATACTTAAAGTGCTAATTGCTGTATATCAATTAATTTAGAGTTTGAATATTCATCTTGAGACGCTCCCTGTAATCAAATAATTTTTCAACAATAAAAACTCTCCAATTATCTTACTTTGTTTCTTATGCCCTCAAGGATTTAATTCACTGTTAATATTTTCAATCTAAATCCTGAATAAATCTTTGCTTAATTGATTAACTTTCAATTTTTCGAGCAACTTATTGGCAAATTAAGTGGTACAAAATTCATAACAATTAGAGTTAGATTCTATTTCTGGGGATAAAATTCTGATACAACCCTGTTTATAAAGAAACTGGTCACTATATTTAGGATTCACATTGGCAATGATATTAAACCTTGCCATTATTGCCATTAACTCAGATTTTTTTATAGGTTTGCTTATATAGCCATTATCCCCTTGTTTCATTGCCCAATATACATCAACTTCTTTGTTTTTACTAGATAAAAAAACTACAGGTATATTCATAATTTTAGGTTCTGATTTAATTTGACGACAAACTGAATAGCCATTCATTTTTGGCATAATAATGTCTAAAAGCACTAAATCAGGATGTTCTAGTTTGATTTTTTCTAGTGCTTCTAAACCATCACTTGCCAGTATAATATTTAATCCCATCTTAGTAAGAAAGTGTGAACCGAGTTTTCTGACAATTTCGCAGTCATCTACGATTAAGACTGTTTTTTTTACCATGATTATATAGTGAAGCTAATGTATAGTTACCAAACTTAATTGAGGTGTAGATTTAGCACCCATGAATAGGGTTATTTAATACTTGCACTCCTGACTGTTTTCCCAATTGCAGAATGTTAAATTAATCGATTCAGTTAATAATGAAACTTTTAACTAAGAGAAGATTAATATTATTAACCTAGTTTCATGATTTTTTGGTAGAGCATACAATCGTATCTACCTGTAATTATAATACACCTTTTAGATAGAAAATCAGAAGTTTTAGAACTGATTTATAAAGTAAATATTAAGAAGCTGAATTTCTGATTGTAGGCCAGTAAAGTAGAAATTTATGAGACCTAGATAGCATAAGAGTTTTCCTGCGGAATGCTGCGCAAACAGCTCAGTTAATAAATCAGGTCTTACCGAAGTTTGTGAAGTACAGTAAGCATTCAGCATTCAGTTATAGCAATGTGCGCTGGCATATTTACAAATTACAGTAACTGTCCAATAGCTAAAAGCCTGATATTATCGGTTTTTTATTCCCCCAGATGAGCTGTTGCCAGATGAGCTGTTGCCTGCGCACAGCGCTATGCTGCGCAAATACCTCAGTTAATAAATCAGATCTTACCGAAGTTTGTGAAGTACAGTAAGCATTCAGCATTCAGTTATAGCAATGTGCGCTGGCATATTTACAAATTACAGTAACTGTCCAATAGCTAAAAGCCTGATATTATCGGTTTTTTATTCCCCCAGATGAGCTGTTGCCAGATGAGCTGTTGCCAGATGAGCTGTTGCCTGCGCACAGCGCTATATTAGAAGTCAGCCATAAAAATGAAAGACGAATTTGGCACATTAGTCAATATAATTCTTGGTGAAAAAATATAGAGGTAGTCCTATAGGTATTATTTATAGCAATAGCCAGAGCGGTTAAGACATAGACTGATGAATCTTAAACTAGGCAATGTTTTTCCCACTGTTCTCAGATTCGGTTTTCCCTGTTCCCTGTTATAGTTTGATGTATTTTTATCCAGACTTTCAATTATCATTCAGTCTCTGAATACTGATTTAAACTTAATTTCGCCAAAAGCTATCATCAGTTAAGAGTTAATAAATGATAGCTAAATACCGATAAATTACATTCTTTCTAAAACAGAAATAATGATAGCTGAATACCGATAAATTACATTCTTTCTAAAACAGAAATTCCCAGCAAAGATAATCCCAACTTTAGAGTTCTGGCTGTCAAGTAACACAACAATAATCTAGAAGTACGCAAAGGTTCTTCTGAAGTTAACACTGGGCAATTCTCAAAAAATTGATTAAACTTTCCACTCAATTCATATAAATATTCACAAAGACGATTAGGCAACAGTTCAACAGCTACCATATTTAACACTTCATTCAACAACAATAGATGTTTTCCTAGCACTAGTTCTTGCTCATATTTCAAGATAATTTTGCCATTCTGTCTCAACTTTTCAAACTCAATTTCTCCCTTCCGAGCAATTCCTTGAACCCGCACATAAGCATATAATAAATAAGGAGCAGTATTTCCATTCAAAGCCAACATTTTATCGAAACTAAAAACATAATTACTATTCCGATTTTGACTCAAATCTGCATACTTAACCGCACTTAAACCAACAACTTTAGCTATATTTTCAATAAACTCATCACTCTCCGAACGATTCTCCTCTTCCAGCCTCTTTTTTAAATCATTCCGCGCCCGATTTATAGCCTCATCTAATAACTCTTTTAACCTGACAGTTTCCCCAGAACGAGTCTTTAACTTCTTCCCATCTTCTCCTAATACCAAACCAAAAGAAACATGAACAACTTCCACATTTTCTGGAATCCAACCAGCACGTTTTGCCACTTGCCAAACTTGAGCAAAATGATTAGCTTGACCAGCATCCGTAACGTAAATTAATCGCTTTGCACCCTCTTTTTCAATCCGATGACATAAAGCAGCTAAATCAGTAGTTGCATAATTATAACCACCATCAGATTTTTGTACAATTAATGGTAAACGCTCGCCTTCCTTATTAGTAAATCCCTCCAAAAATACACATTGAGCACCATTATTTTCCTCCAATAAACTTAACTTATTTAATTCTTCCACAACCCCAGGCAACATAGAATTATAAAAAGATTCTCCCCGCTCATTTAACTCAATATCAAGTAAGTCATAAATAACTTGAAATTCCCGGCGAGATTGATTACATAAAAGTTGCCAAGCATAACGACTATCCTCTGCACCCGCTTGCAAATTTACTACTTCTTCCCTCGATTTTTCCTTAAAAATTTCATCCTCATCAAACCTTTTTTTTGCCTTCCGATAAAAAGCAACTAAATCTCCTATATCTAAAACATCAGCAGTTTTTAAAGCTTCTGGAAAAGCTTCTCGTAAATAAGTAATTAACATTCCAAACTGAGTACCCCAGTCTCCCACATGATTTAACCTAAGTACATCATGTCCCTGAAATTCTAGAACCCTTGCCAAAGAATCTCCAATAATTGTTGAACGTAAATGTCCAACGTGCATTTCTTTCGCAATATTGGGACTAGAAAAATCAATGACAACTCGCTGTGGATTTTTTGTCGGGGGAATATTAAGTCGTTCATTTTTGATAATCTGTTGTAAATTAACTTCTATATATTCTGGTTTGAGGGTAATATTGATAAATCCTGGTCCAGCAATTTCTGGAGGCTTACATATATCGGTAATATCAAGCTTTTCGATAATTTTAGTAGCGATCGCCCTTGGTTTATCCTTTAATTTCTTAGCTAAAGACATTGCTACGTTACATTGATAATCTCCAAATTTGGGATTACTAGCTGGAACGACCATTGGATCTGTATTGGCTAAATCTTGACCAAAAGCAGCAACTATAGCTTTGTCGAATTTACTTTTGAGTTGTTCAAGAGTAGAGTTAATCATTATGTTTAATGTTGAAGATTTTAAACTTTTATAGATAATAACTTTCTGCTGTGGAAAAAAGTACTGATATCTGATAGACTCATTCTGAATATTTAAGTAGGTAGGTAAAATCATTTGTAGATTTACTACTCATACAAAATATGCCAGACTAGGGTGATTTTCAAAAAAATTGAAATTTAGGTAATTAGGGGATAATAAATAGATTTAGTATTCAGATATATTTTCTGTTCCCAGATTTAGTATTTTATACCTCGATTAAATGTTAAATTAATTTGGCACAGAGACTTATCTAATCCAATTAATTTTTCTTGGCAGCTAGTATTTCAGATGTAGCATAAGTGTAGTTATTAAATCTATATGGATTCTGGATGTAGAATCTCCAATTTGACTTGAGATATTTAGATTAGCAATAATTATCTTATAGTTTTGTAATTTTAATAATGAATATAAAAAAATTATAAGCGTACCATTTTAAGAAATGTTAAGATGGTAGGTAATAATACTTGAGGACATTAATTATGTTATCTAAGCCGACTTTTGACGATCATTCCCTAAGCGAATCTTTTTATCAAGCACTCATTAATCATTTCTATGAATCTTTAAGTCTTTCCACTCAATCCTTATTAGGTGAATGTAGTTTTGGCTTTGCTCCCGACTCCCTTGGAGTCAAAACTTTTTTTGTTATCGCTCCTTCTATATTAGATGCAGATCGACTAATTCAAGATATTGACAGTATCAAAAATCGAGTAATTTCTTTAATGGGAGGAGTAGGCAAACTTGCTATTTGTGTCAATCCATTGAAAGAGCAAGAAGATACTAATTCTCAGAATCACGAAGAGGAAACATTTGGAGACTGTCTTGATCAAACCCAAGAATTTTTACCACAGTATATGATGTGTAAAATTTTTCCTATTGATAAAAATCTAGATTGATTTTTCTATCCATCTTCATACTTCATACCATTTATTTTTCTTTTTTGTAAGTACACTTGAAACCTCTTCTACAGAAACGCACTGTATTTATATTTGAAAAATTAAGTGTTGCTTTATGGAGAAATGGTCTAAGAATAAGCAACAAGTAATGTTGTTAAAACAGTGGTTCTAAATCAACAAAATTATCCACAGAAAAAACTGCATCATAATTTAATTAAACGCTTAGTTAATCGTGAAAATTGATTTAGAGCCAACAATGTATTTTCTTAATACATCATTTTATGACAGATAATTCCCTATCCATTTGATCAAAGAAAAAAATTTATATATTTTCCTATACATACTCTGTTCCTTAGCTTCATAACTAGCATACGAAAAACTGGATTGAGTATAATTTTCTCTGAGGGAGTAGTTAAAAATTTTGTCATATTTCATATTACTATTTATTATTATCGCAATTTCCAAGAAGCGTGATTTACAAAATTCTTTGGTTTTAGGGAGTAGGGAGTAGTAATTAGGGAAATGAGGTTGCACATTATCGAATGATATTGCCAAAAATTAGTTTAGACTTTGACTAAAAAAACCTAATATTAATCATTCCAGCAATTCTCAAATCCAAAATCAAATTCAATCAAAAATCTCAAAAGAAAGAAAGAAATAAATAAATAAATAAAGAGAAATAAAGAAGAATAATTTTTGATAAATATTTCTGAGTCAAGACTTAAGCATAAGTTTTTTCTACGACCTCGATCAATAATTTCCAGAAGGATTATTCAAAACTCTTAACCAACAAAAAAATAGTTGATAGAAACGATATTCACATCAGAGCAATAAAAAAAAATAATCTACCTATCAATACAGAATAAGAGTAGTATTTTTTTCTATGGAGTCCTCCTTTTTCCCTCTTCCCTTGCCAAAAAACTATTAAAAAACTAAGACATAAAGAAATTCCTTCCTAAAGCCTAGAAATGCTCATTGAAAACTTAATATTAACTACGATGACACTAAAATCTAGAACTCAAAACTTAGAACAAACCTAACATGGTAGAACTAACACCTAATCCTTCATTTAGTCTAACAATTCGCCTCGAAACTCCTAACCACACCGGAATGTTGGCCAGCGTTACCCAAGCCATCGCATCAGAAGGAGGCAATATAGGCCACATTAACTTACTAGAGCAAAGTCGCCAAATTACACTCAGAGAAATTACAGTCGATGCCTATAGTACCGAACATTCGGAGAAAATCGTCCAAGCGGTTAAAGCATTAACAGAAATAAAAGTAGTTGATGTCTACGACCGCACCTTCAATTTACATCGTGGTGGTAAAATAACAGTTCAAGGTAAGATACCATTAAAGTCTCAATCTGACCTATCAATGGCCTATACCCCAGGAGTAGGCAGAATATCTAAAGCAATTGCAGAAGACCCCGAACAAATCTATAAACTCACTATTAAACAAAATACAGTTGCCATTGTTACAGATGGTAGTGCAGTTTTAGGATTAGGTAATTTAGGCCCAGGAGGAGCTTTACCAGTAATGGAAGGTAAGGCAATGCTATTTAAAGAATTTGCTGGAGTAGATGCTTTTCCGGTCTGTCTCGCTACTCAAGACACTGATGCTATTATCGAAACAGTTAAAAATATTGCTCCTGTATTTGGAGGAGTAAACTTAGAAGATATTGCTGCCCCCCGTTGTTTTGAAATAGAAGCCAAACTACGCCAAATATTAGACATTCCAGTATTTCATGATGACCAACACGGTACTGCAATAGTTAGTTTAGCTGCATTGATTAATGCTTTAAAGTTGGTCAAAAAATCTATAGAAGATATTCGTATTGTAATTAATGGAGCTGGTGCTGCAGGAATAGCGATCGCTCGTTTGTTACGCAAAGCAGGAACTAAGACAATCTGGTTATGTGACTCTAAAGGTATAGTATCAAAAGGTCGTACAGGTTTAAACCCAGAAAAACAAGAATTTGCTGTTGAGTCTTCAGGTACTCTAGCAGATGCTTTAGTAGACGCTGATGTATTTTTAGGTGTGAGTGCTCCAGGGGTTGTTACTCCAGAAATGGTCCGCTCTATGGCTAAAGACCCTATAGTATTTGCTATGGCTAATCCTATTCCGGAAATACAACCAGAATTAATTACAGGGGATGTGGCAGTCATGGCCACAGGTCGCAGTGATTACCCAAATCAAATTAATAATGTTTTGGCATTTCCCGGTATATTTCGCGGTGCTTTAGACTGTCGAGCCACTACTCTAACATCTACAATGTATTTAGAAGCTGCTAGAGCGATCGCCTCATTAGTCAAAGCTTCAGATCTAGACAGAGAACATATTATTCCTTCGGTCTTTGATACTAGGGTAGCTACTGCTGTAGCAGGAGCAGTTGCCCATGCTGCTCGCCAAGAAGGAGTAAGCATTTAAAAGCTTTTGGATTTTTAAAATATAAATATCTTTAAGAACTAAACATATCGCTATCTGTGCCAAATAGTGAGTAGTGAGACCCCAGGGTCTCATTTTTTCTTGAATTTTTTTTGATTATTTTTTTTCAGAAAGTTACCAATAGTAGTACCAATTTGATCAATATTTGCTGCAAATAACTAGGTTATTTTTGAGGAATCAGTGGTAGGGGAACCGTCGGATTGGCGACGTACAGAATGAATAGCTTTGATACCATTTACTAGGTCAGAATTTATCTTTGTATTCCAAAGGACATCTCCTGTCAAGTCTTTTAACTGCTCTGATTATTCATAACATTCTTTTTCCACCCTTGATATAAAGTGTGATTTATCAAAAAATTAAATATTGTAGAACAGTTTCAAACCTATCCCAATCTGAAAAAATATAAAATATAACAGGGAACAGTGGGAAAAACATTTCCCCTTATTTCGATTCATCTCATCATCACTCTATGCCCTAACCTACCTGTTTATTGCTTGCTATATATCAAAATAAATAAATCAAATCATCAATGGTAACTACAAAAAAGATTCGTCGGAAAACTCGTAAAGTTCCAATATTTGAAAGAATGATGGCATTTTTAGCCCTAGTAAATTTTATTCTAGTGCTATTTAACATCAGCTATATTACCTTTCGTGATTTTTATTTTGAGCAAATCCCAATGCTCACAAAAAGATACGACCCAATAAAGGGAATTGAATCTAATAGAGATACAGAAAAATACTTAGATCATTTGGAAGAACTGGAAACGAAAATACCTCAAGGTGCTGATTCTTTAATAGTACAAGAAGAGTTGGCAGAATTACGAGAACTTAGCATAGAAATGATCGATCAAAATCCTTTCGCAGTTGCCCACAAAAGTGGCTCTTTAGAAAAAATAAAAAATAGAATAAGGGATAGAATTCCTAATTCAGAAGATTCTGCAAAAGAATCATTTCAAACCTTCTGGAGTCAAGAATACTTAACAAAAAATGGATGGATTGAAGAACTGGAATGGTTTGAAACAGAAATCAAACCATTAATTGCTAAAAACTATTATCGTGGCATCGGTGAAAGTGGAGGACTAGCTGATTATTTTGGCATAATCGACCTACCATTTATAATTATATTTGGTATTGAATTTCTAGGCAGAACATTTTTAATTAGTCGTCGTTATCCTAGCGTGAATTGGCCAGAAGCGATGCTCTGGCGTTGGTACGATATTTTTCTACTATTACCATTTCTACAGTTTTTACGGATAATTTCTCTAACAATTCGCCTCAATGATGCTCAAATTATAGACCTAGAAACAATTAGGGCACAAGCTAGTCGAGGTTTTCTTGCTTCTATTGCTCAAGAACTAACAGAAGTAGTAATAATACAAGTAATTAATCAAGTGCAAAAAGATGTCAAAACAGGAGAATTAGCAAAGCAAATATTTTCCTCTCAACAAAAAACTTATATCGATCTAAATAACATTAATGAAATCGAAGCGATCGCTACTAGATTAGTGCAAGTAACTGTCTGCAAAGTAATACCTCAATTACAAGCAGATATAGAAGCTCTAATTCGTTACAATGTAGAAAAAATAATTGAAGAATTACCAGTTTTTCATAGATTTCAGCAAATACCAGGAGCTGAAAATTTAGCAAACCAACTATCAGAAAGATTAATTAAAGAATTATCCAATATTGCTACCGAAGGACCCCAAAATGCTTATGAAACAATTAAAATAGCAATGGCAGATCCAGTAGGAACAAAATTATCTAACCAGCTAGTTCAAAACTTCGGTAAAGCACTAAGTACAGAATTACAACAAGAACACACATTAGAAGAACTTCAATCCTTAGCATCAGCTTTTCTTGAAGAAGTAAAAATTAACTATGTGATGCGAATGAGCGAGGAAGATGTCGAAAAAATTCTAGAACAAACCAGACAACTACAGCTTAAAGCTAATCAACCCCAAAATAATATAAGCTAATACCGTTTCACGGAAGTCAAAAGTCAAAAGTCAAAAGTTAAAAGTCAAAAGTTAAAAGTAAGATTTAATAGACAGAAAACTTTGACGTTTAAAGTATTGAAACGTATTATTTGACATGATAACTTTGAAACTATTTGTGACATCCTTAAAGTGAAATGGTATAAAAAGTTAATTGCAATCGGAGAAAAAATTAACTTGCTTCTCAACAAAAAATATGATATACTAATGAATTAATAGTTTAATAGAGCTAATTTAGTAGGGAAAACCTATCCCAATTCTCAACTTGTAAAATGAGTAATGAAAAAATATCATAACTCTTGCAGGAAATAGAATTTAAAGTTAACAAAGCAGTTGTTGCTATTCGACAAGGCAAAATCAAGAAAGCCTCGTCTAAGCAAAATTTGTATAATCTGTAAAGGATTTAAGTTAATGTTAACAATTGTTAACGGGGAGTGGGTGAAGCCCACTTTTTTTGTTGCATTTGTCCTATGAGTCATCCATTAATACCACAAATCATCAATTTTGCTACCCCTATTGCCGAGTCCCTAGGATTGGAATTAGTAGGAGCAGTATTTCATACAAATCAGCATCCTCCAGTGCTGCGTTTGGACATTCGGAACTTTCATCAAGACACAGGTTTAGATGATTGTGAACGTATGAGCTATGCCATAGAAGAATCACTAGACGCAGCAAATATTATTTCTGAACCATATTTACTAGAAATATCCAGTCCTGGTATTTCTAAATTTTTGGATAATGACCGAGATTTCATTGCCTTTAAAGGGTTTAGCGTTACGGTTAATACTTCCGAACCCTATAAAGGTAAAAATCAGTGGATAGGGCAACTGGTTGGTCGCGATCAAACAGCAATTTACATTAACCAAAAAGGACGACAAGTAACTATTCCACGCTCTCTAATTATGACTGTTGAATTACAGGAAGGAAGGTAATTAGGGTTTGCGCTTCACTAGTCTTTTGTTAAGGGTAGGAGTCAGGAGTAAGTCCTCAGGAGTCAGAATAAATTGGAATTATAGAGGAGGTAGTCGGAATAATTTTCCCTTGATTTTTCTACCCTTGTCTGCCCAAAATCCTAACTTTTTGGTAGCTCAAGCTTAAAAAGTTGCACTTTTTTTCAGTATAAAAAGGCTGAAGCTTTTATCTGTACTTGTTCTTCTTTTCTTGTTTTTTCAATTCTCAAAGTTTAAGCTCTCGAAAAAACAAAAAATACTTCACTTGAATACCCAAATAATAAATATCCTAATCTCACAAGGATGAAAAAAAAACTCGCCTCATAGTACAAAAACTTAGAAAAATAATAGAGGATAAAAATTATGTCAATGGTTAATTTGCCTGGACTTAAAGATATGATCGAAGGTATTAGTAAAGAGCGCAATTTACCAAAACAAGCAGTTCAAGCTGCTTTACGTGAAGCTTTACTAAAAGGATATGAACGCTACCGACGCACTCAACGTCTAGATGGAATTCATTTCACAGATGATTACTTTGACAACTTTGAAGTAGAGTTGGATGTAGAAGAAGAAGGATTTCGAGTATTGGCCACTAAAACCATTGTTGAAGAAGTAACTAATCAAGACCACCACATAGCTCTGAAAGAAGTTATAGAAGTAGCTCCAGAGGCCCAGTTAAATGATACCGTATTCTTAGATGTCACACCAGAACAAAATGAATTTGGTCGTATGGCCGCTATCCAGACCAAACAAGTATTAGCTCAAAAACTACGGGATCAGCAGCGCAAGATGATTCAAGAAGAATTTCAAGATTTAGAAGGCGAAGTTCTTCAAGCAAAAGTCCTAAGATTTGAAAGACAATCAATTATCTTATCTGCAAGTAGTGGTTTTGGTAGACCAGAAGTAGAAGCTGAACTACCTAAGAGAGAACAATTACCCAACGATAACTACCGTGCTAATGCCACATTCAAAGTTTATCTCAAGCGAGTATGTGAAGGCTCAACTCGTGGGCCTCAGTTACTTGTATCCAGAGCTGATGCTGGTTTAGTGGTTTATTTATTTGCCAATGAAGTCCCAGAAATAGAAGATGAGATAGTGAGAATTGTAGCAGTAGCCAGGGAAGCAAATCCGCCATCCCGATATGTTGGCCCGAGGACTAAAATTGCAGTTGATACTCTAGAAAGAGATGTAGATCCTGTCGGAGCGTGCATTGGTGCGAGGGGATCGAGAATTCAGGTAGTTGTGAATGAACTGAGGGGAGAAAAAATAGATGTGATTCGCTGGTCTCCAGATCCTGCAACTTATATTGCCAATTCCCTTAGTCCAGCTAGAGTAGACGAAGTTCGTTTAATAGATCCAGAGGAAAGGAGAGCACATATTTTGGTATCTGAGGATCAACTTAGTTTGGCTATAGGTAAGGAAGGACAAAATGTGCGTCTGGCCGCTCGCCTCACTGGCTGGAAAATTGATATTAAGGACACTTATAAATACGATCATGCTGAAGAAGATAGCAAAATTGCAGTTGAAGTTTCTCATCGGCAAGCATTAGCTGAACAAGAAGAAGCTGAACAAGAAGAAGCTGAACAAGAAGAAAACAATACTGAGGAATTAGAGTTAGAAAATACAGATTTTGACGATCCAGATAATTATTCTGAAGTTGATGAAACTGAATATCCTGTGGAATTAACTTAAATATTAAAGATTATAATTTCAGAGATAGAGTTAATTATTTACAATCAAAATCATATCGGTTTGCAACTTAAAAAAAGCAAGTATTCATAGAGTTGTATGGCATTAAAAAAATAAAACTGTAAACAAAATTAATATGAAGTTGCATAGAATAATATTTTAATCAGAGTTGACTATAGATTAAGACAGACGAATTAATAAATTTCATAATTCTGTGCAACATAACATAAAATTGGTATAAAACCTAAAACCTCATTTTGTGCAACATAACATAAAATTGGTGTAAGTTGTTAACTATTGCTAATTAAGAAGTTATCTGGATTTTGCTATACCAGGCGCGATCAATGTTTGTTTGTTACAAATACTTAATGTTGATAGTAATCAGTAGTTACCGAGGTTAGGTCTTAAGCATTTCTTGGAATGAGGCTTGATTTTTAGCTCTTTAATACATTATGGGTAAAGTTCTTACTTCACTTTGATTGTTTGTATAGCAGAAGGAAGAAGAAAAGACCTAAAGGCCGAAAAATCTTCGTTATCTGAGTTTTAAACTTTTGATATGTCCGCCCCCTTTCCTTCGACTGCTATAGCATTCATAATGAAAATTGGTATTGTACCAATTTTCATAATTAATTTATCCGCAAACCGTTATGATTACAATTCATTTAATCTACTATCATAGAATTAAATAATTGAAAGCTTTTATTCAGATAAACTGTTGACTTTAGATTGATAAAAGTAGCTACTCTTAGTATTAATTTGTGCAATAATTTATTGGCAGATATCAAAATTAGAGGTTTTCAGCACAATGTCATTATTTTTAATTAATCAATGGGATTTAATGAAGAGTAAAGTGAATGATTTTTATAACTTTAATTGGAATTTTGAAGTATGAGAAAATCAAAATTTTAAGTAAAAACATTAGGGAAAATATCTATAAATATATTGGTTAATATTTGCCAATTTGTTTTGAAAAAAACAAAAAGTAATTGAGTAAAGTTTTAATCAACGAAAAAGTAAAAATGAAGCCAAATTACCGTCGGTGTGTTAGCTGTAAAAAACTTGCTCCTAAAGAAGATTTTTGGCGAGTTATTCGTATTAAAAAATCTTCTACCATTAGATTAGATGAAGGAGAAGGACGTTCAGCTTACATTTGTCCACAAACAGAATGTTTTCAAATTGCTCGTAAAAAGAATAAATTAAGCCGTTCACTTAAAACCCATGTATCACCAGAAATATATCAAGCATTATGGCAAAGATTGAAAAATTCTTCATCCAAAAAATGATCGCTGAAAATAGTTGTACAACAGAATAAGATTTGCATTATCCACAAATTAACTCTGAATTACTAAATAAATCGAATACCACAACTAATTTTGTGTATCTTCTCTAGCAGTTAGATATTTCATTTCTAAATTAATATATACCTATAAGTTACTGAGCTATGGTGCATTTTAATTTTAGATAGCTGAACAGCTTAAGACAGCATTGAGACCGCAGAAAAATTATAAATCCTGCTAAGATAGATAGATATTCCGAGGACAATAAATGTCTTAGGAAACTTAAACTATGATTGAAATCAATATATCTATAAAAGTCAAACCCTTGACTCAAGTACCACAAAGATTATATGTATAAAAAATAACAAACTGAAATTGTGAAATTGCAATCAATAAAATTGCTTAAAACTTTAACTTATTATGTATAATTTTTAACCTATACCAAAAAATCAAGTCTAGTTAATAAATGGAGCAAGTAGACTTTCAGGGAACTACTCTGAAATACTCATTTCTCCAATCTAAATAGTGATGGGTTTTAAGTAAAATATAAACTTAATCGAGACAGTAGCTAAACAATTCATAAACTGAAAGCAGTGAAAATAAAAAAAAAGCTTTTAAGTAGCTAAACTGAGCCTAAAGCTAGTATGATTGTAGTGTAGTCGTTAAATAAACATTATAACAATGTAAAATTATAGATTTGTAAAAGAGAGGGTAGAGTGGATGAACAACGGAAAAGTAAGAATTTACGAATTATCAAAGGAATTGAATTTGGATAACAAAGATATACTAGCAGTTTGTGAACAGCTCAACATATCTGTGAAGAGTCACAGCAGTACTATTACAGAACCAGAAGCAGAACTAATCCGCAAAACAGCAGAAAGCTTACCCCACTCTCCCAGTAGGTCTGCTGTTCCAGAAAAAAGTAACTCTCAAAATCAAGAGTCAACTTTCAATCATAACGAGGGTAAAAAACAGCAGATATTAGAAATACGCAAACCAAGACCAAAACCATTAGAAGAAAGAACTAAACTCAAAAATCAAACCCAAACCCATAATAATAACGTTCAATT
This sequence comes from Okeania sp. SIO2C2, assembly GCF_010692625.1. Lineage (NCBI taxonomy): Bacteria > Bacillati > Cyanobacteriota > Cyanophyceae > Oscillatoriales > Microcoleaceae > Okeania > Okeania sp. SIO2C2. Next base: position 89,286 of record NZ_JAAHGM010000014.1, read on the forward strand.
AGTGGCAACTCCTCCAAAACCTCCAGCACCGGAAGCATTAGATCGGCAAATTCAACCTCTCAGTAAACCAAGGCCAAACCTGTCCCTAAAGCTAGAGGGAGAAAAAGGTAAATCTGTATCAGCAGTAGATAAAAAGTCTACAGATATAGCTCCAGACAGATCATTAGAAAAAACTGTCACAGAAGTTCCCCAGTTAGTAAGACCACCTGTAAGACCAGCACCTCCTAGCATAAATCGAAATCTACAAAGTCCCTCCATAACAAAGCCTAATCAAAAAAATAAAAAAACAAAGCAGGAAGGTAAAAAAAGAAAAGATAGAGAAGAAAAACCTTCTCAAAAGCCTGCAATTGTTAATAAAAAGGAAAACAAAGATACTTCTCAAAAAGAAAGTGTAAGACCACCTATTCTCAGCCCTGAAACTTCAAGTCAGTCAAAGCAAAAACATCGAGATAGATCTACGGTTAAACCAAAGCAAGTTCAAGAATTACAAAAACCTCAACTTGCACCAAAACCGAGACTAAAAATATCAGTTGATTCTCCAAAAGATACAGATATTGATTTAGATATAACAGAAGAAAAAGAGCCAGAAGAAAAAGTAATAGAATTAGATTATAATGAGGTAGAAAAACCAAGAAGAAAAATAATATCTCCAAGTAAGCCTCCATCTGCAAAATTAAAGAAAGGTCCAACTTGGGAAGAAGAAGAAGAAGATTCAAGCGAAATTGCTCAGAAAAATGCTAAAGCTAGTGCAAAAGCTAAACGTCTTCGTCCAAAACCACTCCTAGAAGAAGATGATGAAGATTTAGAAGAACTTTTAAATAAGCCAGAACCAGTGACAATGAGCTTATCTTTAGCTCGCCCACCAAAACCAAACAGTAGTCCTGGCAAAACTAAATCCAATTCTGGTAACAACGCTCCCAGCATCAAAAAGAAATCTAGTAAATCACAGCAACCTGTCAAGTCTGAAATTGCTGAACAAAATCAATCTGTTGAAGCTCAACCTGTAGAAAAGCTAGTAATTAATTCGAGCATGACAGTTCAAGAATTAGCAACAGCTTTGGCAGTATCAGAAACAGAGATTATTAAAAGACTGTTTATGAAAGGTATAGCAGTCAATATTACAGAAAGCTTAGATATTGCCACCATAGAAATGGTAGCAGAAGAAGAAGGAATTCCTGTAGAAGCCCTAGAAGAAGAATCAGCAGCGAAGAAAACCACTGAAATGCTAGAAGATGCCGATCTAGAAAAACTGGAACGTCGTCCACCAGTAGTAACAATTATGGGGCACGTCGATCATGGAAAAACCAGTCTTCTAGACTCAATCCGTGCAACTAAAGTAGCAGCAGGAGAAGCAGGCGGTATTACTCAACATATTGGAGCCTATCATGTTGATGTTGAACATGAAGGTAAGATGCAACAAGTAGTATTCTTAGATACTCCTGGTCACGAAGCTTTCACTGCAATGCGAGCTAGAGGAACAAGAGTTACAGATGTCGCAGTGCTAGTTGTGGCAGCAGATGATGGGGTACAACCACAGACGATAGAAGCTATCAGCCATGCGAAAGCTGCAGGAGTACCACTTATAGTAGCAATTAACAAGGTTGATAAGGAAGAAGCAAACCCAGATCGTGTTAAGCAAGAATTGATGGAACATGGCTTAGTTCCTGAAGAATGGGGTGGTGATGCTATTATGGTTCCAGTTAGTGCGATCAAGAAACAGAATCTGGATAGCTTACTAGAAATGATTCTTTTAGTGTCCGAGGTAGAAGACTTGCAAGCCAACCCAGAACGTTTGGCCAAAGGCACCATAATTGAAGCTCACTTAGATAAAGCTAGAGGACCAGTAGCTAGTTTGTTAGTACAAAATGGGACTTTGAAAGTGGGAGATATTGTAGTTGCTGGCTCTGTCTACGGAAAAGTGCGGGCAATGATTGATGACCGAGGCGACCGGGTGGAAAAAGCAAGTCCATCTTTTGCAGTAGAAGTTCTTGGTCTCAGAGACGTGCCTCAAGCTGGTGATGAGTTTGATGTATTTGAAAATGAAAAAGATGCTTCATCAATTGCTACAGATAGAGCAGATGCTCAAAGAGAATCTCGGATTATGCGTAGGACAACTCTTGGTGCTGTTTCAGCTCGTGCCCAAGCAGGAGACCTCAAAGAACTAAACTTGATACTAAAAGCAGATGTTCAAGGTTCTGTTGAGGCTATTGTTGCAGCTCTGCGACAACTACCTCAAAAAGAAGTCCAACTAAGGCTTTTATTCTCTGGAGCTGGAGAAGTGACAGAAACAGATATTGACTTAGCAGCTGCTAGTGAAGCTGTGATTATTGGCTTTAATACAACGATGGCATCAGGAGCACGTCAAGCAGCGGATGCGGCAGGAGTAGATGTGCGGGAGTACAACGTCATATACAAACTGTTGGATGATGTTCAAGGGGCAATGGAAGGTCTATTAGACCCTGAGCTAGTAGAGGAACCGTTAGGTGAAGTAGAAGTACGTGCTGTGTTTACGATTAATCGTGGTGCTGTTGCAGGTTGCTATGTGCTTTCTGGCAAAGTTATCCGTAATTGTAAGGTGCGAATACGTCGCAAAGGAGAAGTTATTCACCAAGGTGTACTGGACTCACTAAGGCGTATCAAGGATGATGTAAAAGAAGTCAACGCAGGTTATGAATGTGGCATTAGCTTAGACAACTTTAGTGATTGGGCTGAAGGTGATATAGTTGAAGGCTACCAAATGGTAACTAAGCGCCGGAAACTGTCTATTTAAAATACTCATTATCAGGCAGAAGTAATATCCCTCTTTTGTTACTCTCCGGTTTTTTCTATGATTTGAACTTCCACCGAAAGGAGCTATAACAAGAAATACAAAGTTTGACGATCGAATTTTGGCAATTTAACAGCTAGTAATGGCCACAGCCTCTCGGCAGGCTGTAGTTCAGGAGGCGGGAGCAGGTAGGAACTCTAAAAACAGACCCCCTGGGATTTCTAAGTTATTTGTAATCTGCCATCCGGCTCTATCAAGTACCAGTAATGCTGGATGCTCCTGATCGATTCCCTCGGGTAGGGCAAAAGCTTCAAGAATCAGACTCATTATTTGTGTTTCCACTCTGTCAAACAGCCACCATTCACTCTGGCCACTACTAGGTTCAACTCTCGCACCTACACCCAGCACCATTCAAATCGCCAGTAAACTGGTGCTATAGGTACTTCCCACCAAGGGAACCAATCTCGACGAATTACAGGCTTAAGTCCTATACGATGTTCATCCATAGTCCACAGTCGTACAGATTTACCTAGTTTGATTTCTAATTCCTGAAGTCGCTGTTGGAGTTTTTTTTTCCATTCTTGCTGTTCCAACTCAGAAGCTAAAGCATGAGCGGGGCGAGGCACTTTGATGAGCGTATTCTAGCCCTCGTAGATCTTCCCATCCTCCCTGGGAAGACACAGGACCTCCGAGCAACTCACTCATCCAGACCCCTACTTTCGGGCCACTCCATCTACCTCCACCTGGGGGTTCTCCTTCTAAAGCTTGCACAAGTAGAGCTTGCTGCTGTTCATCTAGCAAGGGCTTGGCTCCTGGATTCTGATGACGACCATCTCCCATTGCTGCTGGTCCTCCAAAGTTGAACCCTTGGGCGAGCGCTTCTTACCATTGCCAGCCATACCCTGTCACTATAGCTACTTCTTCACTCTTCAAGGCTTTGGCCAAAAGCCAGATAATCTGCCACTGAGAGCGTTCTACCACATCCCTAGCGCCTCCATAGAGCTTCTCCATTTCTTGCACAGAAATATGCTCTTTGATACTTAAACGCTTTCCCATTACTTTAATGCCTGCTCATCCCTACTCACATACATATACATACACTATATAATAATAACCGGATTCTATATGAATGGTTAATTACTCACCCAAAAGTCCATCGTCTTAGAGGTCAAGCAGTTTATGTAGGGGATGGTATTAAAGTCGGTAAGGAAGGAAAAAAAATGCCTGCGGTGAAAAAACTACACAATGAATCAGAAAACGTGACCAAGTTAGAGTGGATACGAGGTCATTATTTTGGAGTGCTCACTTTACTGTTAGAAGCAGGCTCTTGTTTGAAAGCGGTTCCTGTGACTTTGGGGTGGCAAGATGGTATCAAAACGACTGAGAATGATGAAACTACAATAGTAAATAGTAGAGCGAATGTCTAGTTTGTGCGTAGAACTTATCGATGCTGGTAGCTATATTATCCTTGATGCTTACTTTGCCTCTAAAGAGTTGATTGAAGAGTTGAGGAAGCACAATCTCCGATTAATTACAAGAGTACGAATCAGTCCACTCGGCAAACATCCTTTACCAACACCACCGCTCAAACGCAGTCGTGGCAGACCTCGCATCTGGGGTAAATCAGTCAAATTGCGCGATTTGTTTGACGAGAAAGACTGCTTCACGAAAGAAACTCTACTACTTTACGGTAAGATGGTGACACTCAGATATCGCGCCATAGATTTGCATTGGGATTGCCCCCTTCAAAGGGTGCGCTTTGTACTCGCTGTGTGGCCGGAGGGCAAACAAATAATTCTACTTTCAACTGATGTCACTCTATCCGCAACAGAGATTTTAACCGCTTACAGTTGGCTTTTTCAGATTGAAGTCACTTTCCGCAATTTAATTCAACTATTGTCTGGTTTTAGCTATCGGTTTTGGATCAAAGATATGACCCCGACTCAGGGGTGGCCGAAAGACTTAATTCTCAGTCGATATCCAAAGAAACATCAGCAACAAGTTCAAACAAAAGTCGAAGCAATGGAGAGGTTTGTACTCATACTTGCTATGGCCCTAGCTGTTTTACAACTGGTTAGTTTAGAGATGCCCATGACAATATGGAAGGACTTTCCTCATTGGTTTCGTACTCTACCCTGCAATGGTTATCCGAGTGAACAGATCGTTCTACTGACACTCGCCGAACAGAGGAAGCGTATTTTAGCTAAAAGTACATCGGGTCTACTGAGTGACAAAATTCTTAACTACTCGATCGCCATTCATGAGACGGTCGAATCTGGAGCATTTTGTCACATGAAACCAACTGTTTGATGAATACAAAAACTTTGTACTGTCCAGTAAACTATTGAATGACAAATATTTGAGATTCTTCAGTTTTTATTTTCATAACTTGATTCAGCAATGCCAAAGATGATATCTACAAGTCAAGATTTGATGACATATATAGTCATACTAATACCTGGTTTATGAATAGTGAGCTATCTTTAAAGAAGTAGAAGCTGTAAATCTCAGTAACTTTATCACTAACTCAGGTAAGTATTATGAATAAATTTAATGTTACCTCTTGGAATAATAATTCAGCCAAAGTAATTACAAAAAATGAATCAGAATCTAGAATGTGGGATAGTTTGAAGCAAGCGATCGCTGTAAGTTCAGGTTTTCAGAGATGGCAATTAGAGCGTAAGATTAATGAAGGTCAGCAGCAAAATATATCCTTAGATCGGCAAGTTAGTATATATTTACGGGAAACTTTAGAAACACTAGCTTATTAAAACAGTTGTCTATATTACAAATCTTCTTGTTCATTTTTTACAGTAGTTTTCTACTTGATAAGAGACAAGGTTTCATTGCTCTTACAGACAGGAAACAGATAGTAAGATTTAACTTTATCTTATACCATCACAAAAAGTATTCTAGTTCTATAGCAGTCTAAGGAAAGGCTAGGACAAATCAAAAGCTTAAAACTCAGACAACGTAAGATTTTTCCTTCTTCACTTCTGCTATACCATAATTCTGAAAACAACTCAAATTACAAAACGCCTAATCCTAATATATTTAGAAGTAGGCGTTTTGCTTTTAAAAAGGGTTTTTTATATTTAGATTTAGATTTAGGGCCTTTATCTTAGCTGACCCCACTTAAATATTTAAGGTCTTTATTTTTAGCTGACCTCAATTTATAGTCATTTACTATTTAACAACAACTTGACAGGGATCAAGGATTTCGTAATATTTTATTTATTTTTTTGTATTTTTATGGCCAAATATATATCCACATTACAAAATTTAAACTTTTGTTACTTAGACGAAGAGGACCGATTACTGGCCTTTTGCTCCAAACGAAATAGGAAAATCATCAGGATGACAATTCCGACTTGTAAAGCAAAATTAGGTAAAGTAGAAGCAATATTTTGGCCGGCAATAATTTTTGCTAAAAAAATAAAAGCTCCGGTGAAACCAGAAGCTCCGAAAGCTATATATATAAATTGCCGTAGTCCTCGATAAGGTGCATCCAGTTCACCTTTGAGGCGAGCATATTTTTCTGGGCTAAGTTTAGTTTGAGAGGAATTATTATTTGAGTGTGGAGTTGACATAGTATTTTAGATACAAACTTGAAGAAGTAAGTAGGTCAGTATTAAAAATTATAGTGACGATCAGGCAGGAAACGGAATAGAAGAAGTTTTTGAGCAACTTTACTGTTCATTACATACTTTGGTTTTTTCGTGCCTAACTACTTAGTTCATAATTAGTAGTTAATATTTACAAAAATAAATTAATTCCAGCCAAATATTTACAACTTATTCAATTAATAAAAACCTATATATTAAAAACATTAACAATAATTTTGAACTTACCTTTGTAGCAACAACAATATTGTCTGAAATAAACCAACCACAACACCTAAAACACCCCCCAAATTAACAATAGCTTGCAACTCATTTTTGACAATTACATTAACAGCAACTTCCAATTCTTCAGGAGAAGTACCCTTAACACGGTCAATAATTACTTGGTCAATGTTTAAAATTGGAATTGCTTGAGCCACAATATTTTCTAAATCCCGTTCTAAATAGCGTTCTAAAACCAAAGCTAATTCTTGACTCACCAACTCTAGAGAACTATTCATTATTGATGAAGCTTGTAAGCGATTAATAATTAAATCGGCAATATGCTCCCAATCTATAGATAAACTTAAACCTTGAATTAAATCAGCACCACGTTCTTGCAAGTATAGACGTACACTATCACCCATTGTATTTCTTAACTGGCGTACCGTAGAAACAGGTAAATTTTGCATGGAAAGATTTTGTAACCATTCCTGAATTCTTTCTCTAACACCTAATGCTCTGATTAATTCTTTTAAACGCTGATTAGTTAATTCTTTATCATCTAAACAGAAAGTTCTTAATCTAATCAAAGTATTACGCAACCCAAACAAATTAGCTACTACCCAATAAGTACCACTAGCTTTTTCGCGAAAATCTTCATCAATAATTGAAATATTTTGATCTGTGAGAAAATCAATTAAAGTCTGCCTTAATATATCTGGTGGTAGTACAATTTTAAGCAACCAATCTGATAGTTGAGTTGCCTGCATTTCTGTTAGTTGAAACTCTAGCAAGACTTGGTCAAAAATTTGGTTGAGTTGAGCTTCCAAAAAATCTTCTTTTTTTGCCCAAACTTTGAGAAGTCTTGGTAAAGATTGACCTAATAGATCCCGTAGAATATTTGCTAGAATTTTAGCAGTTTTCTTACTTGTATCGATTTTAAATTGTTCTAAAGACATTTGTAACAGCCAAAGAATAGCTGCCTCCATTCGCTCCGTTTGCAACAAACGACGTGCTAAATTCTGCAACTCTGAAGGAGTTAACAAAGAACCCATTATAGTATCAGCAACTCGCTTTGCTAAACGTTCTTGGTTCGCAGGAATTAATCCAGGAGTAAAGGGTAGCTTTTGCCCAAAAGCATAGTAAGGACGATAAGGGCGAAATAGCATTTTAATCGCTATATCATTAGTGAAATACCCAATAATTCCACCTGCGATTGGTGGTACAAAATAAAGCCAGATATTAGACAACTTTAATTATTTCAGACTATCTACTTTTGACAAGACTAATAACAATTATATATAAGATTATCAGTTGAAAAATTATTTTGTAATTACTAATATTCCCATCATACCCCCAGCAATAGGGTAATGTTTTGCATTGACAAATCCGGCTTTATGTGCTATTAGTACTTGCTCTCCCCCAGTGGGAAATTTTGTCAGACTTGGACTAATATAGGCGTATTCCTGAGTTAGCTCCAAATTACGAGCCACAGGAACTACTACTTTATCCAGATACCACTGTTGAAAACTTCTTACTAAAGAAGCACTAGGACGGTGCATATCGAGAATGGCTGCCTTAGAATTGGGCTTGAGGACTCGATATAACTCTTGTAAACAATGAGGAATATCCAAGACATTACGCAAACCATATCCCATTGTAGCACAATCGAAATAATTATCTGCAAAGGGTAAATTCAAGGCATCTGCTTCTACCCAATTAATAGGACTAACCTGACCAAATAAAGTTGATTTGCGGTTACGAGCGATCGCCAATTGTTGTACAGAAAAATCTACTCCATACACTATACCTTGACTACCCGCACATTTGGCCAGCATCCAAGCCAAATCTCCACTACCACAACATAAATCCAAGCAGGTATTGCCATCATTAGCTTCACTCCACATTACAGCCATTTGCTTCCAGATTTTATGTAGTCCCAGACTTAGTGCATCATTAAGTTGGTCATAAACTGGGGCAATTCTGTTAAATATGGCCTGAACTTCTGTGGAATTATTAATCATAAGTAGTAGTTTTCATTTTTATAGTAAGTTGATAGATACTTTTGCTGAATGGTAGGAGGCAGCTATGCTAAGTATAGAGATTATGTGTTCCACTTTATAGGGTCGTTAGAGAGAAGCGGAGCTAGGAACATAAATTTATGGGAATACAAATATTTGGCCTACCTAATTTTTATAAGTAAAGCTTATAGTATGCCTGAAGCTATGCAAAACTATTCAAAGCCAATGCCAGTAGTTGAGTACAGATATTAATTGTATCAAGTTCTTCTGGACGTATTTTGCTTGGTTGTTGCCATTGTAAGGATATCAAGGCCACAAGTTTTTGCCGATAGGAAATTGGAATGACAATATGAGTCTTTATTCCTGAAATTTGATAATTTGCCACATTAGAAAGCTCAATATCTTCTGATACATCCATCACAACTTGTAACTTTTGAGAAGCGATCGCTTCAATTGCCAGAGGATCGTTAGCCAACCAATTGTCCACCTTACCCAAATTACTACTAACTCCTTGAATCGAAGTTAGAGCATTATCCTCAATCAATTGCAAAATACATACATCAGAAGAAAAAGCCTCTCTGTAGACAGATGCAATTTCCTCTAAAGCTTGCTCTATTCTGTCAGAATTTTGAGATATATTAACCACATTGCTCAACAATTCCAATTGATTTTGAGCTTTTAGCAATTCTTCAGTACGTTGATTCAAAAGTTCATAAGTATGTGCTGCCTTTTGTACAACTCCTTTTAGTTCATTGGGGTTCCAAGGCTTAGTAATATACTTATGTACTTGTCCAGAATTAATTGCTTCCACCAAATCTTCAATATCAGTAAATCCTGTGAGAATAATTCTGATAGTATTAGGAAATTGGGGCAATGTTTTACTTAAAAATTCTGTACCCTTCATTTCTGGCATTCGTTGATCGGAGATAATGACAGCCACCTCTCCCTCTGATGCCAAAATTTCCAAAGCCTGAATACCACTTTCAGCTTTTAGTACGCTAAAATCTCGTCTGAAGGTACGGTAGAGCAAGTCCAAGTTATCTGGTTCATCATCTACCACTAGCATTTTAGGCTTTTTTCTTCTAGTTAAGCTCATCAGTTGGCTTTTTATGCTATCTAACTGTTGAGGAATTGCTTCCATTAAAACAAACCTCCGCAATTGTAACCCAAAAATAACATAATACTAATTCAATTTTCGACATCTTCCCCAAACTTTTAATACTTATTGATGCCAAGGATAGGTTAAACGGAAAGCTGATGTGATTGGATGCTTAAGAGTTTCCTGTTAATTTTATTATCTTATCCAGTCTTACACTAGGCCAGGCATAAGAAAAGCCCAACTCTCATTAGAAGCAATTTGTTTAATGTCCACCAAGTGCCATAATATTAACAGATTGTGGTGTTGTTTTGGGAATAGGCATTATCCATGAAATACTACTTTATACCGTTTCACGGAAGTCAAAAGTCAAAAGTCAAAAGTCAAAAGTAAGATTTTATAGGTTCAGAAGCAGGAAATTATTTCACATTTTAAAGATGTCACAAACTTTAAATGTGAATTGGTATCATCTAACAACTATCTATCTTAGAAGTTGTCAATATTCAACCGAAACCTTGTATAGCCAAAAATTATTCCACTTGATTTTTGGTGTTATATCTCAGAAATAAATTAACTTATGGCCTTATATCCGTAGCTGATATATTTTTAGGTAGCATGGTCAAAGGCTTATCCATTCATTTTAAATAAAAAAAGTGCGCCCTCAACTATGATCGAAACACCAGAAAATTCCCCCAACTCTCAAGAAAAATCAACAAACCCAGTAGAGATAGAAAACTTAATTGGTTTGCTACGTCGCAAAGAAAGTAACTGGGTAGAGTGGGGACAAGCTTGTGCAAAACTACAAAAAGCTGGATATACTTCTCAGCAAATATTTGAAGCAACAGGATTTGAACCTGTACAGCAAAATCAGGTGATAGTAGGATCTCAAGTATATACAAGTATTGTCAATGCCAAAACCGCAAAAAATGTACAGTCGCAAAGTGGAACAGATTTTTTATCGCGCTTTGAGAGATCGGGCAGTGATATTCTTTACGAATTGAGAATTTTAACTCAAGAGCAAAGAATTATAGCAACTGAGTTTATAGTTGAGCATAATCTTGATGTTGATGATGCTAAAGACTTAGCAAAGGCCATTAAGGATTTTGCTCGGATGAAAACAATACCAGAAGGATTTTCCGATCGCCCTGGAGATATAGTAGCTTATCAATGTTGGAAACTAGCTAGGCAACAAAACGACTTACAACAAAGATCTCGTCTCATTGCTAAAGGTCTTAAATTAGCTGATTCTCAAACAGCTAGAAAACAACTTGAACAGTTATTAACTGATTTTACTATTGTTTCCCAGAGACCAGCACCCCGTCTGCCAATTTATCGAATGGAGTCAGAAGAAGAATTACCCCGTGTCTTACCAGTAGTTGGAAAATTACCCCTGAACACAGAAGATTTAAAAGCTGTACCCCTGGTGGAGGAAGTGGGGTCTCATGGAATAGTAAAGTTTTCTGGTGGAGCAGGTGCTTGGGTAGGGATACCTGGATGGCGAGTTGTCATGCAAGCAGAAGATCCTGTAGCAGTTATTGAAAATAGCGATCGCTTGCCTACTCCAATACCAGGAGCAACTGAGGAAGTTTTGTTAATTATAGATAGGTCTCAACGTGAATGGTATGAGGATGGTTATTTTATCATAGACCAAGCTGGGAAGATAGAGATGCAGTGCTTTGATGAATTACCTAATATACCTTTACTTGGACGGGTTTTGTTAGTATTAAGACCTAAAAAGATTCTCGATCAAGAATTTGTGAAAGACCTTTTGCAATTTGAGGAATAATAATTCACTGAAAGGAATTGGGAAGTAGGGGAGTAGGGGAGTAGGGGAGTGGGGAGTATTTCTCTACTTGCTTGGTGCGCTACCAGATGCGACTAACCGTCGCGGGGTCGCATCCGCTTTTTCCCCTATTCTATTTCTAAATTTCCTGAATTCTGTAGGGGGGGAAGCTGCCATTCACCTCTACTTCTATGCCAAAAGCACATACCGCCTGCAAAGATACTATGGTCATTCCAGTTAAGATTGAGACAAGGGTTTCTTACCTGGAAAGAGTTTTAGCTAAAAAAGTGTTCCAGTCTTATTCAGAATAACTATATAAGGGTTCTAGAAGAGTAGAAAAAAAGGTTAAATATCGAGACTTTGATATTTTTGAGGACAAAAATAGCTGAAAATTATACAGACAGAGCAAGGAAAATACATCAAAAGGGTAAAATAGTTAAAAGCTACACCTATCAAAAACAAGCTGATTTGACGTTAAACTTTTCATAAGTAAACTTTTGATAGTATTTTTCAGATGTTTTTGACTAAAGTCCGGATATTTACAATATCTGCGCGCGAGAAAACTTTTTATTCTACTCTACTTAAGGCAGAAAATACAGATTAAAATGTAACGACCTTGGCGTGAATTTGGTACTATCTATTCCAAAAGACAGGCAGTTTAGGACTTATGTGGATGATGATCTGAATCAGGGGAAATGTTTTTCCCGCTATTCCCTATTCTCTGTTCCCTGCTATAAATAGACATCTCCAAGAATCAAAAATAAAATCAATTATCGCACAAAAATTATCAATTATTTTCCCCTACTCCCTACTCTCTCTTTTCTGGAGATATCTAATGAAAATTGCTATAATCTTTTGCTCCTCCTTACTTATTTCTTTATTCACAAATTATGAGCAAAACAACAGATAAAAAGTTTATTCCTTCTCTGATGAATTTACCTTTAGTAGATTCGCCATTTTTTGAACAAATTTTTAGCCAGTTAACTTTAGACAAAGACACAAAAAAACTTGTCAAACAATTTGCCGAACAAGGATATGTAATCATAGACGACTTAGGTATAGAAAATATTACAGAAACTACAGATAGAATAGTTAAAGACTTAACTCCCATATATGGAGACAAAGGCAAAGTAGAATCAGCTTGGATTTATCACGATCGAATTCAGGATGCTTGGACATTCAATCAAGATGTAAAAAAAATTGCCACTTCTCCCAAAATTATTAACCTATTAAAAATACTTTATCAGCGAGAACCAATCCCATTTCAAACCTTAAATTTTAAGTTTGGTACTCAACAATCTACTCATAGTGACAGTATACATTTTAGTTCAATGCCAGCTAGGTTTATGTGTGGAGTTTGGGTAGCTCTTGAAGATATAGACGCAAATAACGGTCCGCTACATTATTATCCTGGCAGTCATAAATTATCAATGTTTGATTTAAACGACTTAGGAATTACAGGTAGTTATCAAAATAAACCTTATGATGTTTATCCTATATATGAAGAGTTTTTACAGTCATTAATTGAACATAATGGTTTAAAAAAAGTAGAACTTTATGTCAAGAAAGGGCAAGCTTTAATTTGGGCTGCAAATTTACTACATGGGGGTAGTCCAGTTATAGATAAAAAACGCACCAGATATAGTCAAGTAACACATTATTATTTCTCTGATTGTATGTATTATATTCCTTTACTTTCAGATCCATTTTTACATAGAATTCATCTGAAAGAAGTGATAAATATTATGACAGGAAAAGTCGTCGATCATATTTATAATGGTGAGAAAATTGAGGTTAATCCCGAACAGTATGAAGTAGAAAGATTAAAATATCAACTGTTACAATTTCAGGAGGAATTAGAAAAATTACGACCTATGGCAATGCAATTTCAGGATGAACTGACTGTATTAAAACCTCAACTTCAAACAGTTGAGTCAGAACTAGAAAAGTTACGTATTCAGTTATATGATTATCAAACAAAATTTCAATTATCAGAAGCTAAAAATCAGCTAATTGAGGCAGAATTAGAAAGGTTAAGAACTCAGTTATATCAATCTTAATTAGGGTTTGCTGAAAAAGTATTATTGGTAAGGGTAGGAGACAGGAGACAGGAGACAGGAGAAATGGGAATTATAGAGGAGATAGTAGGAAGAATCATCCCTTGATTTTTCTGCCCAACTCTTGACCAAAATCCTAAATTTTTGAACTATTACCACCTAAAACCTCACAGTTTTTGATACTTAAAAAGGCTAAAACCTTTATCTGTAAAGACTTTTATATTGAATTAGCAAACCGTAATTAATAATTAAATAATTCAGGTTAAAATCCTCCCCTTTCAAGGGGGAAAAAATAAATTTTTTCCTTTTAGTCAATCCTCTCCCTTTTAGGGAAAGGTAATTATCCATTAATGAAAATCTGTAGTCTTTCTTGTAGGTTTATGCATCTTTTTGCGTACCATGACAAACGGAAATGTTGTTTGTGGAGCATTCCGTAGGAAATGCTAATAGCTGAATGCTTACAATCTATCGAATCTTCTGTAAACAATAGACATCTCCAAAAATCAAAAATTAAATCAATTATCGTACAGAAATTATCAATTATTTTCGCCTATTCCCTATTCCCTATTCCCTCTTTTCTGGAGATATCTAATACAGTCTGGTAAAAAAACTCAGTTTTATGGTTCAAATAAATCAATTTTCTGGTCATAAAACTGAGTTAAATAAATTTCCTAAATTCGCACAAAATTACCGTTAATATGGGAGCGATCGCTCGGTTCTAAATAACCTAAATTCTTCATCTTCTGTATAACTTTATCCTTACTTTCAGCAACTGTTTCTAAGTCAGTTAGACATTCAACTTCAGGATGAGGAGGTGCTTCATAAGGTGAATCAATGCCAGTAAATTCTTTAATTCCTCCAGCTCTGGCAAGTTGATAAAGTCCTTTTTTATCCCGCGCTTCGCAAACTTCTAAAGGTGCATTAACATATATTTCCATAAAATTGCCAATTCTTTTTCTAACCTCAGCTCGAACTTGATTATAAGGAGAAATAGCAGATACTAAAACAATCACACCATTACGAGTTAAAAGATGGGCTAAAAACCCAATTCTGCGGATATTTTCATCTCGGTCAACTTTACTAAAACCCAAACTTTTACCAAGGTCTTGACGAACAACAGTACTATCAAGAACTTCTACCGTATAACCAAGCGATCGCAACTCTTCTGCCACAGCTAAACTCAGAGTAGTTTTACCAGCACAACTTAAACCAGTAAACCATACTGTTAGACCAGTTTGATTGATTTTTTCCATTCACAACATCCTATAAAAAACAAAGTTTAAATCCCGAATAAAAATATGAATTTTAGGAATTTAAAGTTTCATCATTTTCTTGACTTAAGATGTTTACTATGATATCATAATTGTTTAGCTTGCTACAAGTTAAAATAGTGTAAAATGTAATATCTCAGTTAGTTATCAAAGCCATATAGTAAAAATTATTTGAATTTCCTCATAGCATCGCTAATTAGACATCTCCACAATTTAACTCATATAAATGGAAAATATTAGACATCTTCGTAGTTGGTTACGCATATCTCGTCAACCTCAGTATCGTTGGCTTTGGTTTGTAGCCGCAGCACTGATCTATGTAAGTATTCTCCTGTTTCCAATGGCAGGAATAGAAAAAGAGGCAAAAGGAGCTTTAGCAGTATTTGGGGTAACAGCTTTTCTGTGGGCAACTAATACCTTACCAGTAGCAGTCACAGGTTTAATGGTCTTATTTTTAATCCCCCTCAGTGGTAGTATGTCTCCCACAGAAACTTATGCTTATTTCGGCAACAAAGCAGTATTTTTTGTATTAGGAGCATTTATTTTAGCTAGTCCTATTCAACGCTCAGGACTGAGTACCCGTCTAGCATTAACAGTAGTTTCCCGTTTTGGTAATACCCAGAATACTTTAATTGCCTCTATTTTAATTCTTTCAGCCATAATGTCTTTTGTTATTAGTTCCTACGCTGTTACGGCAATGTTATTTCCAGTAGTGATAGAAGTTATACAAGCAGCAGGAGCTAAACCCGGTGGACGTTTTGGACTAGCAGCATTTTTAGCTTTAGGTTGGGGTTGCGGTATTGGTGGTATCGCAACTTTACTTGGAGGTGCCAGAGCACCACTAGCATTAGGAGTTCTTCGCAGCACCACTAACGGAGAATACGATGTCAGTTTTGTGGAATGGTTTATTTGGTCTATTCCTTTAGTCGTATTACTGTTAACAGTAGCTTATTTTATCTTACTCCAAATAGGAAAAGGTACAGTTGTGTCTTTACCAAATGCCCTAAAATTTCTCAAAATTAGGTCAAAAAGTCTGGGAGGAATTTCACCAAGAGAAATTGGTACATTAGTATTAGTGGCAGGGATAGTTTTATTGTGGATTTTTCGAGGAACAGCTTGGGGACTAGATACAATAGCTTTCTTTGGGGTGATGTGTAGCTTCATTTTTGGGTTGGCAAGTTGGCAAGAAGTAGAAGAAGATGTTAACTGGGGTATTTTTTTAATGTATGGTAGTGCTATTGCTCTAAGTGCAGTGTTAAGAGATACAGGGGCAGCACAAGCATTAGCAGAAATTTTATTGGGATCGTGGATTAATTCTGGTTTAATTTGTTTTGTGGCAATGGTTTTGATTATTACTATCTTGACAGAAGGAATGAGTAATGCTGCTGCTGTGGCAGTTTTGATGCCAGTTGGACTTGCTTTAGCAGCTAAATATGGAATCGACCCTAGAGCAATGACACTGGGTATCACTCTGCCATCAGGTCTGGCTTTTCTGTTGCCAGTAAGTACCCCGGTAATGGCCATTATCATTGGTAGTGGTTATGTGTCGCCTGCTGAAGCTTTTAAGCGTGGCTTATTGCTAAAATTAGTGGGGACTTTGATCTTCTTGGCAATGGCGAAATTTTATTGGCCTTTATTTGGGCTAGGGGTGTAAAATATGAATATTTGGTTGGTGGTTGCAAATCCCTATGCTTACGATAAAGCAATGTGGAAAGGAATCTCAGAAGCTCAACAAAATCAAGCTAAATTGAGAGTTGTGTTTTTTATTAATAATAACTCTATTAATGATGTTATTGGTGAACTGGGGCAGACTGGGTGGTTAGGGTCTAATCCTTTGCATAAACTTCAAGACTCTATGTTAGAGGGTTATCGCGCTCTAGCTAGTGATGTTTTGAAGCGGGTAAAGCGTAAAGCTAAAGAAAAAGAAGTAGAATTAGACATTCAAGAAGTAATAGAAAGACCTAGTTTAGAAAAATATCTGTTTGAACTTGTAGAGCAAGATGCAATAAAAATTATTGTTGCTGGTCCTCAGTTACTGACTACTAGAGTTGCAAATTTACCAAGTATAGCAGAGTATATTGAGGAAGATTAAAAACAATGTAATTAATTCCTATAGTATTTTATTTATTTGTTCAATGAAGCTCTAAAAATATCTATCTCATCAAGTTAAAAATTGGTGTAGGTCATTTCAGTTATCAGTTAGCCTCCTAACGGAGGAACTGCGTTAACAGTACCTCTGCAATAAGGAGGCTTGAAATATGGAATATTCTCTTTTTTTATCCCCTTAAAAGGGGAGGCTTGAGACTAAAAATTTTCGGTCAATAATATTATATTTGCATAATCAGTTATATCAGAAGAAAGAAGGAAGAAGGAAAAATCTGGCGTTGTTTTAGTTTTAAGCTTTTGAGATGTCTGTGCCTTTTACTTCAACTGCTATATCAAAAAACATAGCTTCTTGCTGATAAATAATCTCCCTCCGGATTTTCTATTACTTACTATTTTAGATAAACTTATTTATCTGAATCAAGCGACAAAATATATATTTTCCTATTTTTTTTTCCTGATTCCTGGCAGACACACAATCTTGACAAAAGAAGTGAATCTGATGGTACAAGTTAAACATAAATTTCAAAGCTTTGAAGAATATTTATCATATAGTAACAATTCAGAAAAACTCTGTGAATTATTTAATTGTGAATTAATTTAAATGCCTCCAGAATCACGTTTAAATGTTGAAATTGCTACTTTCTTGTTGCTGAGATTTGCCTTACTTTTAGGTCATCGTCGAGTACGGGGTCAAGGATTAGAATTAGAGGTTAGAGGAGAGCCGAAAAATCGCTATCCCGATTTGACTATCATCCGAGAAGAACATATTCAACAATTATTAAAGCGGAATAATTCGCCTTTCTATGTCTCCTCCTTTGTTAGTTGTTGAAGTCGTTAATCCTGGAGAGATACAAAGAGAAAGAAACTATATTGCGAAGAGAATTCAATATCAAGATTGTGGTATTCCTGAATATTGGATTGTTGACCCTGAAACTAAAACTATTCTAATATTAAAATTAATCGGCACAAGTTATACAGAAGTAGGTAGTTTTTCTGGTAATGATTTAGTATTATCTCCTGGATTTAGAAGGCTTAATTTGAAAGTTTCTACAGTTTTTGATGGTTGAAGAAGGAAGGATTCATTAATTGATAATGGATAATCACCTCTGGTTAAAACCAAGAGAAGAAAACATTTTCCTTATAGCGGTTTTCACTGATGTTGACTACAGTAAAAATTATAGATATACCTAAAGTTTAATAAGCTACAGAAATAGTTGTATTCTATGTTAATGAAAACCGCTATAAGCGTCAATCATCTTCTTTTCAAGGAGAGGTAATGATTAATTATTAATTATTAATTAGGGCTTGCTGATTAAATATAAAAGTCTTTACAGATAAAAGTTTTAGCCTTTTTAAGTATCAAAAAGTGCGAGGTTTTAGGTGGTAATGGTTCAATTAGGAGCGGATTTTGCTCAAGAGTTGGGCAGAAAAATTAAGGGACTATTCTTCCTACTATCTCCTCTATAATTCCCCGTTTCTCCTGTCTCCTGTCTCCTGTCTCCTACCCCTACTAAAAGACTTTTTCAGCAAACCCTAATAATTAATAACTAATTATTAATTAGGGCTTGCTGATTAAATATAAAAGCATTGACATATAAAGACTAAAGAATTTTTGGAGTCGAATTGCAGTGCAAATTTTTCACCTCTTTATGCTCATGCATGGAGCGTATTTTAGGCGCATAGTTGGGCAGAAAAATCATTCTTACAAAACGCCCGCTCCTACCTCCTATAAATTCCAATTTATCCTGTCTCCTGTCTCCTGTCTCCTGTCTCCTACCCCTACCACTCATACTTTTTCAGCAAACCCTAATTATTAATTATTAAGCACCCATCCCCGAATATTGCTTTAACCCCTTTCGCCACAACCAACGATTTAATCCCAAAAATATCGCACCCCAAGCAAACATCATCAATAACCCGCGTCCAATATCCACAGGCAATCCCACTAAGATAGAAGCAGGAAAATAAATTATATAAGGAAACGGAGTCCATAATGCTATTTGAGACACTGATTCTGGAAACACTTCTAATGGAGCTGTTATTCCCGATAAAAACATATTAGGTAAAAACCAAAGCTGCTCAAGCGCGCTAGCTCTTTCTATCCAAAAGGCAAACAAAGCCATTGTATATTGAATTAAAAATCGTAATGCAAATGCCATTACTGCTACAATTAAAAATAACAAAAAATTACCCAAACTTGGCAACCAAAATATCCGGGGATATAGAATCAACAATAATAATATTAAACCTAAAATAAAAGGTCCTCTAGCAAGCCTTTCTCCAATATGACCAAAGAAATGATGCCAAACAGGATCTATCGGTTGTAATAATTTAGGAGATAATTTCCCCTGAACTACTTCTTTTTCAAAATCCCAAATCACCCAAACAGGTGTGATTGCACGGGCAATAAATACAGCTAAGAAATAATGAGAAAACTGTGATTTATCTAATGCAAATTCTCCTGCTACTGAAGCTTTTATCCAGACTCCCATCATAATAAAAGGCAAAGAAGATGACAATACCCATAAGAATAGTTCAGCTCTATATTCTAACATATAGGCGTAGTAAGTAGATAGAAAAACTTTAGCAATTTTGATAATTTTTTTCATTGTTTTTAATTATTTACTATTAATTTAAACAGGAGCTTTGATTAACTGGTTTTCAGGAAAAATAATACTATCAAAAAACAGTAGATGAGTAAGGTAAAATAATAACTTAAAAACCAAAAAGGTAACTGCTGAGTGCTATATCATAAACAAGTCCAAGCAAATGCTACTTGATTTTTATGATGTTGGCACTGAGTAATATGACCACAACCAGAATCCCCAAACATAAAAGATAAATTATCGTCAGAATCAACCTGAAAAACTAATCTCATTCTTTCACCACAAATCGGACAATTAGGATATTCTATTCCCTGAATCCAGAAAGGCCAGCCGGATAATTTATCTCCTTCAATTGGGAAACTATCCTCTTCAGTTAAGAAATTATCTTCATATAATTCATCATCTAATTCTATACCAAATTCTGCTGCTTCAGCATAGTTAGGATAATCTTCTAGTTGTTGCCAATCGACGATTAATTTAGGAGGAAAAACTTTTTTATTTTCAGGATTTTTTACATCTTTTGCTTCTGTTTCTGGCTGAACAATTCTAATTAAATGAATGTCGGAAAATGGTTCCCATTCTTCATAATCGCAATCACAAAGTAGTTCTTCATTAGTGCAATAAAACATCTGTAAAATACCACTACCAAATTCATTTTTTAATGCTTCTGGTAAGGTATTAAGGTTTAGCTGAAGAAAGAATTGTAGAGGATTTTGGCAATGAGGATATTTCGGCCATTGTTCATCTTTTGGTAAACCTTGGTTTACCAGCAAATTTAGAAGCAGTTAAAGCACCATCTCCATCGATAGTTATTGGTTTCCAAGCTTCACGTTTATAGGGTTGAATTTCTAGCGGAATATTAGTCATAATATTTATTTGTAGAAAAAATTCAATCAACTATTTGGAGGATAGTAATTAGGGCTTGCTGATTAAATATCAAAGCACTGACAGATATGGGTTTCAGCTTTTTTTTGTCTAAAAAAGTGCGCCTGTTTCGGTCTAAACAGCTGCATAAAGCTAGTATTTTGGGATGATTATGGCAGAAAAATCTTGGGACAATTTTTACGACTACCTCCTCTATAATTTCCATTTCTCCTGTCTCCTGTCTCCTACCCCTACCAAAATACTTTCCATACGCAAACCCTAATTAATAAGTAACAGGACTTACGCAGAATCACCTTGAAAGCACCATAGGTAAGAGTTGGGCAGAAAAATCCCAAATTGACAATTCTTACTTCTACCTCCTCTTAATTCCCATTTCTCCTGTCTCCTGTCTCCTGTCTCCTCCTACTAAAAGACTTTTTCAGCAAACCCTAATTAATTTAAAAAATGTAAAGATTAAGATTATTTATTACATTAGCTGATCAATTAGTAGTTTAGCGATCGCCTCACAAGCTAAACCAAGAAAATACTAATTGATATTTAGTAATTAATTTAAAAAATTGAAACCTTTCAAACTTTTGACTTTTGACTTTTGACTTAAATTAAACTTTTCCTGCACGAAAAACTCTACCAATGACCTCCTCAATAGGTGGGTCAGTCACCGTTAAATCTTGCACTTCTAATTCTGCCAAAATCTGAGCTACAGTTGCCGTTAAATTTTCCCGGCGTACCAATAAATGTACTGACTGACCTTCCAGCATTTCCACCTCCCCATAATTAGATAAATGTTGCTCAAAATTATCTACATCCGTAGGCACAGGATTAAGTAATTCTATTTGTACCTCTCGATAAGGAGCAAAACGATCAAGCAAACCATCTAAACTGCCATCATAAATTAACTGACCTTGATATATCAATAACACGCGCTTACATAAAGCCGTAATATCAGCCATATAATGACTCGTCAATAACACAGTTGCCTGATAACGTTGATTATACTCTTGCAAAAACTCCCGCACTGCCACTTGTGCATTTACGTCTAAACCTAAAGTTGGTTCATCCAAAAATAAGACTTTTGGTTGATGTAATAACGCCGCCATCAACTCTGCCTTCATCCGCTCCCCCAGAGATAATTTTCTGACTGGTTGCTTCAACTTTCCCTCCAGGGACAACATCTCTGTTAATTCCATCAACCGTCTGTAATATTCTTTGTCAGAAAGACCATAAACAGCAGCATTAATTTTCAGGGAATCTAACACTGGTAAATCCCAGATTAACTGTTGTTTTTGCCCCATGACTAAGGTAATTTGCTCTAAAAATTTTCTCTTGCGTTCAAAGGGGACATAATCTCCGACTTTAACTATACCCTTAGACGGATGAATTAAACCTGTGAGCATTTTCAGAGTAGTAGTTTTGCCAGCACCGTTGGGCCCGAGAAATCCCACTACTTCCCCCGGGTCTATTTCAAATGTAATATCTTCAACTGCCTTAACATATTGGTAGGTGCGACGTATAAAATGAATTAATGTTCCCTTAATTCCTGGTTCTTTGATGGCTACTGGGTAGATTTTGCTCAGATTTTTAGCGAGTATAATAGACATAACTTTTGAATATTAATTTGAGTTACAGGCAACATTGGCCATAAATAGAACAGCAAGAAATTTAGCATATTTTAGGAGGCATACTAAGTTATGGTACTTATTCCAGATTTTTCAGACTCTTCTCCTCGTTTATTGGGAACAAACGGTGATGATAATGAGATTCTCACAGTAGAGCAAGCTACTTCTTTTCCTGGGGGAGTATTAGCTCTCAGTGGTGATGATATCATTACTGGTTCATCTGCCAACGACTTAATTTTTGGCGGTAAAGGGAAAGATCATTTATCTGGAGAGGGTGGTAATGATATTTTGCATGGTAACAAGGATACAGATTTGCTCAATGGTGGCCTTGGTGATGACACATTGTATGGAGGTAAGGGTGCCGATCTATTAAATGGTGGAGATGGTAATGATATTCTGATTGGTGATGCTGGTGTTGGTATTTATAAAGGTGGTTTGGGAAGTGATGTATATGTTTTCAGAACGGAGTTAGCAGGAGTAACACAAGATTTAAGTGGTATTACTTCTTTATTTCCAGGAATTCCCAGTACTGTTGAATTGCCTAATGCAATTATTACTGATTTTAATCCTACTGAAGATGTTATTGGATTAACAGGAGGGATGACAAAATCTGATTTGATATTTGAAGATTTTAATAGTTTTGAGGAGTTTGGGATTAATACAAATTTGATTTTACCATTTGTCAGTGATGAACTTGAACTATTAACCAAAGCAGGTATTTCAGTACAGGATTTAGACCCAAATAATGATGGTGTTTTAGAGGGTACTGCGATTAAAATGAGTGGTACAAATCAGCTTTTAGGATATGTGTTGAACACAAGTTCGACAGAAATAGCAGCGTTGCCAGAGTCACAGTTTATTAGTGTTAATTTTTAACAAAAAATAGCGAGAAGTCCCGCGTTCTAGTGCAAGGGAACGTCGTATAGGAAAGCGACCATGTTATAATATAAGAACACAGGGGGAGGACATCACCTCTGTATAAACTGCAACTCCTTTGCGGGTTGAAGAATCCCGCGTTGTCGCTCAAGCACGGGCGTCGGGAGCATGTCAAGGAAGACGCACATAGTTTTCTAGGTTGACAGCAGCATTAAAGTCTCTGTCAGCCTTAAATTCCCACAGAAACGATTGCCACTAAGCTGTCTAAAATTAACTGACCAAAAACTTGTTCCATTTCTGTTGCTATACGTCCATACTCTCCTTCATAAGGTGTCGTTTCACCCCGATGCTTAATTAAGGACTGTAGAACTGTTACTGCGTGTTTTTTAAACTGTGTCGCTCGCCAAAACAAAGCACCAGTTTCCATATCCCAGGCACTATTTTTCTGGGTACTGCTTTCTAAGATATTAATCAGACTTTTAACATTATCAGTCCTTTCTCCGATTAGCTCAGGGTAATTATAAGCATGATAATCTTCAACATGATGGCAAATCATTAACTGTACTGGGTAAAACAGTGATTCTGCCTGATGCCGAAGACTGTCTACTAGCAAGGGAGAAGCAAAAAGACTCTGACCCAATTGTGAAGCAGAAAGACCCGAATCGCGCATCAACCCATAAAGGTTATTAGCTTCGTCAATGATATTAATGTCTCTAAGATTGTCTGGAGTTACATATCGATCGTTAGACCCGTAGCGAACAATATAATTAGCTTCAGCAGCATACATTTCCAGAAAAGCAAAGCCAGATCCACCAGCACCCATTGGTACACTGGCAACAAACATATAGTGCCCCTGGTAACTACTCTGTGTAGATAACTATGCCCCAACTGTCGGTATGTAATTGAGCTGAAGGAAAATAACGGTTGACTAGACGTTGAGCGCGCTGAGGATTGGAGCAAACAATACCTGCTGCTGGGAGAGGTTTCTTGATAATTACGTTTTCGGATATGGTGAATTTCATGGGAGTACATTAACTTTTCAGGTCGCGGAGCAAAGCAAAGAGCTTCTACGTTAGCAAATGGTCCAGGACTTACGCACTGACATATAGATTTAGGGTTTTGTGCGTTACGCTATCGCTAACACACCCTACCAATAGCGTTCATGCGTAAGTCCTATGGTCATTCGCTCCTACTGTGGTCTACCAAAATGAAAACCGCTGTTAGCGATCATCCGGACATGATCTAATATAATCAGGACTTACGCAAAGGCACTATTTATAGGGTAAATTAACTATTGGACAATAGTTTTGAACAGTATATATAGCGTATCTGCGTAAGTCCTAATAAGATAATTGTAGATGGATAAATATTGCGATATTTACCCACCCTATTACTTAGGAATATAACTTAGCTACAGAAACAGTAAGCTCTCCGTTATTGTCATCAGGATAAGTATCAACAAAAAAGACATACAAAGTAGTGGTCTCCAAAACCTCTAACGTTAGTGTTTCGTGATACCCATTCAAAGTTGACCAGGTTTGCTCAACCGGAATATTTGTCTTTTTATTCTTGACTTTTCCACCAAAAATCCAAAGTAAAACAAATGGTTCACCAGAGGGACAAATATTAGAACCGTAACCAAATGTACCACTTTTAATCCGCACAATATAAATCCCTGGTTCAAGGGTTTTAGAGACGGCCGTTTCTTGAAGTCCCTTGATTTGTGCATCATTTAGTGAATAGCAATTGTTATGACTATGGACAACAAGATGCTGAATCTCACAGTCACCAGGAGTAATATTGCTTGCTACGATCGCTGTTTCTTCTTCACTTTCTGATACTTGAGATATTACATCTGTATCAATAGCTGTTTCGCCAGGAAGAACTGTTCCTACTGCCTCAATATCATCAGTTCGAGTCAAAACAGGTATTCGCAGTGGGTCAGAACAAACAATCCTTAGCCACTGCAAATTATCAGTGACATAACCAATCTCTGCTAAATAATCAACATAACTAAGAGAACTAACATTGATAGGTATTTTCTGTTTCTGGATAGACTCCTCACAATCGTATTGTTGTATCTTTTGAGCTTTTTGTGAGTCTATATCAACATCTGTAACATCATAAATCCGCAATTGGTATTGCTTTCCACCTTGTTGTTTTGCTGCATCTTTAGCAACTTGAGAAACTACTAAATGAACACAAGCACTCTGATTATCATTAGGTACTATAGTAATCCAACTGGATTTCAATGCTTCCTCTGGAATAGTTACTGTGGTGGGAGTTGTGTCTAATTGTGTACTTTTTACTTCATCACTGTCTACAGTAAAGTTAGGTACAGGTATCCAGATACGATGAGAACGAGCCAATTTTAACCACTGACCATCATCAGTGACATAGCCTATTTCTGCTTGATATTCGCGTTCTTTTACAAAAACAGGTGCTTGCATTTGCTGAGTAGATTCCTCACAATCGTAGGCTTGTACATTGTATGCTGGCTGTGTATCCAAGTCAATACCTGTAACATCATAAATTCGCAACTGGTATTGTTCTCCCCCCTGTTCTTTGATTGCATTTTTCGCAGTTTGAGGAACTTCCCAAACCACCATCATATTCTCTTCATTCTCAGGAGTAATAGTAATTTTACAGGGAGGTAATACCCATTTTACTGGTGTTTTACCTAATAATTCTGGTTCTTTTGTTACATCTATATTTTCATCCACAGGATATTCTGATATCCGAACTCGGTTAGAGCGAGCCAATGGTAGCCACTGACCATCATCAGTAGCATAACCTATTTCTGCTTGATATTCGCAATCATCTAGTAAATTTCCTACTTGCCACTGCTGATTTGACTCTTCGGAATCATAATACTTGGTACTGTGAGCTGGTTGTGAGTCCAGGTCGATATTTGTGACATCATAAACCCGCAGTTGATATTGCTGACCTCCATATAATTTAGCTGCATCTTTGTCTGCTTGTGGAACTGACCAAGTTACTGATGCACTTTTATTATGATGAGATGTCAGGTTTATTTCACTATTTAGTTCCCGTTTTCGATTTGCCCATGCTGCTAATAACCCTGCGACTCCTAATCCTCCTAATATTTGACCTATTCCGATACCATCTGTTGGAGTTGTTTGATTTCCATCAGCGGGAGTTGTTGCTTTATCTGTAGTATCTACCCCTACTTCTGGTATTGATATTCCCGTACTGTCATCTCCATCCACTGGAGTGACAGTTTCTGCTGTTGATATCCTGATTTTCTCAGAACGAGCTAACTTTAACCACTGACCATCATCAGTTACATAACCTATTTCTGCCTGGTAGTCATGCTCTGGTACTAAAGAATCTATTTGCTTGTTTGTAGTTGAT